>JACRIU010000017.1 GCA_016235775.1 Hydrogenophilales bacterium
AACCAATAAAAAAGGATTTTCCTCCGTGTCCTCCGCGTCCTCCGTGGTGAGAAAAAAATAAGGAAACTATTATGAGTGCAATTGTTGATGTGATCGCGCGCGAGATTCTGGATTCGCGCGGCAACCCCACGGTGGAAGCGGATGTATTGCTGGAATCCGGCGTGATCGGGCGCGCCGCCGTGCCCTCCGGTGCCTCGACCGGCAGCAAGGAAGCCGTTGAGTTGCGCGACGGCGATCAGCAGCGCTACAACGGCAAAGGCGTATTGCGCGCGGTGGAAAATGTGAACACCGAAATTTGCGAAGCGATCATCGGCCTCGATGCGGAAGAGCAGACCTTTATCGACCGAACCCTGATCGACCTCGACGGCACCGAGAACAAGGAACGCCTGGGCGCCAACGCGATTCTGGCCGTATCGCTGGCGGTGGCGAAGGCCGCCGCCGAAGAATCCGGCTTGCCGCTCTACCGTTACCTCGGCGGCGCGGGGCCGATGTATCTGCCGGTGCCGATGATGAATATCATCAACGGCGGCGCGCACGCCAACAACAGCATCGACATGCAAGAATTCATGATCATCCCGGTCGGCGCGCAAAGCTTCCGCGAAGCGCTGCGCTATGGCGCGGAAGTATTCCACTCGCTGAGAAAAATCCTCGATGGCCAAGGTCATGTCACGACGGTGGGTGACGAAGGCGGTTTTGCACCAAACCTCGAAAATAACGAAGCCGCGCTCAAGGTCATCATGGAAGCGATCAAGGCCGCCGGTTATGCGCCTGGCGCCGATATCGCCATTGGCATCGACTGTGCCAGTTCCGAGTTTTATGAGAATGAACGCTACACGCTGAGCGCCGACAAGCGCGCGCTGACCTCGGCCGAATTTACCGGGCTACTGGCGAGCTGGTGCGACAAGTATCCGATCATCAGCATCGAAGACGGCATGAGCGAGCATGATTGGGCGGGCTGGAAACTGCTCACCGACAAGCTCGGCAAGAAAGTGCAACTGGTCGGCGACGATCTATTCGTGACCAACACCAAGATTCTGCGTGAAGGCATCCAGCAGGGCGTGGCGAATTCGATCCTGATCAAGATCAACCAAATCGGCACGCTCACCGAAACCTTCGCCGCGATCGAAATGGCCAAGCGCGCCGGCTACACCGCCGTGGTGTCGCATCGCTCGGGCGAGACCGAGGATACGACCATCGCCGACATTGCCGTCGCCACCAACGCGCTGCAAATCAAGACCGGCTCGCTCTCACGCTCGGATCGCATGGCGAAATACAATCAACTGCTGCGCATCGAAGAAGAGCTCGGCGACAGCGCCACCTATCCCGGCCGCGAGGCGTTCTACCAAATCAACTGATGAACCTGCGCTGGCTCATCCTCGTTCTGGCTGGGCTGATTGCCGTGCTGCAATATCCCTTGTGGCTGGGCAAAGGCAGTTGGCTCAAGGCTTGGGAAGTCGATCAGGAGCTTACCAAGCAGAAGCAGGAAAATATCCGCCTCAAGGCGCGCAACAGCTCGCTGGAGGCGGAAGTCAAAGACCTGAAGACCGGTTATGGGGCAATCGAAGAGCGCGCTCGATCCGAGCTGGGCATGGTGAAGCAGGACGAAATTTTTTTTCAGGTGCTGGAAGACGCCAAGCCGGTTGCTACGCCGCCGCCTTCGCCTGCGGCCAAACCGCCGGCCAAGCCGAACTGACAATCATGGCAATGGCCGCTCCGGAAGATGAAATTCGCCATGACCCTTACGCCGGGATGGCATAAGGCAACACGCCCAATTTCAGGGTTGGTCCATCCAAAGTTTTCCAATGAATGGCGTTGCCTTCCGCGCTCGCTATTTGAATCACTGCAAGCACGTCATAGCCGCCAGTGGCCGCGGGCGCGGCGTTAACGATCATGCCGGCCGCTTGATCGGGCAGGTCGGCGCTGAACAGTTCATCCCCCGGAGCAGGTGCGGTATCCAGCATCAGATTGCCGATATACATGCGGCGTTTGAGCTTGCCCAAATATTGGGTGCGGGCCACGATTTCCTGCCCCGGATAACAGCCCTTTTTGAAGTTCACGCCGCCGATCAATTCATAGTTGACCATCTGCGGCACGAATGCTTCCTGCGTGCCGGGCAAAATGGCGGGGATGCCGGCGCATATCATCAGCCCATCCCAGCAGGCCGTGCCCACCGCTTTGGCGTGCGCCGTCAACTTGAGCCATATCGCGCTGGCTTGATCCGGCGCGATCAGCAATTCGAACAGGCCGCCCGGCAAGCTTAGTATGCTGCCGCTTGCATGATGCACCAAACCATGCGCCGTGGACGGCGCTTCGCCCAGCACGCTTGCCGCCACCGCTTGCGCGCCCGGCCCGCCCATGCCCAGACGCACCCAGGCATCGCTCGCGTCGCTGACTTTCACTTTCGATCGCAATATAAACATACTGAGACGCTTTTGAATCGGCTCGCGCAAGCTCGCGGGCAATTGCGCGAGATAGCTATTCGGCGCGTCTTGCCAAAGCAGAAAATTGGCCAGCATCCGGCCCTTCGGCGTGCAATAACTGGTGAACTGGCTGTTGCCGCCATCGAGCAGGCGCAGGTCGTTGGAGAGCTGGCCTTGCAAATAGGTTTGCGCATCTTCGCCCGTGAATTGGATCAGGCTCTGATCGGATAGATCGGCTACAATGGTTTGATCAAGTGCGTAGCGGACCTCGGCCGGCGCGTCGCCAAAATGCTGGACGCGGCCGTCCTGGATGACGGCGCCCAGGGATTCGAGAAAAGTTTGCCAGCTTGCATTCATATTGGGGCCGCTTGTTGGAAAAAACCTGTGGAAAATAAGCTTAAAATTCTTCGCCTAGGTTCGTTAACATAATGGCGATCCCAGCATTTTACAAGCACGCATGAAATCCGATCGCCCCGTTTATCTCGATTTACGCCGCATCCGGCAGCCTGTGCCGGCCATTGTTTCTTTTTTGCATCGGGTCAGCGGCGCATTTTTATTTCTGTGCATTCCCCTTTTGCTCGCCGTATTCGAGGCTTCCCTGGCGGGGCCGGATTCATTTGCCGCGACGCTCGGCAATCCGCTGATCAAGCTTGCGTTATTCATCCTGCTCGCGGCGTATTTTTATCATTTTTTTGCCGGACTGCGTTTCTTGCTGCTCGATCTGGGCTGGGGCGCAGCGCTTGCGCAAGCACATCGCACATCCTGGGCGGTGTTGGCGGCGGCGGCATGCGGCGCGGCAGCGCTGGGAGCCTGGCTATGGTGAAACGCATCGTCTCGGGCGCGCACTACGGCGTGAAGGATTGGCTGGCGCAACGCCTCACGGCGGTCATCATGCTGATTTATACCGTGGCCTTGCTGGGATGGCTGGCCATGCAGCGGCCGCTGGATTACCACGCTTGGCGCGCCTTGTTCGATGCGGCCTGGATGCGCTATTTCACCCTGCTGTTTGCCTTCAGCCTGTTGCTCCACGCCTGGGTCGGCATGCGCGATATTCTGATGGATTATGTCCACCCAACCCGGCTGCGCTTGCCCTTGCAAGCCGCCGCCATAGTCGCGTTGCTGATTTATTCGATGTGGGCGGTGAATATTCTATGGAGCGTCGCATGAGTTTGCCCAAGCGCACCTTCGACGCCTTGGTGATCGGCGCGGGCGGCGGCGGTTTGCGCGCGGCGCTGCAACTGGCCGATGCCGATTTAAAAGTCGCGGTGGTGTCCAAGGTATTTCCCACCCGCTCGCATACGGTGGCCGCACAGGGCGGCATCAACGCCTCGCTCGGCAATGTCTCGCCCGACAACTGGCATTGGCATATGTACGACACCATCAAGGGCTCGGACTATCTGGGCGATCAGGACGCCATCGAATTCATGTGCCGCGCGGCGGCGCAGACGGTGCATGAACTGGAGCATTACGGCTTGCCGTTCTCGCGCCTGGATAACGGAAAAATCTACCAGCGCACCTTCGGCGGTCAATCCACCCACTTCGGCCAGGGCCAGGCGGTGCGCGCCTGCGCCGCCGCCGACCGAACCGGCCACGCCATGCTGCATACCTTGTATCAGCAGAATATCCGCGCCAAGACGCATTTCTTCGACGAGTTCTACGCCCTTGATCTGGTGAAGGATGAAGAGGGCTATGTATTGGGCGTGGTGGCCTTGGAAATCGAAAGCGGCGAGCCGCTGCTGATCGAAGCGCGCGCCACGCTGCTTGCGACCGGCGGCGCGGCGCGTATCTTCCGCACCTCCACCAATGCGCTGATCAACACCGGTGACGGCTTGGGCATGGCCCTGCGCGCCGGCATTCCGCTGCAGGATATGGAGTTTTTCCAATTCCATCCGACCGGCATCGCGGGCGTAGGCAATCTGATTTCCGAAGCGGCGCGCGGCGAGGGTGGATTTCTGGTGAATAAGCACGGCGAGCGCTTCATGCAGCGCTATGCGCCGGCCACCACCGATCTGGCCAGCCGCGATGTGGTGAGCCGCGCCATTCTCACCGAAGTGCGCGCGGGCAACGGTTGCGGCGAGCAGGGCGACCATGTCTGGCTCAAGCTGGATCATCTGGGTGCGGACAAAATAAAATCGCGCCTGCCCGGCATCCGCGATCTGGCGCGCCGCTTCGCCCACGCCGATCCGATCGAGGCGCCGATTCCGGTCTTTCCCACCGCGCATTACATGATGGGCGGCATCCCGAGCAACCGCCACGGCCAAGTCGTGGCGCCGACCGCCACCGGGCCGGAAGAAGCCGTGCCGGGGCTGTATGCGGTGGGCGAATGCGCTTGCGTGTCGGTGCATGGCGCCAATCGCTTAGGCGGCAATTCGCTGCTCGACATCGTGGTGTTCGGCCGCGCCGCCGGCAGCCATATGCTGGATTATTTGCGCGAAAATCCTTATCCGCGCCCGATCCCGAGAGAAGCCAGCGAACTCGCCCTGGGGCGTTTGGCGCGCTGGGCGCGAAATGGGACGGGTGAATCGATTCCCGAGATTCGCGAAGCCATGCGCCGTGTCATGGAAGATCACTGCGGCGTTTTCCGCTCCAGCGCGGGTTTGCGCGAGGGCGTGGATAAAATCCAAGCGCTGCGCGAACGCTTGTCGCATGCGGTGCTACACGATCAAAGCAAAATCTTCAACACCGCGCGCATCGAAGCGCTGGAGCTGGAGAACATGTTGGAAACGGCGCTTGCGAGCATCGTCTCGGCCAGCGCCCGGCACGAGAGCCGGGGCGCGCATTCGCAGGCGGATTTTCCGGCGCGCGACGACAAAAATTGGCTTAAGCACAGCCTGTATTTCCTCGAAGGCGGCCGTCTCGACTACAAACCGGTCCGGCTTAAGCCTTTGACGGTGGAGTCTTTCCCGCCCCAACCCCGTACCTATTGACGGGGTTTTCCGCCGAGTAGCGGATTGCCTAAACTTAATGCTATCAGGGTCGATAAAAATGACGTGCCCTGAAGCAAGGATTTGGCGGTTTTTCCATGTTCAGAATCAACCTATCTGAAATCAAAATCGGCGAACCCATCGCCTGGGATTGCTTTGACGCGGGCGGCACGCTGCTCTTGCGCAAGGGGATAACGGTCACCAGCCAGCGCCAGATCGAAGGCTTGATCGAGCGCGGCCTGTTTGTCACGTTAAAGCCAGCGCCGGTTGAAGTGCCGATTCCGCGTCCAGCGGAGAAAACCTCGCCGTTTCATATCATCGAGGAATTCAAGCGCCGCCTGCGCGGCCTGTTCGAGGGCATCGTCAGCGGGCAGAGCGCGGATATCACGGAGCGCGTAATCAAGCTCACCAAGGACATTCAATCAGTGTGCGAGCTGGATGCGGATGCCGCATTGGGCATGCTGCATCTCGATACCGAGAGCCGCTATACCATTACGCATCCGCTGCATGTGACCATCCTCGCGGAGTTGATCGGACGCAAGAAAGGCATGCCGCCGGAGGGGCGGCAAATCATGCTGGCCGCCGCGCTGACCGCGAATGTCGCCATGATCGTATTGCAGGAGCAATTGCAAAAACAGGATGGTCCCTTGACCGAGGAGCAAAAAGCCGAGATACGCATGCATCCCTTGCAAGCAGTGGATATGCTGCTTGCCAGCGGGGTGAAAGATGATTTGTGGATCGCGACGGTACTGCATCACCACGAAAAGCTGGATGGATCGGGCTACCCCGGCGCCATGCGCGGCGAGGCGATCCCGCTTTCGGTGCGCATCATTGCGCTGGCGGACACCTATAGCGCCATGGTCACGCCGCGCGTGTACCGGCAGCAGATTCTGGCGCGCGACGCCTTGCGCGATATTTTCCTGAAACGCGGCGGGGAAATGGATGCCGATCTGGCGCAACTGTTCATCAAGGAGTTGGGCGTGTTTCCGCCCGGCACCTACGTTAGGCTACAAAACGGCGAAGTCGGCATCGTCAGCCGGCGTGGCGAGAACGCCATGAAGCCTATCGTGCAAGCCGTCATCGGTCCCCGTGGCGCGCCGCTGCCGCATCCGCTGAAACGTGACTCGGCTGAAGCGGATTATGCGATTCGCGAGATGGTGGCGCGCGATCGCGCGGCCAAGCTGGACGTGCATCGCATGTGGGGTTACTAGTAAAATAGCGCGAACCAGCCCCGCGGAGCCGCCATGCGTTTTTCAATCTACCGCTATCAGCCCGAGTCGGGGCTTGCCCCCAGCATGCAAGCCTATACGCTCGACATCGCGCCCGAAGGCAAGATGTTGCTGGATGCGATTCTGGCGCTCAAGGATATCGACCCGACTTTGTCAGTGCGCCGTTCCTGCCGCGAGGGCGTGTGCGGCTCGGATGCGATGAACATCAACGGCCAAAACGGCCTGGCCTGCATCACGCCCTTGGCGGGTTTAAAACAGCCGATCGAATTGCGCCCGTTGCCGGGCCTGCCGGTGATCCGCGATTTGATTGTGGATTTGACGCAGTTTTATCAGCAGTACCGCTCGATTCAACCCTACCTGATCAACCACGACCCGGAGCCGGAGATCGAGCGCTTGCAGTCTCCCGCCGAGCGCGCCGAGCTGGATGGCGCGTATGAATGCATGCTGTGCGCGTGCTGCTCCACCGCCTGTCCTTCGTTCTGGTGGAACCCGGATAAATTCGTTGGCCCCGCCGGTTTGTTGCAAGCCTGGCGCTTCATCATCGACAGCCGCGACCAAGCCACCAATGCGCGGCTGGACGATTTGGAAGATCCCTACCGCCTGTTCCGTTGCCACGGCATCATGAACTGCGTCGAAGCCTGCCCCAAGGGTCTCAATCCCACCGCAGCCATCGGCCACATCAAAGCCCTGCTGGTGAGCCGCACCGTATGAGCGAAATCAACCGCCTGCGCTGGAAATGCCGGCGCGGCATGCTCGAGCTCGATCTGGTACTGAATCAATTTCTGGAACAGGATTATTTGGCGATGGATTCCACATCGAAGCAGGCGTTTGAAACCCTGCTCGAAGCCGGAGATGAAGAGCTGTGGACGCTCATCACCGGTGAAGCAGCCAGCGCCGCCCCTGAACTGCAAGCAGTGATGGAGCGGCTGCGCGCATGCTGAGGCTGCCGCTCAAATCTTCCCGCCGGTTGGCCGCCGGGCTGACACTCGGGCATCTCACCGCGGCCGGGTGCGTGGTATTCGTACCCTTGCCGTATGGGCTGAAAATATTGCTTGGCGTAATACTCGCCGCGAGCTTGATGCAATCGCTCATGCGCGAAGCTTGGCGAATCGGCTCATCCAGCATCGTCGAGTTGCAATGCGAGCGCGAAGGCGGTGTCCTGGCCAAATCACGGAGCGGTAAAGAGTTTGAAGCGCGCGTGCTCGGCAGCAGCTTCGTCGCGCCGTATCTCACCATCGTATTGCTCAAACCGGCTGCAAGCCGGCGCGTGCGCGCGGTGCTTATTCTGCCGGATGCGTTGGAACCGGAGATGTTCCGGCAATTGCGGGTATGGCTGAAATGGCGCGTGGGGCGCGGTGTCGAGCCGGAGGCGAGCGCGGGTTGGGCGGGGCGGGTTTAATCCTAAAAAAGACTATTCACCACGGAGTACACGGAGGACACAGAGGTAAAACAATGCCAAACCGTATTTCTGAATTACCTACTGGGTGAACATGCTTGTTTCACTAAGTATTTGAATCACTCCGTGTACTCCGCGTCCTCCGTGGTGCAATAGCTTTTTCGATACTTGCATTTGGCGTGAGCACCGTGTTTTCCGCGCTCGGCAGCATATCCGGATAATCGCGGCTGAAATGCAAGCCACGGCTCTCATGCCGCGCCATGGCGCAGCGCACGATCAATTCCGCCGTCAGCAGCAAGTTGCGCAATTCCAATAGATCGTTGCTGACGCGGAAATTGCGGTAATACTCGTTGATTTCTTCCTTGAGCAATTCAATCCGATGCAAGGCCCGCTCCAGGCGTTTGTTGGTGCGCACGATGCCTACATAGTCCCACATGAAGCGTCGCAACTCGTCCCAGTTGTGGGCGATGACGATTTCTTCGTCCGCATCGGTGACGCGGCTTTCATCCCAGGCGGGCAGGGGGGGCAGGGGGGAGGCGCTTTGCGCCAGGATGTCATGCGCGGCGGCGCGGCCGAATACCAGGCATTCGAGCAGGGAGTTGCTCGCCAGACGATTCGCGCCGTGCAGCCCGGTGCAGGCGACTTCTCCCACTGCATATAAGCCAGCTACATCAGTGCGCGCATGGGCGTCGGTGAGTACGCCCCCGCAACTGTAATGCGCCGCCGGCACCACCGGGATCGGATCGCGCGTGATGTCGATGCCCAGGCCTAAGCACCGCTCGTAAATGTTGGGGAAATGCTCGCGCACGAAGGCGGCGGGCTTGTGTGAAATGTCTAGATACACGCAGTCAAGGCCGCGCTTTTTCATCTCATAGTCGATGGCGCGCGCCACCACGTCACGCGGCGCGAGTTCGGCGCGGGCATCGTGTTCGGGCATGAAGCGGGAGCCATCGGGCAATTTCAATAAGCCGCCTTCGCCGCGCACCGCTTCGGTGACGAGAAACGATTTGGCGTGCGGATGATACAAACAGGTCGGATGAAACTGGATGAATTCCATATTCGCCACCCGGCAGCCCGCGCGCCAGCCCATGGCGAGGCCGTCGCCGGTCGCCACATCCGGGTTGGTGGTGTAGAGATACACCTTGCCCGCGCCGCCGCTGGCCAGCACGGTGTGTTGCGCGGAAAAGGTGAGCACCCGGCCCGAGCTTTTGTCGAGCGCGTACAGTCCATAGCAACACTTGCCCGGGCGGTTGAGCTTGGCATCGGTGATGAGATCGATGGCGATGTGTTCTTCGAACAGCGTGATATTGGGATGCGATTTCACGCGCTCGACCAGGGTGGTTTGCACCGCATGGCCGGTGGCGTCCGCCGCGTGGATGACGCGGCGCTGGCTATGCCCCCCTTCACGCGTGAGGTGGTAGCCGGTGGCATTGTCGTTATCGCGCGTAAAGGGCACGCCTTGGCCGATCAGCCACTGGATCGCTTCGCGCCCCTGGGAGACGACCTGGCGGGTGATTACCGCATCGCACAGGCCGGCGCCGGCGATCAAGGTGTCTTGGACATGCGCCTCGACCGAATCGTCGGCGGCCAATACCGCGGCGATGCCGCCCTGCGCCCAATCGCTGGCGCCATCGAGCAGGCGGCGCTTGGTAATGACTCCCACCCGGCGCCGGTCGGCCAGATGCAGGGCGGTGGTCAGGCCGGCCAGGCCGCTACCGACAATCAGGACATCAAAAGAATGAGACATATTTTCAAATCGTTAAAATGCGTATTAATGATAAATGCTGCTCAAGACCAATTCTAAGTGAACTCTCGGCGCATCGGTCGGTCTTTTATTCAGATAGTGACTTCCGTTCCCGCATTTTTGACATAGACGGTATACTTTGGGCCTTCTAACCGACATGCCAATTGGGGCGCTTGCCCCGCCAACCACCAAAACGGAACGGCCCCGCATGGGAGAACGGGAAATCGACCAAGCCCTGGTCGAACGCGCGCAAGCCGGAGACAAGCATGCCTTCGAGCTGCTGGTCGTCAAATACCAGCGCAAGCTGGCGCGGCTGTTGTCGCGCTTCATTCGTGACTCGGCGGAGGTGGAAGACGTGTCGCAGGAAGCCTTCATTAAAGCCTATCGCGCCTTGCCCGGATTCCGGGGCGAGAGCGCGTTTTATACCTGGCTCTATCGCATCGGCATCAATACCGCAAAAAATTATCTGGTGTCCCGTGGCCGGCGCGCGCCGACCAGCACCGAATTCGATATCGAGGAGGCGGAGTCGTTCGAGGATGCCGGGCATCTGCATGACCTGAATACGCCGGAAGCCACCCTGCTCACGCGGGAGATCGGCGATACGGTGAACGCGGCGGTCGCGGCCCTGCCCGAGGAACTGCGCACCGCGCTGACCTTGCGCGAGATGGAAGGGCTGAGCTACGAAGATATCGCCCAAGTGATGAATTGTCCTATCGGCACCGTCCGTTCGCGCATATTCCGCGCGCGCGAGGCGGTGGCGGAAAAGTTACGCCCCCTACTTGGCACCAGCATAGATCGGAGATGGTAATCATGAGCGAACAACTTTCTGCTCTCATGGATGGCGAACTCGCACCAGATGAGATGGCGCGTCAAATCAGCACGCTGAAAAATGACAATGCGCTGCGTCAAACCTGGGCCGCCTACCATGTGCTGGGCGACGCGCTGCGCAAATCGCCGCAGCTATCCATCGATTTCAGCGCCAAGCTGGCGCGGCAACTGGCCGAGGAGCCCACCGTCCTGGCGCCGCAACGTAAACCGCGAACCAGCACGCCGCGTTATGCCATGCCGCTCGCGGCGTCGGTGGCGGCGGTGAGTTTGGTCGGCGTCCTGGCGTGGCTGACGGTGCGGGTAAACCAAACCGAGGCGCCCATCGCACTCGCTGCCGCACCCGTGGCGGCAAAAACCCACGAGACGGTGCAATTCGCACGCGTGGTCTCCAATCCCTATCTTCTCGCGCACCAAGAGTTTTCGCCGAGCTACGCGATGGAAGGCATCCCCGCTTACGTGCGCACCGTGTCGGAACACCAGGAAAGCGGCCGATGAAACAGCTGTTGGCTGCTTGGATGCTGCTGGTGGCCGCCATGGCTGCCTCCGCTGCGGACACAGCGCCAGACGAGGCAATGGCCTGGTTGCAGCGCATCACGAATGCGGCGCAACAATTGAATTATTCAGGCAGTTTCATATATCAACATGGACAGCAGGTCGAAACCTCGCGCATCACGCATTTGAAAGATGCCAGCGGCGAGCATGAAAAGCTTGTGACGTTGGATGGCCGCCCGCGCCAAATCTATCGCAACAACGATGAAGTGTATTGCTTCATGCCGGATGACAAGACGGTGATGGTGGACCGGCACCGCGCGAAAAAATCCTTTCCCGCACTGTTGCCGCCGCAAATCGCCGGCTTGAGCGAATACTACGAGATCAAGCTGGGCGGGCAGGAGCGGGTGGCCGGGCGCGAGTGCCAAGTGATTTTCCTGACGCCCAAAGATCAATACCGCTATGGCCATCAGTTGTGGGCGGATACCCAAACCGGTTTGCTGCTGAAAGCCAGCACGTGGAGCGAAAAGAAACAGATCGTCGATCAATTCGCCTTTACCCAAATCAAAATCGGCGGGCCGATCAATCGCAATGAACTGAAGCCTGCGCTCAAAGGCAAGCGACTTATCCGTTCCACCGGGGAAGGCACGACCCAGCCGCTGCCGATCGATTCCGGCTGGGATGTCAGCGCCGCGCCGCCGGGATTCAAGCAAGTGAAATCCATGAAACGGGTGCTGCCCGGCGCCAGCATGCCGGTCAATCACATCGTGTTTTCCGATGGCCTGGCGGCGGCTTCGGTCTTCATCGAACCGGTCTCTGAGAAACCCCTGCTGGGCCTCTCGCACCAGGGCGCGCTGCACGTCTATTCGCGCACCGTTCACGAGCACCAGGTCAAAGTGCTGGGCGAAGTGCCCGCGGCCACCGTCATGCAGATTGGGGACGCGGTCACTTACCGCAAATAAGCATGCTGGAATCCAAAGCCTTAGTAGTGAAGATCGAGCAGGGCGAAACCTTCGTGGAGGCCGAAGCCGGCGGGAGTTGCGGCAGCGGCCATTGCAGCACTTCCGCATGCTCGTCCGCCGTGTTGACGCGCATTTTCAGCCAGCGGCCGAAAGCGCTGCGCGTGAACAATCCCGTCGACGCCCAAGTAGGTGAGCAGGTGATGCTGGGGCTGGAAGAGGGCGCTTTCCTCAAAAGCGCCATGTTGGCTTATCTGTTTCCGCTCGCCGCCTTGATCCTGGGCGCGATGATTGGCTTGTGGCTGGCCGGCCCGGCCAATGCGCGTGATCTGTATGCCGGTCTGGGGGGCTTGGGCGGATTGATCGCCAGCGCCTTCGGCATCAAGTGGCTGAATCCAATTTTGTTTGACGCGAACCGCGCGCAACCGGTTATTTTGCGCCGTCTTTAAAATATGTCCCGCCCACCACGCTTCAAATTAACCGTTTACGGTCGGCCGGACTGCCATTTGTGCCAAGACATGGTAGCGGCGCTGGAAGGCTTGCAGCAGGAATTCGCCTTTAAATTCGATTTTGTGGATATCGACGAAAATCCCCGGCTTGTCCTGCGCTACGGCACCCTGGTGCCGGTGCTCTTGGGCAACGGCCAGGAAATCTGCCATCACCACCTTGATTTTCCCGCCTTGAAAGCCTTTCTGGATACGCGTCCGGCTGTGAAAAGTGAATGATTATTTAGGGAAAATCGGCTAAAATAGCGGCCTTTCCTCACATGCCAAAAGGGCGCCTCGCGTGCCCTTTTTTGCTGGTGCTCCATGCAAGAAAATATCCGTAATTTCTCCATCATTGCCCATATCGATCACGGCAAATCGACCATGGCCGATCGTTTCATTCAACGCTGCGGCGGGCTGTCGGACCGGGAAATGGAATCGCAAGTGCTCGATTCCATGGACTTGGAAAAAGAGCGCGGCATTACCATCAAGGCGCAGACCGCCGCCTTGCACTATAAGGCGCGCGACGGCCAGATTTACCAGCTCAATCTGATCGACACCCCAGGCCATGTGGATTTCTCGTATGAGGTTTCGCGTTCGCTCGCAGCCTGCGAAGGCGCGTTGCTGGTGGTGGATGCATCGCAATGCGTCGAGGCGCAGACCGTGGCCAACTGCTATACCGCGATCGAGCAGGGGGTCGAAGTAGTGGCGGTGCTGAATAAGATCGACCTGCCGTCGGCCAACCCGGATGCCGTGATCCAAGAAATCGAAGACATTATCGGCATCGACGCTACCGATGCGGTGCACGCCAGCGCCAAGACCGGTGTGGGCATCGACGACATTTTGGAAATGGTAATCGCGAAAGTCCCGGCGCCGAAAGGCAATCCGAATGCCCCGCTCAAGGCTTTGATCATCGACTCCTGGTTCGACAATTACGTCGGGGTGGTGATGTTGGTGCGCGTGGTGGACGGCGTGCTGCGGCCCAAGGACAAGATTTTGCTCATGGCAAGCTCCATGAGCTATCCGTGCGAGCAAGTCGGCGTGTTTACCCCCAAATCGGTGCAGCGCAAACAACTGGCGGCGGGCGATGTCGGCTTCGTGATCGCCGGCATCAAGGAACTCAAAAGCGCCCAAGTCGGCGACACCATTACGCGCGCGGACAAGCCCGCTGCCGAGGCGCTGCCGGGGTTCAAGGAAATCAAGCCGCAGGTGTTCGCCGGGCTGTACCCCATCGATTCGCACGAATACGAAGCGCTGCGCGATGCGCTGGAGAAGCTCAAGCTCAACGATTCTTCCCTGCATTACGAGCCGGAGACTTCGCAGGCGCTGGGCTTTGGTTTCCGCTGCGGTTTCCTGGGGCTGCTGCACATGGATATCGTGCAGGAGCGGCTGGAGCGCGAATACAACATGAATCTCATCACCACCGCGCCGACGGTGGTGTATCAAGTGTTGATGCGTGACGGCGAGGTGCTGGAAATCGAGAACCCTTCCCGGCTGCCCGACCAGGCGAAAATCGCCGAGATTCGCGAGCCGATCATCAGCGCCACGATTTTGACGCCGCAGGAATATGTGGGCAACGTCATCACGCTTTGCACCGGCAAGCGCGGCGTGCAAAAGAATATGCAATACATGGGGCGGCAGGTGATGCTGACTTATGAGCTGCCCATGAACGAAGTCGTCATGGATTTTTTCGACAAACTGAAATCGGTGTCGCGCGGCTACGCCTCGCTCGATTACGATTTCAAGGCATTTCAGGTGGCCGATCTGGTCAAGCTGGATATTTTGGTGAACGGCGAAAAAGTCGATGCGCTCTCCACCATCGTGCACCGCGCCAGCTCACAATCGCGCGGCCGCGACTTGGCGGCGAAAATGCGCGAGCTGATCCCGCGTCAAATGTTCGATGTGGCGATTCAAGCGGCGATTGGCGCCAACATCATCGCGCGCGAGAACGTCAAGGCGATGCGCAAGAACGTGCTGGCCAAGTGTTACGGCGGCGATATCACGCGCAAGAAAAAGCTGCTGGAAAAGCAAAAAGCCGGCAAGAAGCGCATGAAACAGGTGGGCAACGTGGAAATTCCGCAGGAAGCCTTCCTCGCCGTGCTGCAAGTGGATAACAAATAATGAACGGACAATCTCAATGAACTTTGCACTTATTTTGCTCATTGCACTGCTGGCGACCGGCGCGATCTGGCTGCTGGATATATTCTTTTTCAAGAAACAGCGCAAAGCGGAAGATAAAGAACCGCTCCTGATCGAATACGCCAAGAGTTTTTTCCCGGTGATTCTGATCGTGTTCGTGCTGCGCTCGTTCTTGGTCGAGCCGTTCCGCATTCCTTCCGGTTCGATGATCCCGACGCTCAAAATCGGCGATTTCATTCTGGTCAACAAATACGCCTGGGGCATACGCTTGCCGGTCGCCAACGTCAAAATACTGGATATCAATCAACCGCAGCGCGGCGATGTCATGGTGTTTCGTTATCCGGTTGATCCCTCGCTCGACTACATCAAGCGCGTGGTGGGCTTGCCCGGCGACAAAGTCGAATACACCCGGGATAAGCGCTTGTACATCAATGGCCAGCTGATTAAATGGGAATTCGAGCGCGACTTTGATTACACCAAGGCGGGTTTCAACATGGTGAATGCCAAGCTGTATCGCGAGCAGTTGGGCGGGCATGCCCACTCCATCCTGATCCAGCCGGAAGATCCCCCGGTCCGGACCGAGCAAGTGCGTCCGTTCCAGCAGCGCAGCAATTGCGATTACAATGATCGCGGCTTTGTTTGCACCGTGCCGCCGGGACATTATTTCGCGATGGGCGACAATCGCGACGACAGCACCGACAGCCGTTACTGGGGCTTCGTGCCGGACGGTCATATCGTGGGCAAGGCGTTTTTTGTTTGGATGAATTTCAGTGATTTTGGACGCATCGGCACATCCATCGACTAGGAGAAAACCAGCATGAAACATCAGCGCGGCATGACATTCATCTCCATGATGATTCTGATCATTTTGGGGGTTTCCATTACGCTGTTGGGGGTCAAATTGGCGCCGTCGTATATCGAATTTTTCTCGGTGAAGAAAATAATGAGTGCTATGGCGAAAGACCCGGCGTTTCCTACCATGAGCCCGCAGGAAGTTCGAAATTCTTTTGACCGGCGCGCAACGATTGATTACGTTGACTCGGTCAACGGGAAAGATCTCGATATTTCGAAAGAGAATGGCCAAAATGTGGCCTCGGTTGAGTATTCTAAGAAAATTCCTCTCGTACTCAATATCAGCGCCTGTCTCGAATTCGAAGCCAGCACCTCGAAGTAATTGTTATGGCAACAGCGGGAGAGAGGGACTTAGGCTCGCTGCGCGAGTTATATATTAGCGAATGACCCCAGACCTCCGGATTCTGACCAAGCAACTGGGCTATACCTTCCGGGAGCCGGCGCTGCTACGCCAAGCACTGACGCATCGCAGCTACGGCACGCCGCATAACGAGCGGCTGGAATTTCTCGGCGACAGCGTGTTGTCGCTGTCTATCTCATCCACGCTGTACCGTGATTTTCCCAAGCTCACCGAGGGTGATTTATCCCGCATGCGCGCGCACCTGGTGAAAGAACCGACCTTGGCCGAAATCGCCCAATCCATGCAATTGGGGGATTTTTTGTTTCTCGGCGAGGGCGAGCTGAAAAGCGGCGGCTTTCGCCGGCCCTCGATTCTGGCCGATGCGCTGGAAGCCATCCTGGGCGCCATCTACCTCGATAGCAGTTTCGACGATACGCGCCGGGTGATCGATCATTTGTATGCGCCGATCATCAGCAAACTCGATCCCAAGAAACTTTCCAAAGATCCCAAGACCCAACTTCAGGAATATCTGCAGGGCCTGAAATTGCCCTTGCCGCAATATCTCATTATCGCCACCGAAGGCGAAGCGCATGAACAGCATTTTAAAGTCGAGTGTGTGATTCCCGAGTTAAGCATTCGCGCATTGGGCGAAGGCGCGAGCCGGCGCAAGGCAGAGCAGGAAGCCGCCAAGCTTGCCTATGAAACCGCTGCAGCAAAAGAGAAAGCATGAATCCGAATTTCCGCTCCGGTTTTATCGCCATCGTCGGCCGCCCGAATGTGGGCAAATCGACTTTGCTCAATGCCCTGATCGGCCACAAGATCAGCATTACCTCCCGAAAGCCGCAAACCACGCGCCACCGCATCACCGGCATCCACACCGACGAGGCGGCGCAGAGCATCTTTGTCGATACGCCCGGCTTCCAGACCGAGCACACCAACGCGCTGAACCGGGCCATGAACAAAAGCGTGACCGAAGCGCTCAACTCGGTGGACGCGGTGCTATTCGTGGTCGAAGCAGGGCATTACGACGAGCGCGACAAACGCGTGTTGAAATTGCTGCCGGACACGCGCCCCGTGATCCTGGCCATCAACAAGATCGATACCCTTGCCGATAAGGCCGAACTGCTGCCCTTCATCGAGCGCATGGCCAAAGAATTCGCGTTCAAGGAAATCGTCCCGGTTTCCGCCGAGAAGGGCAGCCAGATCGATGCATTACGCACCGCGATTCGCCCGTGCCTGCCGGAAGGCCCGCTGCTGTTCGATCCGGATGATCTGACCGATCGCAACGAACGTTTTCTGGCAGCGGAAATCATTCGCGAAAAAATCTTCCGCCTGCTGGGCGAAGAAATCCCCTACGCCACCACCGTGATGATCGAACAATTTATCCAAGAGGGTAATCTGCGCCGCATCCACGCCAGCGTGATTGTGGACAAGGCCGGACAGAAAGCCATTTTGATCGGCAAAGGCGGAGAGAAAATGAAAGCCATTTCCACCCAGGCGCGGCAGGACATGGAGCGTTTGTTCGAGAGCAAAGTGTTCCTGCAAATCTGGGTCAAAGTCAAAAGCGGGTGGGCTGACGATGCGCGCGCCATAAAATCCTACGGCTATGGCGACGCTTGAACGGCCGCAGGACAACCAAGCCGCGTTCGTCCTGCATACCTATCCTTACCGTGAAACCAGTCTCATCGTCGAGACCTTGACCCAGCAATTCGGGCGCGTGGCGCTGCTCGCCAAGGGCGCGCGCCGGCCGCGTTCCGCCGTGCGCGGGCTGTTGATGGCATTTCAGCCGCTGACCCTTTCCTGGTTCGGCAAGCGCGAATTACGCACGTTGAAAAATGCCGAGTGGCAGGGCGGGCAGCCTCTCTTGGCGGGATCGGCGCTCATGTGCGGCTTCTATCTCAACGAGTTGCTCCTCAAGCTTTTGCCGCGCGACGATCCGCATCCGCAATTATTTCTGCACTATCAAACAACCCTGCGCGAGTTAGGCGAGGGTATATCGCAATCGGTCGTGTTGCGCCGCTTCGAAAAGCGCTTGATGCAGGAATTGGGCTATGCCTTGATGCTGGAAAAAGACGCGCAAGACGATGCCCCGATCGAGCCGCAAACTACTTATTTTTACGAGTTGGATCGTGGCCCGGTACGTCAGAGCCAAATGCAAAACAGTGTACAATTACGCGGCAAAACCCTGCTGGATATGGCGCAAGACGACTATTCCGATCCCGCCACGCTGGCCCAAGCCAAGCAATTGATGCGCGCGCTCATCGGCCATCACCTGGGCGGCGAAAATCTGCAAACCCGGCAACTGCTCAAGGACTTGCAAGAGCTATGATTTTTGTAACAACCATTCGCCACAGAGGGCACATAGATCACAGAGGAAAAACTATGACGATGCCCCAATACCAAGTTGACTCAAAAAGTGATGCGTCTATCGTGCCTTTCTCTGTGTCCTCTGTGTCCTCTGTGGCAAGAAATGCCGTTATAAAATGATCTACCTCGGCGTCAATATCGATCACATCGCCACCGTGCGCCAAGCGCGCGGCACGCGCTATCCCAGCCCGGTGCACGCCGCTTTGGCGGCGGAATCCTCCGGCGCGGATTCCATCACCCTGCACCTGCGCGAGGACCGGCGCCACATCCAGGACGCCGATGTGGAAATCCTGCGCCAGACTTTGCAAACCCGCATGAACCTGGAAATGGCGGTGACCGATGAAATGCTCGGCATCGCCACGCGCATATTGCCGCAAGACGCCTGCCTGGTGCCGGAGCGGCGCGAGGAATTGACCACCGAAGGCGGGCTGGACGTGGCGGGGCAGTTCGCGCGCGTGAAGCATGCGTGCACGGTGCTGGGCGAAGCCGGTATTCGCGTGTCACTCTTCATCGCGCCGGACCGCGAGCAAATGCAAGCCGCGAAAGAAGCCGGGGCGCCGGTGGTGGAAATCCACACCGGCCACTATGCCAACCAAGAACCGGGCGCTGCGCAGGATAAAGAATTTGCCAAAATCACCGGCGCGGCCGCCTACGGCCACGGACTCGGCCTGCAAATCAACGCCGGCCACGGCCTGCACTATCACAATGTGCAGCGCATCGCCGCCATCCCCGAAGTGCGCGAACTCAACATCGGCCATGCCATCGTCGCCCATGCCTTGTTCGCCGGCTGGGAAGCCGCCGTGCGGGAAATGAAGCGGCTCATGCTCGCGGCGCGCGGCTTGTAAGTCAGAATGTTTGGAACCACGAATGAACACAAATAGACACGAATTAAAACCAAACCAGCAGGCTTGTAACAATATTCGTGTTCATTCGTGTTCATTCGTGGTTAAAAAAAGATTCGAAAAAGCATGATCATCTACGGCATCGGCACCGATATCGTGGAAGTCAGCCGCGTATCGGCGATTCTTTCGCGCCATGGTTCGCGTTTCGCGCGCCATGTGCTGACCGAAGCCGAGCTGCTCGAATTTGCCGCCGCGCCGGTTCCGGCGCGTTTTCTGGCAAAGCGCTTTGCGGCGAAGGAAGCCTTTTCCAAGGCCATCGGCACCGGCCTGCGCAGTCCGGTCAGCCTCACCAACATCCGCATCACCCATGACGCATTGGGTAAGCCGGGTCTGGATTTCGAGCCCGCTTTAAAACCCTTGGTCGCGGCACGGGGCATTGCTCGCTGCCATCTCTCGATCAGCGATGAAAAGGAACTCGTCGCCGCTTTTGTCGTGCTGGAACAGGACGCATGACGCTCGGCCCGGTCATGCTCGATCTGTGCGGTACGGAGTTAAGCGCGGAAGAGCGCGAACTGCTGCGCCATCCCCAAGTCGGCGGCGTCATTCTGTTTGCGCGCAATTTCGAATCCACCCAACAGCTCATCGCATTGACCCAAGCCATCCACGCCGCGCGTCAGCCGCCGCTGCTGATCGCGGTGGACCACGAAGGCGGCCGCGTGCAGCGTTTTCGCGAAGGCTTCACGCGCATCCCGCCGATGCGACGTCTGGGTGAGATTTGGGTAGACCACCCGCAGCGCGCGCGGCGCTTGGTGCATCAAATTGGCTATGTAATGGGCGCCGAGCTGCGCGCCTGCGGCGTCGATTTCAGCTTCGCCCCGGTGCTGGATTTGGACTATGGCGAGAGCCAAGTCATCGGCGACCGCGCTTTTCATCGCGACCCGCAGTGCGTTGCGGAACTCGCCCATCACCTCATGCTCGGCCTGAAAGAAGCCGGCATGGCCGCCGTGGGCAAGCATTTTCCCGGCCACGGTTTCGTCATTGCCGATTCGCATCTGGCGATCCCGGTGGACGAGCGAAACTATATCGACATGCTCATCGATGACATCGAGCCGTTTCGGCAAATGATCGATTACGGACTGCCCGCCATCATGCCGGCGCATGTGATCTATCCCAAGGTCGATGAGCAGCCGGCGGGATTTTCGGCCAAATGGCTCAAAGGCATCCTGCGCGGCGAACTCGGCTTCGATGGGGTGATTTTCAGCGACGACCTCAGCATGGAAGGCGCCAAGGCAGGCGGCGATGTGCTCACGAGCGGCCAAGCCGCGCTGGCGGCCGGCTGCGATATGGTCTTGCTATGCAACGACCCGGCGAGCGCTAAAACCTTGCTCGATGGCCTAAAGGCGGCGATGCCCCCGGTCAGCCTCGCACGTCTGACGCGCATGCACGGCAAGCCGCATCCGCCCTCGCTTACCCAGTTGCATGAAGACCCGCACTATGTGGACGCAGTCCATGCCATCGGCGGCATCGGGCAGGGCAGCGGCGATCTGCCGCTGGATGTTGTTCCCGTGCGCTGAACGCTGATGAATCCCGCGTCCTTTTCCATCGCCTGCACCGACTGTCCGCGCTTGAGCAACTTTCTGGGGCAAATCCGCATCAGCCATCCGGATTATTTCGCCCGCCCGGTGCCGCCCTTCGGCGTGAATGCCCCGCGCCTGCTGATCGTCGGCCTGGCGCCGGGCATGCATGGCGCCAATCGAACGGGCCGGCCCTTCACCGGCGATTTTGCCGGCATCCTGCTCTACGAGACCCTGCATCGCTATGGTTTCGCCAGCCGTCCTCTCTCCGAACATGCGGACGACGGCTTGCAACTGATCGACTGCCGCATCACCAATGCGGTGAAGTGCCTGCCCCCGGAAAACAAGCCGGACACATCAGAAATAAAGATATGTAACAAATACTTATCAGATGAACTTAAAGTATTGGATGAATCTGTGTCGATCCTTGCTTTAGGCCTGATCGCACACAAGGCAGTGTTGATGGCGCTGGGCTTGAAGCAGGGGGATTACGCTTTTGGCCATGCCGCCGAGCATCATTTACCCAATGGCTTGGTCTTATTCGATAGCTACCATTGCAGCCGCTACAACACCCAGACCAGGCGTCTCACCCCCGCCATGTTCCAGGCGGTGTTCGAACGCATCCGCGATAAGATCGAAAGTGAAAACACCGGGGAACCACGGATGAACACGGATGCACACGGATAAACCCCGAACAAATCTGTTCTTATCCGTGTTCATCCGTGTGCATCCGTGGTTAAAAGGTGTTTGTACATGAACGATGAAATCTTCATGCGTGAAGCGATGGTCTTGGCAAAGCAAGCCTGGGCCGAGGGCGAGGTGCCGGTCGGCGCGGTGGTGGTGCAGGGCGGCGAGATCGTCGGCCGCGGCTACAACCGGCCGATCTCCGGGCGCGACCCCTCAGCCCATGCCGAGATTCAAGCGCTGCGCGATGCGGCGCAACGCTTGGGCAACTACCGCCTGCCGGGCTGTACGCTGTATGTGACGATCGAGCCGTGCGTCATGTGCGCGGGCGCGATCATGCATGCGCGGATTGCGCGGGTGGTGTACGGCGCGCGCGATGCGAAAACCGGGGCGCATGGCAGCGTGGTGGATTTGTTCGCCGAGCCGCGGCTCAACTTCCATGCCGAGGCGATTGGCGGCGTGCTGGCGGAGGAATGCGGCAAGCTGCTGTCGGATTTTTTCGCCGAACGGCGGCGCGCGCAAGATCAGGGATAAATTTAAAAAAGCCTTTTCACCACGGAGTACACAGAGGTTCTTTTCAATACCCCCTTGAGGGGTAAAAAAACAAGGCCAACTCATTTTTACCGATTCGCCTGCTGGCAGAGCGTGCCTGTTTCGCTAAGCATTTGAATTACTCCGTGTACTCTGTGTACTCCGTGGTTCAATAGCCTTTTCTAGGTTAAATCACACAAGCTTTATCAACCGGCTGCGGCCGGTGAATGGCGTAGCCTTGGGCGTAGTCCACGCCGATCTCGGCCAGCCTGGTTTGAATGTCCTCATGCTCCACGAATTCGGCGATGGTTTTCAAGCCCGCCACATGGCCGATGCTGTTGATGGCTTGCACGATGGCGGCGTCCATCGGATCTTCCAGCATATCGCGCACGAACGCGCCGTCTATTTTCAGATAATCCGCAGCCAGGGTTTTCAGGTAGGAGAATGAGCTCAAGCCGGAGCCGAAATCATCCAGCGCGACCTTGCAGCCCAAGGATTTGACGTTCTGAATAAAGGCGAGGGCGCTGGTCAGATTGGCGATGGCGGTGGTTTCGGTGACCTCGAAGCAGACCGCCTGCGGCGGGATGCCGTTGCGGGACAAGGCTTCCTTCACGAATTGCAAATAGGTTTCATCGCCCAGGGTCGCGCCGGAGAGATTGATGAAGTAAATACTGCCGGCTCTGGCCTGGCGGGTGGCGAATTGCTGCGCGAGATGCGCGAAAGCCTGCGTCAATACCCAGCGGTCGAGCTGGGGCATGAGGTTATAGCGTTCGGCGGCGGGGATAAACGCGCCGGGCAGGATCAGGGCGCCATCGCGGTCTTTGAGCCGCAGCAGGAATTCGCAGGAAGGCCCGGGCGTTGCGCCTTCCAGCGCAATGATGCACTGCTTGTGGAGCACGAATTGCCTGTCTTGCAGGGCGCGCGTGAGCTGCGACACCCATTCCATTTCGCCGCGGCGTTGCGTCAGCTCCAGATCATCCGGGCGGTAGACGTGAACCCGGCCGCGGCCCTTATCCTTGGCGGCGTAACAGGCCATGTCGGCGGCGCGCAATAGCTCGGTGTGCGTCTGGTTGGGATTGTCCAGCATGACCAGGCCGATGCTGGCGCCGATGGTGAAGGTTTTATCCAGCCAAGCGAAGCGGAATTCCTTGACCAGTTGCAGCATGCGCTCGGCCACTTCCTCGGCGTGGGCGAGGGAACAATGATCCAGCAGCACGCCGAATTCGTCGCCGCCGAGCCGGGCCAAGGTGTCGCTGTCGCGCACCGGGCCTTTCAACAGCAGCGCGACCTGTTTGAGCAATTCGTCGCCGGCGACATGGCCGCAGGTGTCGTTGACGATCTTGAACTGGTCCATATCCAGGTAAAACAAGGCGTGCTGGCTGTCGGCGCCGGCGCTTTTCAAGGCGCGCGCCAGCCGCTGTTCGAATTCGGCGCGGTTGCACAGGCCGGTCAAGGCGTCGTGATAGGCGAGATACTGGATCGTTTCCTGAGCATCGCGATGTTCGTGCCGGTTTTGCGCCTCGCGCAGCTCGCGTTCGATGGCGGGCACGAGCCGCGACAGGTTGCCCTTCATGATGTAATCGTGGGCGCCGCTTTTCATGGCGGCCACGGCTACTTCCTCGCCGATGGCGCCGGAAACGATGATGATGGGCAGATCGAGATCGGCTTGTTTCACCTGCCGGATCGCCGCTTCGGAGCCGAATTCAGGCAGATTGTGATCGGTGATCACGATATCCCAGTCATCCTCATCCAGCGCGGTTTGCAGCGCGGCGGGCGAATCCACGCGCCGGTGTTCGGGCGTCAGGCCGCCCTTGCGCAGTTCGCGCACGATCAGCAGGGTATCGTCTTCCGAATCCTCCACGATCAATACGCACAACGGTACGGTCATATCAGCGCCCCAGCGGCGGCGCGGTATTGAGCACCAGCCAATACAGGCCAAGCTGGCGCACGGATTCGATGAACTGGTCGAAATCCACCGGCTTGCGGATATAGCTGTTGGCGCCGAGCTGATAGCTGGCGACGATGTCGCGCTCCTCATTCGATGTGGTGAGAATGGCTACCGGCTGCAGCGCGGTGCGAGGATCGGCGCGCAAGCGTTTTAACACCTCCAAGCCGTCGATCTTGGGCAGCTTGAGGTCGAGCAGGATCAATTGCGGCTGAATCGACGTGTCGCGCCCGTCATGGATGCCGGTACCGAACAAATAATCCAGCGCCTCGGCGCCATCGCGCGCCACCACGATCTCATTCAAGATGAGGTTCTTGCGCAATGCGCGCAAGGTCAGCGCTTCGTCGTCGGGATTGTCTTCCACCAGCAAAATAGTCTTGTCGCTCATGAAGTCCTCCTGTTATTCCACCGCCCGGCGCGGCGGATTGTTTTTGGTGATGCTGGCCCGAATCATCAGGCGCGGGCGAGGCATGCCTCGCCCCTACGGTTTCGTGCCGGCAAGCCCGCCCAGGGTGAAATAAAACACCGCGCCCCCGCCCAGGCGGCCTTCCGCCCAGACCTCGCCGCCGTGGCGATGAACGATGCGCTTGACGGTGGCGAGACCCACCCCGGTGCCGGGGAAATCGTCTTCGCGGTGCAGGCGCTGAAACGCGCCGAACAGCTTGTCCACATAAGTCATATCGAATCCCGCGCCATTGTCTCGCACGAAAAAAACGAGGCGGCCGTCTTGCACCAAGCTCCCCAATTCAATTCGCGGCTCGGGGATTTTACTTGAATATTTCCAGGCATTATCCAACAAATTCTCCAGCACGATGCGCAGCAGCGCCGGATCGCCATAAGCGGCAAGACCGGGCTGCACCGTGAGCGTGACCGCGCCGGCGCCTTTGTGCTTGCGCAGATCCGCCATCACCTCTTCCGCCAGCGCGGAAAGATCGATGCGGGCATGTGTCATATTGGCGCGGGTGACGCGGGAGAGCCGCAGCAGATCGTCGATCAACATCCCCATGCGCTGCGCCGTGCGCCGCACGCGGTTGAGGTAGTCGAGCGCTTGCGCATCCAGGCGTTCGCCATAATCTTCGATCAGCGCCTGGCTAAAGCCGTCGATGCTGCGCAGCGGCGTGCGCAGATCGTGCGAGACGGAATAGCTGAAGGCTTCCAATTCCCGGTTCACCGCTTCGAGTTGCGCGGTGCGATCGGCGACACGCTGTTCCAGCGCGGTGTTGAGCTGGTAGATTTCCGCTTCCGCCCGTTCGAGTTTGACGATGTCTTGTTCAAGGGCTTGCAATGCCGCGATCAGATTGGTCTGCATGCGGTTAAAGCCCTCCAGCACCCAATCGAATTCGTCCGGCTTCGCATCCGGGCGCGCGGGCCGCGCCAGAACGAGCCGTTCTCCCAGGTTGCCGGGGCCCAGGCGCGAGGCGAATTCGGCGATGTGATACAAGTGCCGCGTCACCAGCCAATGGAACAGCCACAACATGAAGCCGGCGACAAGGAAGATATTGACGCCGTTGGTGATCAAAATCATCCAGAATTTCTCCAGCAGCCGCTGATGCACGCCCGCCATATCCACCACCACCGTCAAACCGCCGAGGGTGAGGGTCTCGCCGCGATGGACACGGGTCAGGGGAAAATCGCGCGATCGGATATTCTGCGCTTTGGGATGCCCGGCTTCCGCCCCCGTTTTGCCGTTTTCCTTGACCGCCACATAGCGCACATCCGGCAGATGCACCAGGCCGTTGAGGGCGATTTGTAGTTCCAGCCGGTTGGTCGCCCACACCGCATTGCTGATCGTGGGCAGGTAGGATTTGTCGACTTGTTCGAAGGTGGCTTCGATCTGCCTCAGGTCGCGGCGGTAGTCGATATAGAGTTGAAAAGCGGTGGCCAAGAGCGCGATGACCGTGCTGAGCGCTACGGTGGCGGCGACCAGACGCCAACCGAGGGGAGAAAAGTTGGCTAGCCACTTTCGCACGGGAGAAAGCCGCCCGCGCGGGGCGCTCATTTCATCTCGCATTGGGAGGTGGACGCCGCCAGCGGCGCGAATTTTTCACGGCAAACCTTGGTGTATAGGCCCTCGGCCTTGATGGCGCGCAAGGCGGCGGCGATCGCGGGGACCTTATCGGCATGACGCTTGTTCAGGTAGATGAACATCTCGCGCTCCGCGAGCGATGGTTCGACGATGCGGATATTCTGAATGCCCATCTTTTTCGCCAAGGCCAGACCCGACCAGCGTTCGAACAAGGCAAGGTCAATGCGGTTCTTGTCCAGCATGGCGAACAATTGTTCCGGAGTACCCACCGTGGTGATCTGGGTGGCGGGCCGCAGATTTTGCTCGTAAATTTTCCAGCCCTTGATGTGGCCGACAGAGAGCGGTTCCAGCGCCGTCCAATTGGCCTTGATTAATGTGGCTTGGCGCGCAAACGCCACGAAATGCCAGTCCACGAGTTTTTCCGGGACGCGGATCAGATTGGGATAGATTTTTTCCAGGCCGGCGATGCGCGAAAAATCACCATCCTCGATGCCGGCGTTGACGTTGAGGAGGGCGCGCTCGGCCGGCAGCTTGACCAGTTTCAAGCGCAGCCCGGCGCGGCGGAAGGCCTCGCCCGCGACGATGTCGAGGAAGCCGTCGCCGGCTTGAGTGGTGAAGGGCGGCTCGTTGGTATCGTTGATCACCAGCGTGGGCTCGTTCGCGCCATGGCTTGCGTTGCCGTTCAAGGCCAGCGCGAGTAATACGCACGATAGCCAAACACAGCTACGGATATATTCGCTCTGGCGCCTATGCTGGCGCTGGGCAAAGTCGCGCATTTTCCCGTGTCCCCCGTCGAGTTGCGTAATACTAGGCTTTATCGGCATCGGAGCCAATAATATTTGGGGCTTTGTAATGTGGGATTGTTGGCGGCCGGCGGGAAAGCGATAATGCCGCTCATGGGGAAGAAAATTCGAATCAGCATCGCCGAGCAAAGCCTGGAATTGCGGGACGAGGCCGGCCGGTTGGAAAAACGCTATCCGGTATCGACCGCCGCGAATGGCGCGGGGGAGCAAGACGGCAGTTACTGCACGCCGCGCGGCGCGCACATCGTTCGCGCCAAAATCGGCGCGGGCCAAGCGGAAAACACCGTGTTCGTGCGCCGCCGCCCGACGGGCGAAATCTATACGCCGGAATTAGGCGCGCAGTTTCCCGAACGGGATTGGATACTGACCCGGATTTTGTGGCTGTCCGGCTGCGAGGCGGGCTTCAACCGCCTGGGCGAATGCGACACCATGCGCCGCTTCATCTATATCCACGGCAGCCCGGATGAAGTACCGATGGGCGCGCCCGGCTCGCATGGCTGCATCCGCATGCGAAACGCGGATGTGATGGATTTGTTCGAGCGGGTAGCGGCGGGGACGCCGGTGGAGATTGTGGTTTAAGCGTCTGGTTGGCGGTCTAGCGGATCGAGGTCAATTCCTTCCGCTTTGGCGATCAAGATCATACATATCTGGAGTTGGGGCAGGTCGTGCTCGATGATGTTCCAGACAAGCGCCATATCTACGCCGAGATACTGATGCGCTAAAAAATTGCGCGTATCCGCAATTTGTCTCCAGGGGATGGTGGCGCAAACAGGTGTGAGTGTTTCAACACCCATATCTTTCACGGCTTGACCGATAATCTCTATATTGCGAATCACGGCATCTTGTGTTTTGTGGTCAGTGAAAAAGGCTTCTTTCCCGTCCGCAATATAGGATTGAATCCACTGCATGCAATCCCATATGTGCCGGATGTAGATAGAGCGGTCTTTCATCACAGAGGCGTGGCCTCGCCCAGAATCTTGTTTTTCAGGTGGCGATTGATGCCATTCTCGGTCAGTACGTCGGTGTGCCGGCCAAGCAAGTTTTCGATTTCTTGCTGAAAGCCGATCAAGTCATAGAGGCTACGCCCAGACTCCATCGAAACGAGGATATCGACATCGCTATCCGTCGTATCGTCACCGCGCGCCACTGAGCCAAATAGGCGCACGTTATGCGCGCCATGTCTGGCCGCAATGGCGAGAATTTCTTGTCTAATGTTGCGGAGTGCGATTAGCGTGTTCACTGGCGTGGCCGGTATAAAGAAAACCGCTTTAGTTTAGCACCCTACCCGCTAGCCATGAAGCGGGGGGAAACGGCGAAGGCAGGCGTTTAGCCCTGGCTTCCCGCTTGCTGAATCCCCGACACGAACCAAGCCGCATCGCGATCCGTTGCGGATTTCTGAATGTGCCATACCTCGTCGAAGGGCTGCGCCTGTGCGCCTGCTTCCTCGCGCAATAAGCCGGTAAAGCGCACGCTGGCGATGACCAGCCCGGCTTCGGTGACCACATCGGCCATCGCCGCATTCAATTGCACCACATCGGTTTTATTCACGTTGTTTCCGCGCTCTTCGATTTGCATGCGAATTTCGGCAAACACTTCGGGGGTGGTGAATTCTCGAATGTCGTTCAAGTCGGCGCGGTCATAAGCTTCTTGCAAGCGGATGAAATTCGATTTCGCCGCGCGCAGGAAGGGCTCGTCTTCAAACCACTCAGGCCGGGTAGATGGGGTGGCGACAGGCGCCGCGCCGCTGGCCGGCGGCATAGAGGCGGGCTGGTTCATGCCGGCATATTGCCCGGCATATTGCATAGGCTGTTGCGCTTGCGGCTGCGCCGAACGAAACTTGCGAAACAGCATATAAGCGCCGAAGGCGAGCGCGGCGATGAGCAAGAAATCGAACATCTTGAAGCCATCGAATCCATGGCCCATGAACATCGAGGCGAGCAGGCCGCCTGCTACGAGGCCGGCAACGGGTCCGAGCCAGGATCTGCCACCGGACGGGGCGGCCGCAGGGGCAGGGCTGGCAGGCCGCGGGGCGGCCGGCTGCGTGACTTGTTCGCGCTGCTTGCCGAAGCTTTTACCGCCCCCAAAACGCTTGGCGTAGGCATCCGTGGTCAGGGCGCTGGCGCCAACCAGGATTACAAGGGCTAAGGTCAAGATTTTCTTCATATAAAGCTCCAGGAAATAAGGCCGATAAGAGAGAGGTACTGTACCAGATTTAGGCGCCGGCTTTGAGATGCCGGTAAATTCCCTTACTGATCAAAGACTATGTCATCTAGCGCGAGTTCCCCAGCCCAGCCTTCAAGCGGCGCCATAGGCCGGTTCCAAATTATCCGGCTATTGGGTAAAGGCAATCAGAGCGAGGTTTACCTCGCTCACGACCCGCATCTCGACCGCGAAGTGGCGATCAAGACCTTGCATTTCACCTCCCCCGGCGAGCGCGCGGCGAACATGGAGAGCTTGCTTACCGAGGCGCGCACGGTGAGCCGCCTGCAACACCCGAACATCGTGGGTTTGTATGATGCCGGCGAGCACGATGGCGATCCCTATCTGGTATTCGAATATGTGAATGGGCCCACGCTCGCGCAAGTCCTGCAAAAGGAGGGGCCGATTTCCCCGACACGCGCGGCCGAATGGGCGGTGCAAATCCTCGATGCGATCGGCTATGCGCATGCTGCGAGCATCGTGCACCGCGATCTCAAACCCTCGAATGTGCTGATCGGCGCCAACGGCGTAGCGCGGGTGATGGATTTTGGCATCAGTAGCCGCATCGACAATAAGCAGGCGAAAAGCGGCTATCTCATGGGCACGCCGGCTTATATGGCGCCGGAGTACATTAGCAATGAGGATTTCGGGCCGAAATCGGATATTTTCTCTTTTGGCATGCTGCTCTACGAATTGCTCACCGGCCAGCATGCGGTGCGCGGCAAGGATACGCCTGACGTCATGCGGCGCATCGTCCAGGATGCCATCCCGCCCCCGTCCAAGCATAACGATCAAATTGACGAGAAACTCGACGATCTCGTGTTGCGCGCGCTGAAGAAAGACCCGAGCGAGCGCTTCTACGACGCGGGGCAAATGAAGAATGCGCTGGAATTGTATTTATCGCCGGCCATGCCGGAAATCAAGGAAGGCGTCGACCCCAAGCAAAGCACCCTGGAATTTCTGCTGCGCCGCATGCGGGTCAAAGGCGATTTCCCCGCTTTGTCCGAATCGGTGACCTCGATCAATCGCATTGCCAGCTCGGACAAGGAGAGCGTGAGCAAGCTCTCCAACTCGGTGCTGAAAGATTTCGCGCTCACCAACAAGCTGCTCAAGCTGGTGAATTCGGTGATGTACAGCCAATTCGACAGCGGCTCGATCAGCACGATTTCGCGCGCGGTAGTGATTTTGGGCTTCGACTCGGTGCGCAGTATCGCGCTGAGTTTGATGCTGTTCGACAATTTGCAAAACAAAGGCCATGCGCAACAGCTCAAGGAGGAATTCGTGCGCTCGCTGTTCTCCGGCATGCTGGCGCGCGGCTTGGCCGGACGGGCATCGGTAAAGGACGCGGAAGAAGCGTTTATTTGCTCCATGTTCCACAACCTGGGACGAACGCTGTCCATGTTTTACTTTCCCGAGGAAACCACGGAAATCCAGAAGCTGATCCAGGCCAAGAATGTCAGCGAGGATAAAGCCGCCGCCCAGGTGCTGGGCCTCACCTTCGAAGATCTGGGCGTGGGCATCGCCAAAACCTGGGGGTTTCCTGATTCCATGCTGCTCAGCATGCGCAGTTTGCCGGACGAAAGAGTTAAAAAAGGCATCAGCAACGGCGACCGGCTGCGTATTCTGTCCGGCTTTTCCAATGAGCTATCCGAAGTCATTACCAACACTCCGGAGAAGGAACGCAGCGCGGCGGTCGCGCGCCTGTCGGCGAAATTCGGCGATTGCCTGGCGGTGAACGAAAAACAAATCGGCGCGCTGGTGGAAAAATCGCTGCAAGACATCGCACAATTCTCCTCGGCGGTGAACGTTAATTTGAAGCAGAGCAAATTCGCCAAGCAAGCCGCGCAATGGGCGGGCAAGCCGGAAGCGCCGGCGGCTTCCGCATCGGTCATGAAGGGCATGGACAGCGATACCCAAACCGCGCTCGCCGCCACCATGCTGCATGAACCCAAGCCGAGGCTCGATCTGGAAGTGGGCGAAGACGGCGTAGCCCCCCTGCGCAGCACCGAAGAAATTCAATCGATCCTGAGCTCCGGCTTGCAAGACATCAGCAATTCGCTGATCGACGATTCGATCAAGGTGAACGATATTCTGCGCATGATTCTGGAGACGATGTACACCGGCATGAGTTTCAATCATGTACTGTTTTGCATCAAGGACGGGCGGCAGAACGCGATGATGGGCAAATTCGGCTTTGGCGACAACGTGCAGGCCATGATCAAGGGATTCCAATTTTCCATGATCGATCAGCCGGACGTGTTCCACGTCGCGCTCAAAAACAATGCCGATATTCTGATCACCGATATCGACGACCCCAAAATCGCCAGCCGCATTCCGGCCTGGTATCGCCAATCCGTCAGCGCGCGCACTTTTCTGATTTTCCCCATCGTCATCAAGGGCAAGCCGATCGGCATGATTTACGCCGACCGGCCCAAGCCGGGCGATATCGCCGTGCCTGAAAAGGAGTTGTCGCTGTTGAAATCGCTGCGTAATCAGGCAGTGCTGGCGATTAAGCAAACCCTGTGACTATACTTATTGCGACATGAGGAGTTAAGCAAATGACCCATGCGATGAAGCGTTTTTGGCTGATTTTTTCCTTGGCATTTTATGCCGGCGCGCATGCCGAGCCGATCGTGCCCGTGCCGGAGCAGATTCCCGGCGCGCAAAGAGTGGATGCGGAAGCCGTGATCGAGGTGGCGGGCAAGTTGAAAAATCTCGTCATCATTGATTCGCGCATTTCCAGCGATCGCAAGATCGGGTACATCGAGCATTCGATCAGCCTGCCCGACGCCAAAACCAACTGCAGGAGCCTGGCGAAAATCATTCCCGGCAAAAGCGCGCCGGTGCTGTTTTACTGTAATGGCGTCAAGTGCGGGCGCAGCGTGGTGGCGACGAGGATTGCCTTGCAGTGCGGGTACACGAATGTTTATTGGTTCCGCGGCGGGTTTGAAGAATGGAAATCAAAAGAGTATCCCTTTCTGCATGAGTAAGGCGCGATGCGGTTGATGCCGGCGCAGGGCTTGCCCTTGCGGACGAGCCTCTGGATGCCCATTTTGGCGATGGGCGCGGTGGCGATCGCCCTGGTGCTGGCCACCTCCCATATTTATCGCGATCTCACCCTCGAAAACCGGCGCCAAGCCATCCGGCAAGTGATCCAGATAAAGTCGGGCGAGTTGCTGGAAAAGCTCGCGGATAACTCGCGCAGCCTGGTTTCCGAAATTCAGCGCAACCCGGATTTCCGTGATGCGGTGGACCGCGCCGATCGGGCCGCCGTTGCCGGCTATCTCGACGAGCAGTTCCATCGATACTTCCAGACCGCCGGCGTGATCCGGCTGCGCAAGCTCTATGTGCTTGATCGCGATTACCGCATGCTGGCCGAATCGTCCAAAGCATTGGGGGGCGATGGCTTGGGGGATGCGTGCGCGCCCATGCTGGAAAAGGCCCGGCATCGATCCGGCGCGCATCACTTGAAAACGGTCTCCGGATTATGCGCCGTCAACGGCGCCGCGCTTTTCGCCACCCTGGCGCCGATCGGCAGCTTGCAGCTTCACGGCTTCATCATGGTGATGACCGAGCCGGGCCAAAATTTGGCCGCGCTCGGCCGCGAGCTGGGCATGCCGGTGATGATCGCGACGTCAAAAGGGATCACTTTGTTTCAATCGCCCAACTGGCCCGACGCGCGCAGTCAAACGGAAGTCATCATCGCCGAACATCCGCTTAAAGCAGATACGGGGGAAGCCGTGTTGACGGTGGCGCTGGCCAATGACATTCACGCGCTGGAGCGAGAGCTGCACCGGGCGCGCAATGAGGTGCTGATGGCGGCGGGAATCGCCACCGCCTTGGTGGCGCTGCTGACGCTGTTCGGCTTGCAGCGCTCCCTGCTGAATCCGCTGCACGGCCTGCTGCAAAAGATTCAGGTGTTGGAACGTGACCGCGCGCGCCTGGGCGAGCAGGTTGCCGTCACCGGCAATCGTGAGATACGTTCCTTGGAGGAAGCTTTCAACCGCATGAGCACGGAACTCGGTTCTCTCTATGGGGAACTGGAGGAAATGGCGTTTCGCGACAGCCTGACCGGCTTGCCTAATCGCGCGCTGTTAAACGAACACATGGGTCAAATCATCAGCCAATGCAATCGCGAGGGCGCGCGATTCGCGCTGCTGGTCATGGATCTCGACCGGTTCAAGCAGATCAACGACTCGCTGGGCCATCCCGCCGGAGATTCCGTGCTGCAGCAAGTGGCCGCGCGGCTGAATGAAGTGTTGCGGCAGGGCGATGTGTTCGCGCGTCTCGGGGGGGATGAGTTCGCTGCGGTGCTGCCGATAGCGGATGGAATGGACGGCACGCATCCCTTGGTTAAACGCTTGCTGAGTGCGATGGCCAAGCCATTCGTGGTGGAGCAAAATGCCCTGCATGTCGGCATCAGCATCGGCATCGCGATCTATCCGGAAGACGGGATGCTGCGCGAGGACTTGATGCGGCACGCCGACGTGGCCATGTACCACGCCAAGCAAAATCAACGCGGCCTTGCTTTCTATGACCCTACGCTGGACAAGAACTCGCTGGCTTTGTTGACGCTCGAAGCCGAGCTGCTCAAGGCGTTGTCGGAAGAGACGCTGCAAGTTTATTTCCAGCCCAAGATCGCGGTGGCCAGCGGTGAAATATGCGGCGCCGAGGCGCTGCTGCGCTGGCGCCATGCGGAACGCGGCTGGATTCCCCCCGACGAGTTTATTCCCATCGCGGAAGAAACCGGCCTCATCGAGCCGCTCACCTACTGGGTGCTTGACCGTAGCCTGGTGCTTTGCGGCGGCTGGCTGCGCGAGGGCAGGCTGAACAACCTCGCGGTCAACTTGTCGGCGCGCTGCTTGCATGACGAGGCGCTGCCGCTTGAAGTGCGCAAGCTGTTGGAGAAGCATGCCGTGCCGCCGGAGCGGCTTACGCTGGAGATCACCGAAAACGTCATC
>JACRIU010000016.1 GCA_016235775.1 Hydrogenophilales bacterium
CTCGCAAGGCTCTACGCCAAGGAGGGCAAGAAGGTCCTCCTCGTCGCGGCCGACCTGCAGCGCCCCGCCGCCGTCGAGCAGCTCCAGGTCCTGGGCAACAAGATCTCGGTGCCGGTGTTCAGCGTGCCCGGGTCCACGCCGGTGGAGGTGTGCAAGCGCGCCCTCGCCGTCGCCCGCGTGCAGAAGCGCGACATGATCCTGATCGACACCGCCGGCCGGCTGGCGATCGACGCCCCCTTGATGACCGAGCTCCAGGACATCAAGGCCGAGACCAGGCCCCACAACATCCTGCTCGTGGTGAACGCCCAGATCGGCCAGAACGCGCTGCAGACGGCGAACGCCTTCCACGAGCGGCTGGGGCTGACGGGCGTGGTGCTGACCATGCTCGACGGCGATGCGCGCGGCGGCGCGGCCCTGTCGGTGCGGCAAATTACCGGCAAGCCGATCAAATTCGCCGGCGTATCGGAAAAGCCTACCGGCCTGGAGCCGTTCTATCCCGACCGCATGGCGCAGCGCATCCTGGGCATGGGCGATGTGCTGAGCCTGATCGAAGAGACGCAGCGCCAAGTCGATCACGAAGAAACCGCGCGCCTGACCAAGAAGCTCAAATCCGGCAAAGGTTTTGACCTGGAAGACTTCAAGACGCAATTGCAGCAAATGCAAAAAATGGGCGGCTTATCCGCGCTCATGGACAAGCTGCCCGGCAATCTGGCGCAGGCCGCACAGGGCAAACAAGTCGATGACAAAGCACTGCATCGGGTGGAAGGCATCATCAATTCCATGACCCCGGCCGAGCGGCGCAATCCCGCGCTGCTCAAAGCCTCGCGCAAGCGCCGCATCGCCGCCGGCGCCGGCGTGCCGGTGCAGGAAATCAATCGCCTGCTGAGTCAATTCGAGCAAATGCAAAAAATGATGAAAACTTTCTCGAAGGGCGGCATGGGCAAGATGATGCGAGGCATGAAGGGCATGCTGCCCGGCATGTGATTATTTGCGCGTTGCCTTGCTCTGAATTTCTTTCAGCGTCTCTTTCACCTGGGGGTTGTTGCTCCCAGCCAGCGCCAGCGCGAGTTGGGCCGCGGTTAACGCCTCTCCATAACGCTTTTGATCGGCCAAAGTCTGCGCCAGGTTGTTGAGCGGCGGCCATTCGTTGGGATGATCGTCCGAGGCTTGGCGGAAGGCGGCTTCCGCCAACTTCAAATCACCGAGCGCATAAGCGGTGTTGCCCAAGCCCATGCGCGCCGGCAAATTCTGCGGCCAGCGCGCAAGCGCGGTTTGATAGGCCGTCTGTGCCGGCTTGATCTGGCCTGCGCGTTCCAGCGCCACCGCCGCGCCGGCAAAACGCGCCTCGGTCGCGCTGGCGGGCAAGCGGGTCGGCGCCAGCGCCAGCAGCGCCCAATAGTCGCTGCGCGCCCAAGTGTGTTCAAAGGTGGCGAAGGACAGCAGCTGCCGCCGTTCCAAGCCGGAGCGCAGCAGGATTTCTTCCCGCTCCAGGTCATAGCCCACCACCACGGCGTAGTGCCACAGCGGCAAGGCCGGCAGCCCCAGATTCTGCAGCACGATCACCGGACGGCCCGCCGCCACTTCCAGCAACAAATCGCGCAGCGAGGGCGCCAAGGGATAAGCCAGCAAGCCTTGGCGCCGCACGGTCGCGAGCATTTCCACCTGCAAGCTGCCCTGCCGGTCCGGCAAATAGACCTGTGGCGTCAGGCTTTGCGGGGTGGTTTTCACCCCGGCGAAATTGAGCGCGGTGGCTAATGCTGCCGGCCCGCATTGATGCGTTTCTTGCGGGAAGAACGGCGCCGAGGTGAGTTCCGCTTTCGGCGGCAGCGTACCGATGCTCTGCCGCAGCGCCGCCACCTGCGGTGTGCCGGCGCAGCCGGCGAGGCTCAATAAAAGCAAAACGCCCGCGCAGCGGCGGGCGTAATTTACCAAGCGCATGCGCCTAGCGGATCGAGCGGGTGAACGGAAATACCTTGGTGAACCCGAGAATATCCGTGATCAACAGCACGATGAAGATAGTGAAAAGAATGCCGAGGATGTCGCCGCCCGCCGGCAACTCGTCCAGCTTTTGATTCAAGCCGGCGATTTCCGCATCGGTCAGGGCCGCGACGCGCGCGCTGGCTTCCGTGGGATTCACGCCGTGGCTGGCGAGCGCATTGCGCACTTCTTCCCGCTCCATGAAGATGACGACACGGGCGCGTTGATCGGGAGAAGATTGCGCAGCGACTTGCTCGGTGCTGACCATGCCGGCCTGCGCGGTCTGTAGCGGCAGCATGAAGCACAACATGAGTGCGAGCGTGTAGCGGCTGGTGATTTGCATAAAACGAGTGGACATAGGAGCGCTCCTTCAGGGTGACATGGACGTTATTTCATTGTATCCAGCCGCCGCCGGAAGGCGGGTTAAGATTCTGTAACCTGGGATTTGGTGGCTGGACGAGGTGTGGAGCGCGGTCTAATTGGGCCGTGCCGCGCTTTCGGCCAGTTGCTGCACTAATTCCGGTTCCATATCGATGCCCAATTCGTCGCCGGGGTTGATCATAATGCCGAAGCCTGCCCCCATCTTCTCCAACACCCAGGTGAATTCGGTCAGCAGCCCGCCTTTGAAATCCGGATAGTGTTCGAGGAAAGGCTTGGCGCGCTCCGGGCTGGTGAACAGCACCAGCGCGCTCGCACCGCCATCATCCTGCACCACCAAGGGCTGGGCGTGGGTCGAGCGCTGAATGCCGTTGATGGCGCCATCGTCCTTGACCGGCATGAATACTTGCGATGCCAGCAACTGCTTCATGAAAACCTCGCTCGGCGTCTCGCCCAGTTGCGCGGCGTGGAGATGATGCTCCAAATCGTTTTTCAAGGTTTCCATGCTCTGCCGGGATTGGGCTAAGCATGGCCGCCGTTGCTGACCTCGGTCAACAACTGCGAACCGGCCGGCGACAAGCACATGTGCAGAATATTCTTCTCGTTGGCGCGCAACTCCAAGAGCCCCAATTGCCGCAGCAGCACCAGCCGGTCGTTCACGAATTCCTTGGAAGGAATGATCTCGCTCGCCAGCCCGGAGAGATTTTCATACACCGAGCCGCCCTGCGATACCGCGCGCATGATTTCGAGATCGGTGCCGGAGAGGCCGGCGCGGAAGAAATCCTCGGGGGAGCGCGGCGTGTTGAGTGCTGGGCCTTCGGATCGCTTTTGCCCCAATTGCATCAGCTTATGTGCAATGCCCTCGAAGATGCGGCGCGACAGCAGCACATAGATCAGGCAAAAACCGGCGAATACGAACAGTGCGTTGGGCCGGGTGCGCCCGAATTCGAGCAGGTTGCTCGATGTCATGTTGAGGAACAGGGGCACGGTGAGCGCGGCGACAATGCCCAGCACGATGAATTTGACGAGTTCGCGCGCCGAGGTTTTGCCCTCGGAGCCGGACAAGAAAAAGTTGGCGATGCCGGCGAGCAGGCCCATGGCCATCATGATGCCGAGGATCATCAGCATATAGCCATCGAACAGCGCGGTATTGGTAGCGGCGTTTCCCATATTTCCTCCTCTTGATGAATGCGCGGCCTAATCTCTCTTGGCGGCGCTTTGTCCGAGTTGCTGCATCAGTTTCGCCGCCGCGCTTTCCACAAAACGGCGCGAGAATAGCACGAACAGCAAGCAGAACCCGGCGAAAACGAACAGGTCGATCGGCCGCGATTTGGCCACCGCGAGCAGATCGCTCGATATCATATTCAGAAACAGCGGCACGGTGAGCGCGGCGACGATGCCCAGCAAGGCGTATTTGATCATTTCCTTGCCCGCGGAGCCGCCGCCCTTGCCGCTCATGAAATAATTCGCCAAGCCGCCCAGAATGCCGGCGATGACCATCACCGCGAGCAGCAGCAGCATATAGTTGTCGAGTGTGATGCCGCCGGCGGTCATTTGCAAAGTACCTTGCAGTTCCATGGTGATTCCCTCCTCAGCTGAATGCGAATGCGGGCGTAGCCCTGTTGTGGTTAATCGATAAGACGGGTGCAGGGGCATGCGTCAAGCGCCCCATCGGCATCGTATCCTGCATGCTCCGCCCCTTGCCGATGCGGGCATTCCAGGCGCCATTCTTTTGAGTGACGGTGAGGATCGGCGTTTGGGGGAGGGTGAAAGGATCAGGCCCGGCGGGCGGGGGTGACGCGGCCAGACCCTGTGTGTTGGCAGACAGGAGAAAGAGAAAACAGCTGAGAGTGAAAAATCGGCGCATGTATGAGGGGGACGCCTAAGTTGATGAAGCTTAGCAATTTTACCGGGCTTTTGCCAATGCTTTCAGCGCCGCGCGGCGCTTTGCGCCAGGTGAGTGGAAGCCGAATAGCCCAATCCCGCTTCGGCGCGGACGGTTTGCCTTGACCGGACTGCCTGGGCTACCTACCATTACCGGTCTTGAATTAAGGGCAATATTCGTGGAACTGGAACAAATTCGCGGGGTGATTGAAGGGGATATGCAGCGCGTGGATGCGGTGATCCGGGCGCGGCTGCATTCCGAGGTGGTCTTGATCCGCCAGGTGTCGGAATACATCATCGGCAGCGGCGGCAAGCGTCTGCGCCCGGCGCTGGTGCTGCTCTCGGCCGGGGCCTTCGGCCATCGCGGCGAGCATCATTATGAGCTGGCGGCGGTGGTGGAATTCATCCACACCGCCACGCTGCTGCACGACGACGTGGTGGATGAATCCAATTTGCGGCGCGGGCGGCAAACCGCCAATGCCCTCTTTGGCAACGCCGCCAGCGTACTGGTAGGCGATTTTCTGTATTCGCGCGCATTCCAGATGATGGTGGGCGTGAACCAGATGCGCGTCATGCAAGTGCTGGCGGACGCCACCAACACCATCGCCGAGGGCGAGGTGCTGCAACTGCTCAACTGCAATGATCCGGATATCGACGAGGCGCGCTATTTGCAGGTGATACGCTTCAAGACCGCCAAGCTGTTCGAAGCCGCGACCCGGCTCGGCGCCATTTTGGGCGCGGCGTCCGATGCCGACGAAGCCGCCATGGCCAATTACGGCATGCATCTGGGCACCGCATTCCAATTGATCGACGATGTGCTGGATTATTCCGGCAACCATGAAGACACCGGCAAAAATCTGGGCGACGACCTGGCCGAAGGCAAGCCCACGCTGCCGTTGCTCTACGCCATGCAGCACGGCACGCCGGCGCAAGCCGCGCTGATCCGTTGCGCCGTCGAGCAAGGCGGCCTGGATGATTTCACGCAGGTGCTGGAAACCATCCACGCCACCGGTGCGCTGCAATACGCCGCGGACCAGGCGCGGCGCGAAGTCGATATCGCCTGTGCCGCGATCCGGCGCCTGCCGGATTCAAATTACAAGCAAACGCTGTTAGAATTGGCGACTTTCTCGGTGACGCGCAATCATTAAATAACGCGCGTTAAGCAAGCGGGAATCGGGGTGTAGCTCAGCCTGGGAGAGTACTGCGTTCGGGACGCAGGAGTCGGAGGTTCGAATCCTCTCACCCCGACCAATTTTCAATTTTCGTTTCATCTTTGATGGGTTTCCCCCGCCTTTTTGCGCATCTGGCCATGCTATGATGCGTCGTCTTTATTGCACCCGAGGCAACCGCGATGCGCTTTTTGATCCTGCTCGTTGGCATCGTCATCATTTATCTTCTCCTGAAAAAATACTTCCGGAATCTGCAAGGGCCGGCGCCCACCGCCAAGCCGCCCATTGCCGAGAACATGGTGCGCTGCGCCCACTGCGGCGTGAACGTGCCGCAAACCGAGGCCATTTTCAGTCGTGGAGAATATTTCTGCGGCGATGAACACCGTCAACTCCACCAGCCATAACCCCGGCGCGGCGCCAAGCGCGCCGCAGGCCGGCGAGCCGGAAAGGCTGTCGCAATACCCGGCCCACCTCGCCCATACCTATTGGCGCTCGCTGCATTACTTCAATCTCTATCGCATGATCGCGGCCGGCATTTTGCTGCTGGCGCATCTGTTGCTGGGCGGGCGAAATCCGTTCGGCGCGCTGGCCCCCAATCTTTTTGTGCTCGCCAGCGTGCTGTATTTGTTGTTTTGCGCGGGTGTCATCTTTACGATTCAAACGCGCTGGCCGCGCTTCGACCTCCAGCTTTCGGTGCAGGTCATCGCCGATATCCTGCTCGTCACGGTGCTGATGTACAGCAGCGGCGGCATCGCCAGCGGCTTGGGGCTATTGATTCTGGTGACGCTGGCCGCATCGAGCCTGATCTCGCGTGGCCGGCTTGCCATGTTCCATGCCGCGATCGCCACCATCGCCGTGCTGCTGCAGCAAACCTATCTGTCCTATACGCAAGCCGATGTGAGTGGCTATTTACAAGCGGGCTTGTTGTCGATTGCCTATTTCGCCATCGCCGGCCTGGCGTATGTGTTGGCCAAGCGGCTGACCGCGAGCGAGGCCATCGCGCAGCGCCAGCGCGTCGATCTGGCCAATCTGGATGCGGTCAACCGCTTGGTGATTCAGGACATGCAAGACGGCGTGATCGTGGTGGATGGCGACAACCGCGTGCGTCAGCTCAATACCCAGGCCGAGCGGCTGTTCGGCCCGCTGATGGGGCGGCGCGGTGAAGTGGCGATGGATGACTATTCCCGTGCCTTGGCCCAGCATATCGCGGCGTGGCGCGAATCGGGGGATATCAGCGTGCTGCCGCTGCGCACGCCGGGCGGCAAGCGTTCGTTCCGTGCGCGCATCATCCCCATCGGCGACAAACGCGCGTTGGGCGCGGTGATCTTCCTGGAAGATTTAAGCCGCCTGCAAGCGCAGGCGCAGCAATTGAAGCTGGCCGCGCTGGGGCGGCTGACCGCCAATATCGCGCATGAAATCCGTAATCCCTTGAGCTCCATCGGCCATGCCACGCAGTTGCTGCAAGAAGAGGAGGGATTCGATGCGATGCAAAAGCGCTTGCTCGAAATCATTCGCGACAACACCTTCCGCCTCGACCGCATGGTGCAAGAAATTCTCCAACTCAATCGCAAGGATCGCGGGCAGCCCGAGGCGATTCCGCTGGCGCCCTTTCTCGACATCTTCCGCCAGGAGTTCAGCCAAGCCGAGCATGCCGCGCCGGCATCGCTCGTCATCGAGGCGGATCCCGCGTTGAGTTTGAATTTCGATCGCCTGCACCTGCATCAAATCCTGTGGAATCTATGCTGCAACGCCTGGCGCCACTGCCAACAACAGCCCGGCAGCATTCGCCTGGCGGCTAGCCGGGCGGATACGGAGAATGTAATACAATTGGACGTGATCGATGACGGCCCCGGCGTGCCCGGCGCCATTCAAGCGCAGTTGTTCGAGCCCTTTTTCACCACCGAGAGCACCGGCACCGGGCTGGGACTGTATATCGCGCGCCAGCTCGCGGAAGCCAACGGCGCGACGCTGGATTACATTGAAACCACCGCCGGTGGACAGTTCCGCCTCAGCGGCAAAGGAGCCACGAGTTGAAACCACCCGCGCGCACGGCGGAACACGCCGCCCCCACCGTTTTAATTGTCGATGACGAAGCCGACATCTTGGAGCTGCTCGAGCTCACGCTGCTGCGCATGGGGCTTGAATCCCGGCGCGCCATGAAAGTCGCCGCCGCCGTCGATTTGCTCAAAACCAATCACTACGATTTGTGCCTGACCGATATGCGGCTGCCGGACGGCACCGGCCTCGAATTGGTGCAGCACATCGGCCAGCATTACCCGGAGCTGCCGGTAGCGGTGATCACCGCCTATGGCAGCACCGACAACGCGGTGGCGGCGCTCAAGGCCGGCGCGTTCGACTATATTGCCAAGCCGGTTTCGCTCGATCAACTGCGCGCGCTGGTCAAATCGGCGCTGAACGTGACCGAGGTGGCCCGGCAGGAAACGCCGCAGCACACCCTGCTCGGCGAATCGCCGGCGATCCAGTTGGCGCGCGACATGATCGACAAGCTCGCGCGCAGCCAGGCGCCGGTGTATGTCACCGGCGAGTCGGGCTGCGGCAAGGAGTTGGCGGCGCGCCTGATTCATGAAAAGAGCGCGCGCCAGGCGCAGCCTTTCATCGCCGTGAACTGCGGCGCGATTCCCGAAAACTTGATGGAGAGCGAATTTTTCGGCTACAAGAAGGGCGCGTTCACCGGCGCCGATGCCGACCGCGACGGCTTCTTCCAGGCCGCGCATGGCGGCACGCTGTTTTTGGATGAAGTGGCCGACCTGCCGCTGTCGATGCAGGTGAAACTATTGCGCACGATTCAGGAAAAGAAAGTGCGCAAAGTGGGGGCGACGCAAGAGGATCCCATCGATGTGCGCATCATCAGCGCGACCCACCAAAGCTTATCGAGCCTGGTGGAGAGCGGCAAATTCCGCCAGGATTTGTACTACCGGCTGAACGTGATCGAGCTCAAAATGCCGCCGCTGCGCGAGATGCACGAGGATATTCCGCTCATCGCGCAAGCCATCCTCGAACGCCTGGCCAGGCAATCGGGCGCGCCCGTGCCGCACCTCACGCAGCCCGCCATTGCCGCCTTGCAGACCTATTCCTTCCCCGGCAATGTGCGCGAGCTGGAAAACATTCTGGAGCGCGCGCTGGCCCTATGCGGCGGCGACACCATCGGCCCGGACGACCTCTACCTCAACGCAGCGGAAGCGGCGGAAGGCGCCGCGGCGTATGAACCGGGCGCCAAATGGCCGTTGCAGGACTATCTGGATCGCCTGGAAAAAGAAGCCATTCTGGAAGCGCTGGAAAAAACCCGCCACAACAAAACCGCGGCGGCGAAACTGCTGGGGATTACTTTTCGCGCGCTGCGCTATCGGCTGGAACGGCTGGGCATCGAATAATGCCGGGAAGCGGGAAGCGGGTAGTAGCGGGTAGCGGGAAGCGGGTAAAAGCGTGGGGACTTGCCCGCCCCGCTTCCTGCGCACTGCGTACCGCTCACCGCTCACTGCTCACTGCTCACTGCTCACTGCTACCTTTCCTTCCCCCGCTTGCTCACCACTGTTTTCGCATTCCAAATATGCTCGGAATATTCGCGGATGGTGCGGTCGGAGGAGAATTTGCCCATGTTCGCCACATTCAGAATCGCTTTGCGGGTCCAGGCTTCTTTATCCCGGTACAGATTCTCCACCTGCTGTTGGCAGTCGATGTATGAGGCGTAATCGGCGAGCAGCATATATTGATCGCCGTGATAAGTCAGCGCGTTGAAAACCGGCTTGAAGCGGTCGTGGTCCTCGGGCGAGAAATAGCCGCTGTTGAGCATATCCAGCGCCTGCTTCAACTCGGGGTTGGTATCGTAGTAGAGCCACGGGTTGTAGCCGCTGGCGTGCAACTGCGCCACTTCGCCGGTGTTCATGCCGAAGATGAAGATGTTTTCCGCGCCGACTTCGTTGTGTATCTCCACATTCGCGCCATCCATGGTGCCGATGGTCAGCGCGCCGTTGAGCGACATTTTCATATTGCCGGTGCCGGAGGCTTCGGTGCCGGCGGTGGAAATTTGCTCCGACAGATCGGCGGCCGGCACGATGTCTTCCGCCGTGGATACGTCGTAATTCGGAATGAACACCACCTTGAGGCGGCCACCCACCAACGGGTCGTTATTGACGATATCCGCCACATCGTTGATGAGCCGGATCACGCGTTTCGCCATCTGGTAGCCGGGCGCGGATTTGCCGCCGAAGATCACCACGCGCGGCACGCTGCCGGCGCCAGCGCGGATGCGGTTGTACAGCGTGATCACATGTAGCACATTCAGCAGTTGCCGCTTGTATTCGTGAATGCGCTTGATCTGCACGTCGAACAGCGAATCCGGATTGACCTCTATTTTCAGCCGTTCCTGGATCAGCTTCGCCAGGCGCACTTTGTTCGCGCGTTTGACCTGGGCGAATTCGGCGCGGAAATCCGGGTCGTCCGCCAAGACATTCAAGCGCTTGAGTTGGTCCAAATCCTTGGGCCAGGTCTTGCCGATGCGCGAGGTGATGAGTTTGGACAGGCCGGGATTCGCCTGATTCAACCAGCGCCGCGGCGTGATGCCGTTAGTCATGTTGACGATCTGGTCCGGCCACAGGCGGTGGAAATCGGCAAAAATCGTTTCCTTCATGAGCTGCGTATGGATCGCCGCCACGCCGTTCACCTTGTGGCTGCCGACGATCGCCAGATGCGCCATGCGCA
>JACRIU010000018.1 GCA_016235775.1 Hydrogenophilales bacterium
GCGACAAAGCGCAGGCGGTCGAAATTCATGTTGGCGCCGCTCTGGATGGTGACCAGCGTCTTGTTCTTTAGCTTCTCGCGCGCCGCATACAGCTTGGCTCCGGCGATGGCCAACGCACCCGCTGGCTCGAGGATCGAGCGCGTGTCTTCGAATACGTCCTTGATCGCGGCGCAAGTGGCATCGGTATCCACCAGGATGACTTCATCCACCAGCTTGCGGCACAAGCGGAAGGTTTCCTCGCCCACCTGCTTGACGGCGACACCGTCGGCGAACAGGCCGACATGGTCGAGCGTGACGCGCCGTTTGGCTTTCAGCGAGCGGTACATGGCGTCTGAATCCACCGGCTGCACGCCGATGATCTTGATGTCCGGACGCACCTGTTTGACGTAAGCCGCCACGCCGGCGATCAGCCCGCCGCCGCCGATGGCGCAGAAAATCGCGTGGATGGGCTGGTTGTGCTTGCGCAGGATGTCCATGCCGATGGTGCCCTGCCCGTCAATCACGTCGGGGTCGTCGTAAGGATGGACGAAGACGAGTTTGTTTTTCTTCTCCAGTTTCAGCGCATGCTGACAGGCGTCGGAATAGGAATTGCCGTGCAGCACCACTTTTGCGCCACGGTTTTCCACCGCCTGTATCTTGATCTGCGGCGTGGTGGCGGGCATCACGATGATGGCCGTGCAGCCAAGCTTCTGCGCCGAAAGCGCCACGCCCTGCGCATGGTTGCCCGCCGAGGCGGTGATGACGCCGCGCTTGAGCTGCGCCGGGGTAAGCTGCGCCATCTTGTTGTATGCGCCGCGCAGTTTGAAGGAAAACACCGGCTGCATGTCTTCGCGTTTCAGCAGTACTGTATTACCGATGCGCGCCGACAGGTTGGGCGCGGGTTCCAGCGGGCTTTCGATGGCCACGTCATAGACGCGGGCGGTAAGGATGCGCTTGAGATAACTTTGCATGGTCGGTCTGTGTGTCAACAATATGTGGGCGCAAGATTAGCAGGATTTGCGCCCAACCCGAAAGGGTTTTGTGCCCGCCATAGGCCGTTGGTGTTTCTAAAAGCATCAATTCCTGCAATAATCCAGGCACGAAAACAATATTACTGATTTAAAACGATATGGGCATGACACAGGATGATTTGAAGCGGGCAGTCGCGCAGGCAGCGATAGCGCATGTTCCGGCGGATTGTATCGTGGGGGTGGGCACCGGCTCCACCGCCAATTTTTTCATTGATGAACTGGGCAAGATCAAGCACAGGATACAGGGCGCGGTGGCCAGTTCCGAGGCCTCGGCGAAGCGCCTGCAAGGGCACGGCATCGAAGTGGTCTCGCTGAACGATGCGGGCACGCTGCCGGTGTATGTGGACGGTGCGGACGAAATCACACACCACCTGCACATGATCAAGGGCGGCGGCGGCGCACTGACGCGCGAAAAAATCGTGGCCGCAGCCAGCAGGAAATTCGTCTGCGTATGCGATGCCAGCAAGCTGGTGGACGTGCTCGGCAAATTTCCGCTGCCGGTGGAAGTGATCCCCATGGCGCGCAGCTATGCGGCGCGCCAGATCGTGGTGCTGGGCGGCCAGCCCAAACTGCGCGAGGGTTTTACCACCGACAATGGCAACCTGATCCTCGACGTGTACGGGCTGAGCATATTGAACCCGGTGGAACTGGAAACCACGCTGAACAACATTGCGGGTGTGGTCACCAACGGCCTGTTTGCGCGCCGCCCGGCGGACGTGCTGCTTCTGGGCACAGCGGGCGGCGTGCAAATCCTCACTGCATAAATGCAAAACACTCTCACATGGATGAACAAGATGGTCAGGATAAATAAATCCTGTACATCCTGCCCATCCATGTTTGACCCGTTGCTGTTCGTAACAGAATTGTCACGGTATGCGAGTAGCATGTCTTGCTTGCCTTTATCTCAAAGGAAATCTCATGGCTGTCACAGAACATACCTCGAAACAGTTTGACGCCGAACTCGAAGCGGTGCGTGCCCGCGTGTTGCAGATGGGCGGACTGGTGGAGAGCCAGATCCAGCTCGCTCTCGATGCGCTGATCAGCGGCGATGTGGCGCTGATGAACCGCGTTATCGGCGATGACCATCGTGTCAATGCGATGGAGGTGGAACTCGACGAAAGTTGCAGCCAGATCATCGCGCGCCGCCAGCCCGCTGCGGGCGACCTGCGCATGGTGATGACGGTGATCAAGACCATCACCGATCTCGAACGCATCGGCGACGAGGCGGAAAAAATCGCGCGCATGGCCAAGCTGCTGTCGCAGAAGGAGCGTCTCATCCTGCCGCGTTACAACGAAATCA
>JACRIU010000019.1 GCA_016235775.1 Hydrogenophilales bacterium
CATTAGGAGAAAAGCATGGCATTTAAAATTATTACGTCCCAATGCACCGCGTGTTCCGCGTGCGAGCCGGAGTGCCCGAACAATGCGATCCGGGAAAAAGACGGCACCTTCATCATCAAGCCGGAGAAGTGCACCGAGTGCCTCGGCTATTTCGACGATCCGCAATGCGTCGCCGTGTGCCCGGTGGAAGACACCTGCGTGATCGATAAAAATTTTCCGCGTTACGAAGCGGCCTAGGAGAGCATGATGGAATTGACGATTACACCCAGCGCCGAAAAATTCATCAGCCGCATGATCCGCTTCAACGGCGGCGAGGGCTTCGGCTTTCGTTTGATGGTCAGCGCCGGCGGCTGCTCGGGGCTCGCCTCGGAATTCACGGTGGAGGCCGCGCCGCAGCCGGGAGACAGCGTGGTCGAGACCAGCGGCCTCAAGCTCTTCCTGCCAGCGGAAAGCCGCTTGCTATTGGAAGGCGCCACCATCGATTTTGCGGACACGCCGCTGAGCAGCGGGCTCACCTTCGTCACCCCCAATACGCCGTCTTGTGCTTGCAGCAGCACGAGCAGCGCCGGTGTAGCCAGTGTGGATATCGCGTCCATCGGGCACAAGCACTAGGCATGCCGCGAAATGGGAGCCGCATGCGCATCCTTGATCGAAGCCGAGATGGTTAGCGAAGGCGTGTCGCCGGCGGCCGGCCTCGATTCGGAATGGCTGGAGCGTGCTTGCCTCGGCGGCCGATTGCCGGAGCGCGCGGAGCTGCATTTGCGCTTGGCGGGTTTGAATTATCAGCATGACGCGCTGGCGGAGAGTCATCTGCATGAAGCGCAAGCGTGTGCGCCGGATCATGCCGCGGTGTTGATCGGGCGCTACCGGTTTTATTTTTACAAAGGCCGCCTGGAAGAGGCGCTCAAGGTAGCGCAAGCGTGCTTGCTGAAGTCCGCCGCCGACAACGGTTTAGCCTTGGACTGGCGCGCGGTGCATGCGGGCGATGCCAATTTCGGCAGTTACGAAGCCATCCTGCCGCGCTTCTTTCTGCTCACCTTGAAGGGCTACGCTTATCTGCATATGCGGCTTGGCAATCTGGAGGAAGGCCGCGCTGCGCTGCTGAAATTGTTGGAACTCGATCCGAGCGACAAATTAGGCGCGAAGGCGCTCATGAATGTGCTGGCGCGCGTGGGCCGGGGTGACGGCGATGATGACTGATGCCGATCCGCCGAAAAACTGGCAGGGCAACGATCTGCACTGTGCGGGTTGCGCGAACCTTGTGCTGTCGCAGGCGGGACGCTGCCAGTTGCTGCACGCTTGCGTCGAGGATCGCTACGCCAAGCGCATCGACCGCTTCTTCGATTGGAATCCGGATATCGCCAAGGATTATTTGGCGCACGCCTATTTCGAGGTGCGGGCGTTCTCCGTCAAGCATGCGGACGTGTTTCATCTGCCGGCACTCATGATCGACCCGGATTGGCGCGTGCGCTACGAAGTAGTGAGCCGCATGTTGAACGATGAGGACTCGGCGGTGCGGGAGCTCGCGCGTAGCCGCTTGCCCCCGGAATTCCTTGCGCAAGGCAAGCAGGTTTTTAGTCTCGTTGGATAAGGAAACAACATGGCCAAGATCAGTCGTGACAGCGATGTAGTGGAAATCACCAGCGACCCACGCTTCGACTATGGACAGAAAGTGAAGTCCATCAAGGTGGTGCGCAATGATGGCACTTTTCCCGGCAAGGACGTCGGCGATGTGCTGGTGAAAAAAGGCGACATCGGCTACGTCACCAGCATCGGCACTTTCTTGCAGCAATTCTACATATACGGCGTCGATTTCGTGGCGTCCGGCCACCGCGTTGGCATGCGCGGCAAGGAGTTGGAGGTGGTCCAGGATGAGCTGAAGACGGTTGCGGATGCCGACGTTTCCGGGGAGGCGGCATGATCGAACCCCGCGCACCCAAATTCGAGTGGGGCCAGCGCGTGTTGGCCTGCGCCGACATATACAACGATGGTTCTTTCCCGGAACAAGCGCCGGACGCCTTGCTGGTGATCGAAGGGGCGCAAGGCGAAATCGTGCAAGTAGGTAGTCATGCTGAATCCAATACACCGATTTATTTGGTCGAATTCCAAGCGGGATTCGTGGTGGGTTGTCTTGAGGAAGAGATTGCGCCGGCATGACGCGGCGTGGCGCGGCGCGACGGAGACCAACATGGGCGAGGCGGCTAAATGTTCGACTTACCCCCATCCGAACGATGTGGATCGCAAGCGCATCGAGCGCGCATTGGCCGATCGCGCACGCTATCGCTATGTTTCGCCCGCGGTGCTCGCCACCGAGGGCGGCTATTGGATTCAAAGCCCGTGCTGCTCGCGCAATATCGATAAGAGCGGCGGCGTGATCGACATCGCGCGCCTGGAGTACGTGGGCGCGCCGTTCGCCTGGCGCCTGTACCGCAAGGATCACGCGCGGCAGGAGTGGCGCTTGTATTGCGAGTTCAGCAATTTGAGCCTGCTGCTGCAGCAATTGAATCAAGACCCGGAGCGGATTTTTTGGCAATGACGGCGCAAACCGCAAGCATTTACTTGGATCACAACGCCACGACGCCCGTCGCGCCGGAGTGTGTCGAGCCTATGCTTAGCGCCATGCGCGACGCGTACGCCAATCCGGCCAGCAAGCACAGCGCGGGCGAGCGCGCGAAGCAAATCATCGAGCAAGCGCGCGCGCAAGTTGCGCGCCTGCTCGGTGCCGCAAGCGCCGAGATCGTGTTTACCAGCGGCGGCACCGAATCCAATCACCTGGCGCTGCTCGGTGCGCTTGGCGCGAGTCCGGGCAAACGCCACATCGTCATCAGCGCGGTGGAACATCCGTCCACGCTGGATCTGTTGGCGCAGCTTGAAACCCAGGGCGTGCGCGTCACCCGCTTGCCGGTGGACGGCGAGGGCCGCTTGGATTTGATGACGCTGGAACGCGCGCTGACGCCCGGCACCGCGCTGCTGTCCTTGATGTGGGCCAATAACGAAACAGGCGTCGTGTTTCCGGTCGAGGAAGCGGCGCACATCGCTAAATCCAAAGGCGTGTTGCTCCACACCGATGCAGTGCAGGTGGCGGGAAAACACTCGATCGACTTGGCGCGCATTCCAGCCGATCTGCTTTCTCTGTCCGGCCACAAGCTGCATGCGCCGAAAGGCGTGGGCGTGTTGTTCGTGCGCAAGGGACTGAAGTTTCCCCCCATGCTGTTTGGCCAGCAGGAGCGGGGCCGGCGCGGCGGTACCCAGAACGTGCCGGGCATTGTCGGCCTCGGCATCGCAAGCCGGCTGGCATGCGAACAACTGGAGGCCAAGGCCGGCGCTATCGGCGCGCTACGCGACCGGCTGGAGAACGGGATTTTAGCGCGGCTACCCATCGCCAGCATCAACGGCGGCATGGCGCCGCGCGTGAGCAACACCAGTAACGTGCGTTTCGGCGAACTGGAGGGCGAGGCGATTCTGGCGCGCTTGGATCAAGCCGGCATCTGCGCTTCTTCCGGCGCGGCCTGTACCGCCGGCGGCAGCGAGCCTTCGCATGTGCTGCGCGCAATGGGGTGCAGCGACGCCGAAGCACAAGCATCGATCCGTTTTTCTTTAAGCCGATATACGACCGAGGTGGAAATCGACCAAACCATTAATGCGCTTTGCGCCATTGTCAAAAGAATGACCGCTGAGGCGGCTTGAATCCGAAGGCTTAACGCGAAGGAAGCGGTATGAAAATCATGATTAGAAAAGATGCACAGGGCGCGCTGTCGGCCTATGTGCCGAAGAAAGACCTCGAAGAACCGATCGTCTCGATGGAACAGGCGGGGATGTGGGGCGGTGTAGTCACGCTGGGCAATGGCTGGCGCTTGGAGCTGCCGGCGATGGCAGCGGAAACGACCTTGCCGATAACCGTGGAAGCGCGTCGTCTAGGAGAGTGAGCATGGCTTTGACACACGATGATCTCACCCGTATCGAAGCCTTGCTCGCAAATGCGCGCAAGGAAGAGAAGCCGCTCGCGGATTTTCGCCAACGCTTTCCCGGCGTGTCGCTTACGCGCTGCGACGCGATGGACATGAGTGGCGAGCAGGCGTTTCGCGAGTATCCGGCGTTCAACGTGTATCTGGTGGATGGCCGCGATCACTGCTGGCGTCTCACCGCCGACCCCGAGGCCGCTACCGGCATCGTGGTCGCGGAACGGAACTGAAAGAATACGATGAGTGAAAGCGAAGGCTGGGTTCCTCTCTCCGATCCGGACATCAGCCAGGCTGAATTGGCGGCGGTGCAGGACGTGCTCACCTCGCCGCGCCTGAGCCAGGGGACTATGGTGGCGGCGTTCGAGTCGGCGTTCGCGGCCTACACCGGACGCGAGCATGCCATCGCGGCCGGCAGCGGCACGCTGGGCTTGTTGCTGGTGCTGAAGGCAATGGGCATCGGCCCCGGCGACGAGGTGATCGCCTCGCCTTATTCCTGGCATCAGATCGCGCAGGCGATCACGCTGGCCGGCGCCAAGCCGGTGTTCGCCGATATCGACTACTGGGCCGGGACACTCGCACCGGACAAAGCCGAGGCCAAGATCACGCCGCTGACGCGCGCCATTCTCGGCGGCAATACCAATGGCCACCCCGCGCCGTGGGCGGCCCTGCGCGAGCTCGCAACGCGCCATGGCCTGAGTTTGATCGAGGATTCCACCGAGGCCATCGGCTCCACCTACCAAGACAAACCGGTGGGCAGTTTCGGCGACTGCGCGGTGTTCGATTTCTCTCAGCCCGGCATGCTGGTGTGCGGCGAGGGCGGCATGGTGGTGACCGACGATGCGGATATTGCGCGGCACATTCGCCAACTGCGTAACCGCCGGCTCGACGAACGCTTTTCGGTAGTGGTCGGCGGCAGTGTGCCCTATCAAGCCGGCATCAGCGAACTGACGGCCGCGCTGGGACTGACCCAATTGCAGCGCATCGATGCCATCCTGGCGCGCCGCAAGCAGGTCGAGGCCGTGTATTACGACCGGATCAAATCATTCGAAGGCATCAAGGATCCCTATATCGCGCCGGATGTGACGCTGGTGCATTGGTTCCTGTACCTGGTGCATCTGGGCACACGTTTTTCCAAGAGCAGCCGCGACGCAATTGTGAATGATCTCTCTACCGAGCAGATCGAGAGCGCCGCGTATTGTCAGCCGCTGCAATTGCAGGCTTTTTATACCGGGCAGGGCTATCGCAAGGGGAATTATTTCGTCACGGAAAAAGTGGCCGACCGGGCGCTCGCACTGCCTTTTCATGGACACCTGAGTGAAGACCAGGTGGGTTTCATCGTCAAAACGGCCAAGGACGCTTCGCTGAATGTGGGCGCGGGTTCGGCCATTTACTAAGTTTTTTGTTAAACGATAGAAGGAGTACCGCAATGCCAATTTTGACTATCAAGGCCACCGGCAAGACCGTGGAAGCGGCCGAGGGTATAAGTATTTTGCAAGCGCTGCTGGCCGCCGGCGAAGCTATCGCGCACAAATGCGAAGGCAAGGCCGAGTGTGGTTCGTGCCACATTTTCGTGCTGGAAGGCCGCAAAAATTTGAGCAAAATCCAGCGCCTCGAAAACGAAAAACTGGACACCATCGTTGGCGTGGGCTCCGGCTCCCGCTTAGCCTGCCAGGCCAAACTTGGCACTGAAAACATCACCGTTGAACTATTGAATGCCTAAAGGAGAACTTGCCATGGGAAACAATCAAGTCATGATTCACGTGCGTTTCGCACCCATGGCGCGGTCGCCGAAACCGGCGAGCGCCCGGCTAGCCTCGCCGCGCAAGATTGGTTCAATCGACTCAGCCGTTCCACGGTCAATTGCTATGAGATGAGACTTTGTCCGGCGGGCGAGAAATGTTCCGGCTTCCTCGGGAACAAATTGAGCAGTTGAAATCAGCGGCAGCTTAAGGAGCAACAATCATGGATAAGGCCGATGCGTTACTGAACGAAATCACCCAGAATCTCGAAGCGGGTGAGGTCGTGCCCTACTTGGGGCCGGGCATGCTGGATATCGTGCCGGGCGGCAGCCCCGTGCCCAACTCGCCGGAGGCGCTGGTGCAAGGGCTGGTAGCGAAAGTCAGCGTGCCGCACAAAATACGCGGCAATCTGACCGCCGCCGCGCAATTTATCGAGAACTTCAAGCATCGAAAATCAGTCGTCCACTTAATGGAAGAGGCGTTTCGTCCCGACGTCGAACCGGCGCCCTTGCATCGCTATCTCGCCGGTCTGACGAAAGAACCTTTGCTGATCGTCGATGCCTGGTACGACAACGCGATGACGCACGCCTTGCAGCCACGGCGTCTATGGGGGCAAGTGCAGGGCATCAGCCAAGCCGAACATTTGGGTGCTTGGACGCATTATTTCCGCAAAGACGGCGCGCAGGGCGATGCGTTTGAAGCAGATACCTGGCCGGTCATACTGTACAAACCCTTGGGCTCCATTTTTCCGGCAAAGAATTTTCTGGTCTCCGATTCCGACTACGTGGAAGTGCTTACCGAGATCGATATTCAGACGCCGATCCCGGAAGCCGTGCAGCAGTTGCGCACCGGCCGGCATTTTCTATTTCTCGGCTGCCGCTTCCGCACCCAGTTGGAGCGCACCTTCGCGCGCCAGATCATGAAGCGCTCGTCGGACAGGCATTGGGCGGTGCTGCCAGGTGAATTGAGCCGCAACGAGGCGCGCTTCCTGAAAGAGCAAAACATCAAACGGCTGGACATGCCGCTTGATGTATTTCAAGACTTGTTGATCGGAGCGCAGACGATGGAGCCGGTTGCCGTCGCGGGTTGAAACACTACACTAACGCGGTCATCGGCGTGGCGGATCGGAGCCACGCGCCCGAACTATTAAGCCTGCTTGAAGCGGTCTCGAAGGCATCGGTGTGTGGTCGCCTAGAAACGCAACTGCCACCATTCTAGCGTGACCGCTTTCAGGCCATCCCGCTCCTGATTGTCCCCGTCCCAGGCGGCGAAAGCCACCGGCATGGTGCCCTTGCCCGGCAGACTGGCGCCCTCGCCGGGATTGACCTTCAGGGGCCGGGTTAGGACCACTGCCCAGCCGCTGTCGGTGCGTACGGCGGCGCTCTTCAGGCCTTTTTCATCAGGATCATTTCCCGCCCTTGTGCGCGAGCATGAGCAGCGCTTCGGTCTGCTCTTCGATGCGGGCCTTGATTTGCTTGTCCAGTTTCTTCAGCCAGTAACCCGGAATACCGGAAACGCCATAGACTGCGCCGGCCAGCATGCCGGCCAGCGCGCCGTTGGTATCGGCGTCCCCGCCTCGGTTTACCACTTCGGTGACGCAGGACTCGAAACTGTCGGTGCGAAAAAAATAATAGAGCACCGTCTGCGCCGTATCGACGATATACCCCGATGCGCGTTTGGGATAAGGCTCGAAGCGAAACAGCGGAAACTCGCCGATTAGACGATTCGCTTCGGCACGGCATTCCTTGATCCCGCCGCCGCGAATCAGGGTGCGCGTCATGTTCCCAAGCGCAAGCGTCGCGGCGTCAGACAGCGGGTGGTGATGGGTGAGATGGCATTGTTCCAATGTCGCGCGCGCGAACGCTTCATCGTCATGCAGCGTCGCCAGCGCCAGCGGCAGGTTGCGCATGCAGGCGCCGTTGCCGCCATCGCCCTCGTTCAGGGGGCCGGCCAGCGTGCCGTCCGACATATAGCGGCGGATGCCGCGGCGGCAGGTATTGCCCACATCCACCGGCTTGGATTTAAGCCAAACGGCGAATGCTTCGGCGGCGTGGCGGGCATCCCAACCGGCGCTGTCGATCAGCGTCTGCCCGAGCACGAGCGACATCTGCGTGTCGTCGGTGATCTGCCCGGCTTTGAGTTTGAGCCAGCCGCCGCCGATGATGTCGCGATGCCTGCCATAGGTCTGGTGTATCTCGTCAGGCGACATATATTCCACCGTCGCTCCCAAGGCATCGCCCACGGCAAAGCCAAGATATGCGCCCAGCGCGCGCTCGTGCAACGCAATATGCTTCATCTCGCACCCATCACAAGTAGTCCACCCTGAGGCGGTAATCGCCGCCGATCACGAGATATTCCGCCTCGCCTTTGAGCGGATGGCGCGGCAGCAGATCGTTGAAGAAGAGAATCTTGGCGGCCGGCACTTGGGCTTCCAGGATGTAGTCGCCGAATTCGCAGGCGATATTGCGGTCGGCGGTGAACGAGCTAATGTTGTTCAGATGCGCCACGATGTTGCCCATGCGCGGGTGCGGCATGGCGGGCAAGGGCCGGTCTTCGAGAAAGTGATTGACCCCACGATAGAGCGTGACGTGGCGCCGGCCGGCATAAAACCAGCGCGTGATCGACCATTGGCAAAATTCATAGAGCAGATCCAATTGCTGATAGATCGTATTGTTGTGGAAACGGCTGGCCATTTTTTCTTCTACATAAGTCAGCCAGGTGGGCGAGGCATAGTGGATCAAGGGCTTTTTGTGAAAAGTGGGAAACAAGCCAAAACGGTTTTCCACCCAGCCCTTTAGCACCGCGCCTTCGCGGCTGTTCGCGTTATAGCCCCAGCCCTTGAGCAATCTCAGATAGCTGGCGCGGAAACGCCGGGGGGCAAGCGTGCGGCCGTGACCTGGCAGCGCGCGCAAATTGAAGGTTATGTCCATATAGCCTTGGAAACATCGCGCGGAGTTAGATGCGCCGTCGCATGCAGCGAGTTGTTCGAACAAGGACGCATGCGCTTCGCGCACGCCCCGGATCTGCAAAGGCTGCGGAAAATCATTGAAGGCCGCGGCCGCTAAGAGGCCAGTAGGCACGCCGACCAAATTGGCGCCATGCCTCCTCAACGCGCCCGCCATCGCCGATTAAATAGCATGTATTGGAATGATGCCGCGCTTGCGGCCCAGCATCGTATCCACTTTTTTGCGCGCCGCTTCGACCGTCAGCGGCTTTGCCAGCAAACCATCCGCGCCGCCGCGCAGGCACGCATCGATCAAGGGATCGGCGGCGGCATCCGCCACCAGCAGAATTTTGATATCCGCAATGCGCGATTTGATATCCGCGAGGATGGCGATGCCTTTCTCGCGCACCACGCCGATGCCGAGCAGCAGGAGATCCGGCTTCCACGCTTTACTTTTTTCAAGCGCCGCTTCCAGACTGGGCAAGTCGTGGGTTTCATTCTCATCGTGCAGCATGAATTGCAGCGCCATGCGCGTGATCTCATCGGTGTCCACGACGAACAGCCGCTTGTTGTCCACCGCCTTGCTACTTTCTACGCCGATTTGCATTGCTCTTCTCCTGTCTTCCAGACCTATCGGTATCCCTGAGCAAGATTTGTTCCGGCCGCGCGTGACCGCATGTGGATAGGGATTAGGCGCGGATGGGGTGCGTGATTTCGTGTCGTGTTTGCGACAGGACGCTAGTGCTTGTGTGTTTTGCGACAAAGCTTGGATAGCGCCTTGCTAGGTGCGTTTAGCTTGAATTGCCGAACCGGCCGGCATGGCATGCGCATTGCTATAAGCTGAATAGGAAAATCGGATAGGGATGCCATGATTCTTTCACGCACGAGCCAATACGCTATTCAGGCCCTGACCTACATCGCCACCCAAACGCGCGGCGAGCCGATGCTGAATCGGGAGATTGCGGCCAATTTGCATGTCCCTTCAGCCTACTTAGCCAAAATTATGCGGAGTCTGTGCCAGACGAATTTGTTGTACTCGAAGCGCGGCAGGCTGGGCGGATTTGCGCTGCACACGGGTGCGGAGAGAATGAATCTGATGGACATCGTGCTGCTAGTGGAAGGCGAGCGGGTGGGCCGCGAATGCCTGCTCGGGCTCAAGGAGTGCGGCGATGAACGGGTCTGTCCCATGCATCGCCGGTGGGAACCCGTCAAAGAGCAAATGATGTCCTTCATGCGCGAGATGACGCTGAATGATCTCGTGAAAGCGGTGCGCAACGGCGAGTATCGCTTGAGCGATATCCCGCTGGTGGTGTTGCGGCGCTAAATCCAAAATGAAACCCGTTCACCACGGAGTGCGCGGAGGACATGGAGTAAATAAAAGCGGGTCTTTTGCTTTTCCTCCATGTCCTCCGCTTACTCCGTGGTTCAAGCATTTTTCTAAAATGATTTCCCTTCCTGTCTTGTCCCTTTCACTACACGCAGCAAGGTCTTTGTCGCGTTTGCAACAAGCCTATTTGTTCCCAATGCGAGCAAACAAATCACATAAAAACAATGTGTTAAACGTTACCGGCAGGGGTGGCACGCTCGTTGCTCAGAGAGAGATGTGCAGTGAAAGTTTTGCCGGGTTTGCATCCAATAAGAAGAAAAAAGAAGTGATGCGAGCAAGAGGTCGAATTTTGGCGGAGTAATTACTGCCGGGGTAAATCGGGATGATGAATTTTTCAATTTATGAAGGAGATACAAATGTCTGAGAAAAAATTACGGCAAATCGCTTTTTACGGCAAGGGCGGCATCGGTAAGTCCACCACTTCGCAAAACACGCTGGCGGCGCTGGCTGACTTGGGACAAAAAATCCTGATCGTCGGCTGCGATCCTAAAGCGGATTCCACCCGCCTCATTCTGCACGCCAAGGCCCAGGACACCATCCTGAGCCTGGCCGCCGAAGCCGGCAGCGTGGAGGACTTGGAACTGGAAGACGTGATGAAGATCGGCTACAAGGACATCCGTTGCGTCGAGTCCGGCGGCCCGGAACCCGGAGTCGGTTGCGCCGGTCGCGGTGTGATCACCTCCATCAACTTCCTGGAAGAAGAGGGCGCGTACGACGGCGCCGACTATGTCTCCTACGACGTGCTGGGCGACGTGGTGTGCGGCGGCTTTGCCATGCCGATTCGCGAGAACAAGGCGCAGGAAATCTACATCGTGATGTCCGGCGAGATGATGGCCATGTATGCAGCCAACAACATCGCCAAAGGCATTCTCAAGTACGCCAACTCCGGCGGCGTGCGCTTGGGCGGTCTGGTGTGCAACGAGCGTCAGACCGACAAAGAGCTGGAACTGGCCGAATCGCTGGCGAAGAAGTTGAACACCACGCTGATTCACTTCGTGCCGCGCGACAACGTGGTGCAGCACGCCGAACTGCGCCGGATGACGGTGCTCGAGTATGCGCCTGACTCCAAGCAGGCCGACGAGTATCGTCAACTCGCCACGAAAATCCATGCGAACGGCGGCAAGGGCACGATCCCGACCCCCATCACCATGGACGAGTTGGAAGAAATGCTCATGGAGCACGGCATCATGAAGAAAGTGGACGAGTCCATCGTCGGCAAGACCGCCGCCGAGCTCGCCGCCGAGGCCGCGGCAGCGTAAGGAAGCGATCCGTCGCTCGTGCGCGCGTGACCGGGTTGCACAGCTTGCAGAGGGAGACCTCTGCCAAGCGCGAATTGAGAACAGCGCGATTGGCAGAGTTTTCCCGGGAAACCGGGAAGCCGGTGTTTAGTTCATATTACTTATAGGAGGGCGTAATGAGCCTCACAGTCGAGCAAACGAAAGCAAGAAATCAGGAACTGATTCAGGAAGTATTGGCGGTATATCCGGAAAAAACCGCCAAGCGGCGCGCCAAGCACCTGGGCGCCTTCGA
>JACRIU010000022.1 GCA_016235775.1 Hydrogenophilales bacterium
AACAGGATGCGCGTGATATTGAAGATTTCAGCAACCTTCAGTGTATCGATGCCGTTCGGCTCGAAGGCCAGCGCGGCACCGGCGACCTGCGCCGAGTTCAGAATGCCGGTACCGGCCCAGGCGCCAAACTGGGTCGGGTTCATGTCCATCTGTTTACCCACGATCGGGAAGATGAACATCATCAGCACGCCCCACAGCAGGATGGTGCCGATGGTGTAGGCGATTTCCGTCGACTTGGCATTGACCACCGGGGCCGCAGCCACCGAGGCCGAAACACCGCACACGCCGAGGCCGGCGGACAGCACGCCGGTCATGGTGTTGGGGCACTTCATGCGGCGGCCCATGAGCAGCGTCAGCCAGACCGAACCTAGCACGAATATGCCGATCATCACCACCGACAGCATACCGAGTTGAGCCAACTCCGCCGCGCTATACAGGGTGCCGAGCAGAATCACGCCCGTCTTCAGGAAAAGCCGCGCGGTGCGCACGCCGTTGGCGGCCCAAGCGGGAATCTTGAGCACGTTGACGATAACGATGCCGGCGAGGATGCCCATCACCACATAGTTCAGGTTGAATATCTTGGCGAAATCCCAGGTGAGAATGCCGGCATCCTTGACCGCCTTGCCCCAGTTGGCGAACATCGGGTCGAGACCCCAGCGCACCACGAAGGATATAAGCAGAATCAGCGCCATGCCCGGCACCGTGGAAATGTAGTAATCCAGGTTGCCGGCCTGGGGTTTCCAGGACAGGATAAACAGGCCGATCAAGGCAAAAGCGCCGCCGAAGTAGTAACCGAATTTGGTTTGAAGGGCTTTCTCCTTATCAAACTTCGATGCCGGCTTTTTCATCTCAGGCGCGGGTTTGCCCTCGGCCTGCGCCATCTCGGTGGCGACGCGCAATTCGGCTTGGAACTTCTCGTTGATTTTTGTATGGTCCGAAAAAGCGCTCTTCTGCAGGGTGGACTGCAGGCCATCGATCGAACCGCTCGCATTGAGCCAGCCCCATAGCATCATGATGATGCCGATGATTACCAGGGCGGGCGATTTTTTGGTGTAGATCATAGTTAGTTCTCCTCCACGATCCTAATTATTTTGGTGCTGCTTAATTCGCCGGGATACGGCGAATGCCCGAAAAAAATCAGGCCGCTTTTATCGAGCAGCCTGATTTTGTACCTGCTTACTCCATGGGGAGCTTGCGGGCTTTCCAGTCCGGCACGCCTTCGCGATACCAGAACACATGCTTGTAGCCGTTGGCGGCTAGCACCGTGGCGGATTTGTAGGATTTCCAGCAACTGCCGGCGTTGCAGAACACCACGATTTTTGCGTCCTTATTGGGCAGTTTTGCGGCAAAGTCGAATTTATCCATCTTCGAATCGAAGGTGGGTTCTTTGGCGCTCTTTTCAGGATCGTAAGGCACGGAGATCGCGCCCTTGATGCTGCCTTCGCCGAACTCGGAAGCTTTACGGGTATCGACGATGGTGGCGCCGCCTGCTTGCAGTTCTTGAACCTTTTTGGCGTCTACCAGGGTAGTGCCTTTTGGCGCTTCGGCTGGCGTATCCGCCGCCAGTGCGGAACCCGCTGCGAGGAAAAACAAAGAGGCGAACAGGGTGGTGACGAAATTGCGATGCTTCATGGACTTGCCCTCCAAAGTTATAGGTTTATTTACAGCGTCCTTATTGCCAAGCTTGACGCCTTGGCCGCATGCGGCTCGCCTCGCGCAAGTTTTGGAATTGCGCTTCGGGAACGTGGGTAGTTTTTTACCTGCCTCGCCACCGCAAGTCAAGCGGTAAACCTAACAGCAGAATTTATGGAAGGATAAAACAAATTTTTTATTAATCCGGCATCAAATTTATATCCGCATTAATACAATAAACGCTTAAAAACAAATGATTATTTAATGATCTGTAAGAAAATAATTATTTAACGATTTTAAGATGGCCGCCACGCGGCGGTTTGGCGGGGGGAGGGGTTTCGGGGGAGGTGGAGGGTGTCTCGGCGGGGTGAACTTCGGCGCTGGCGGTGATTTCCTCGGTTGCCTGGAAGAACATGCCTTGGCCATTTTCCTTGGCAAAGATGCCAATCACGGCCACGATGGGTATCTCCAATTCGCGCGACGAACCATTGAAGCGCGCCGAGAAGTTGATGAACTCGTTGCCGATCTTGAGATGGCGGGTGGCGGTGTAGCTGACGTTGAGCACGATCTGGCCGTCTTTGATGAACTCCACCGGCACTTTGGTCTGATCGTCCACCTGCACCGCGACATAAGGCGTGTAGCTCTGATCCACGCACCACTCGTAGATGGCGCGGATCAGATAGGGCTTGGTGGACGAATCGTACATGGGGCTATCGGCGCATCGCTTTTTCAGACGCCGTCATCGCGTCGATGAAGGCCGGGCGCGAGAATAAGCGTTCGGCGTATTTCAGCACCGGCGCGGCTTGTTTCGGCAGCTGGATGCCGTAGTGGTCGAGACGCCACAGCAGCGGCGCGATCGCCACGTCGAGCATGGAATACTCGTCGCCCAGCATGTATTTCTGCTTCTGGAATACCGGCGCAATCAGCGTGAGGTGATCGCGAATCACGATGCGCGCCTTGTCCGCTTCGCGCTTGCCCGCCGTTTCCAGGGTCTCGATGTGGCAGAACAATTCTTTCTCGAAGCGGTGCAGAAACAAGCGCGCGCGGCCGCGCATCACCGGGTCGGCGGGCATCAACTGCGGATGCGGGAAACGCTCGTCGATGTATTCGTTGATGATGTTGGCTTCGTGCAGAATCAGATCGCGCTCCACCAGCACCGGCACGCGGTTGTAGGGGTTCATCACCGCGATGTCCTCCGGCATTTTCTCCACATCCACGTCGATGACTTGGAAGTCCATGCCTTTTTCAAACAGCACAATGCGGCAGCGTTGGCTAAAGGGGCACACCGTGCCGGAATATAAAGTCATCATGGCGTTTTCTCGTTTCGTTTAAATCAGAAAAATTAGCCACGCTACCCTCTCTCCTAGCTCTCTCCCGCAAACGGGAGAGAGGGACGCAGACTCGCTGCGCGAGTTTCAAGTTTACGTGGCTTTGGTTAAATCAACTGTTGGCTATCCGCAGGGGCGAGGCCCGCCTCGCCCGGAAGCGACAGCGGGCCGGGCATGCCCGGCCCCTACTCTATTTTTTAGTGGATATCTTTCCAGAACTCTTTCTTCAGGTAATACGCCAGCACCGTCAGGCCCAAGAGGAAAAAGATCACGTAAATACCGGTGATTTTGCGCTTGGATTGCGCGGGCTCGCCCATGTACACCAAGTAGTTCACCAGGTCTTTTACCGTCGCATCGTATTCAGCCGCGGTCATCTTGCCGGGACGGGTGGTCTCGAACCGGTCGAACACATGCGACTCCTTGCCGTCATGGCCCTTCTCGGTGCGGAAATGCGCCACGCGCTCGCCCTGCTGCTCCCACAGGGCGTGCGGCATGCCGACGTTGGTGAAAACCAGGTTGTTCCAGCCGGTCGGCCGCGATGGATCACGATAGAAGGTGCGCAGATAGGTGTAGAGCCAATTCGGCCCCTGCTCCTTGGCGCGCGCGATCACGGTCAGATCGGGCGGCGCCACGCCGAACCAGGCTTCCGCATCCTCGCGGCGCAGGGCGGCGGTCATGGTTTCCACCGGCTTTTCGCCGGTGACCATCAGGTTGTCCACGATCTGTTTCTCGGTCAACCCCAGGTCTTGCAGGCGCGAGTAGCGCATGTAGCTCGCGCTGTGGCAATTCACGCAATAGTTCACGAACACGCGCGCGCCGCGTTGCAGCGAGAGCTTGTCTTCGACATTGGGTTTGAACTCGTCCAGCTTGGCGCCACCGCTGCTGGCAAAGGCCGCTGCCGGCAAGCACAGCAGCGCGGCAAGAATTATTTTTTTGATCATGCTGTCACTCTCTCCGGTTCCGGTTTGGTCTTATCCATGCGCGTGTACCACGGCATGAGAATGAAGAACGCGAAATAGATTACGCTGCAAATTTGCGCCGCCAGGGTTCGGCCCGAAGTCGTGGACAAAGTGCCCAGATAGCTCAGGATAAAGAAGCTCACGATGAACAGCGTCAGCGCCGATTTGTACATCGCGCCGCGATAGCGGATGGATTTGACCGGTGACTTATCCAGCCACGGCAGCAAGAACAACACGACAATCGCCATGCCCATCGCGATCACGCCCGGAAACTGCGAATCGAACATCGGCGGCACCGCGCGCAGGATCGAGTAGAACGCGGTGAAGTACCACAGCGGCGCGATGTGCTCCGGCGTCTTGAACGGGTCGGCCGGCACGAAGTTATTGGCTTCGAGGAAGTAGCCGCCCATCTCCGGCGTGAAGAACATGATCACCGAGAACACGATCAGGAACACCGCCACGCCCAGGATATCCTTCACCGTGTAATATGGATGGAACGGAATGCCGTCGAGCGGGATGTGCGTCTCCGGGTCTTTTTTCTTTTTGATTTCGATGCCGTCCGGATTGTTGGAGCCGACTTCGTGCAGCGCGACCAGGTGCATCACCACCAAGCCCAGCAGCACCAGAGGCACCGCCGCCACATGGAAGGCGAAGAAGCGGTTCAGCGTCGCATCGGAGATCACATAGTCGCCGCGAATCCAAATGCCGATTTCCTCGCCCACGAACGGAATCGCCGAGAACAGGTTCACGATCACCTGCGCGCCCCAGAACGACATCTGGCCCCACGGCAGCAGGTAGCCCATGAAGGCTTCCGCCATCAGCGCGACATAGATGAAGCAGCCGAAGATCCAGATCAGTTCGCGCGGCTTTTGATACGAGCCGTAAATCAAGCCGCGGAACATGTGCAGGTACACCACGACGAAGAACATCGAAGCGCCGGTGGCGTGCAGGTAGCGGATCAGCCAACCCCAATCCACGTCGCGCATGATGTACTCGACCGAAGCAAATGCGACCGGCACGCCGGCGGCGTTGAGCGAGGCATCCGGTTTGTAGTGCATGGTCAGGAAGATGCCGGTGACGAGTTGCAGCACCAGCACCAACAGCGCCAAGGAACCGAAGAAGTACCAGAAGTTGAAGTTCTTCGGTGCATAGTATTCGGACAGATGCTGCTTCCAAGTCGCGGTGAGCGGGAAGCGGTCATCGACCCAGCCTAATAGTTGTTTTAGCATTTCCATGGCTTAAGCTCCCTTGCTTTCTTCGCCGATCAAAATCCGCTTATCGGACAAGAAGGTATAGGGCGGCACCGGCAGGTTGATCGGCGCGGGCGAGCCTTTATAGACGCGTCCGGCGAGATCGAAGCGCGAGCCGTGGCAGGGGCAATAGAAGCCGCCTTGCCAATCCGTACCGGTTTCGCTATCCGACACCGCTTTCAGCTTGTCGCTGGGGGAGCAGCCCAAATGGGTGCACAAGCCAACCAACACCAGAATTTCCGGACGCTTTTCGCTCGCGCGCAGCGCGTTCTTGGCATAGGCCGGTTGCTTGGAGGATTTGGATTCGGGGTCGATCAGTTTGTCTTTTACCTTGGCCAGACCGTCCATCATTTCCTTGGTGCGGTAGACCACCCAAACCGGCTGACCGCGCCATTTCACGACCACCTTGGCGCCAGGTTCCAGCGCGCTGATATCTACTTCGACCGGCGCGCCCAGGCCTTTGGCCTTATCGCTCGGCGACATGCTGGCGATAAACGGCCAGGCCGCCGCCGCCATACCCGCTCCGCCGAAGGCCGAGGTCGCAAGAATCAGGTTGCGCCGGGTGCGGTTGACTTCATTGTTGCTCATAACCCCATCCCTATTATTTGATTGGTGAAAATGACACTTGAAGAACACAAAAAATCTATTTTACCTAAAAACACTAGGCAATATAAAGCCCTAGACTGGATTAGCGCTGCTAAGCCTCAGACAGGATTGGGAATTTCCTTATATACGTGGGCCAAGCCAAACTGCGCCGCCAAATGCTCGCCCAAGGCCTGGATGCCATAGCGCTCGGTGGCGTGGTGGCCTGCGGCAATGAAGGCGATGCCGGACTCTTGAGCATAATGAACGTTCTGTTCTGAAGCTTCTCCGGTTAAGTAAGCGTCCACTCCTAATGCGCTGGCGGACTCAAAATAAGCCTGTGCGCCGCCGCTGCACCAGGCGATGCGCTGGATGATGCGGCCGGCATCGCCGATGGCGAGCGGCGATCGGCCGAAGCGCTCGGCGATGCGCTGTTCCAGTTGCGCCAGGGTGACGGGGGCGATCAAGCTGCCGTGGGCGATCAAATTCTGCTCGCCGGCCCAGCCTTCGAGCGCGAAGTCCAGGCGTTTTCCGAGTTGCGCATTATTGCCAAGCTCGGGATGCGCATCGAGCGGCAAGTGAAAACCGAACAGGGAGATGCCGTGTTCGAGCAGCAGCTTGATGCGCGCCTGTTTCACGCCGACGATGCGCGCATCTTCGCTTTTCCAGAAATAGCCGTGGTGCACCAGGATCGCATCCGCGCCCATTGCTATCGCCTGCTCGATCAAGGCCCGGCTTGCCGTGACGCCGGTGACGATTTTATTCACCTCGGGCCGGCCCTCGATTTGCAAGCCGTTCGGGCAGTAGTCATGGAAGCGCCCGGTGTCGAGAAGCGCGCGGGTATAATGTTCCAACTCCGTTAGCCGCATGAAATCGCCTCTCCTAAAATATGAAAAAACTCTGGTTGATGTTCGCGCAATTTGTCACGCTGTTCGTGGCTGCGCTGTTGGTCGCCTCGGTGTTCAAGCCGGAGTGGCTGCAGTTTCGCGCGCCCCAAGCGCCGGTGGTGGTGACCCAGCATGCACCGGAAACCGCTGCAAAAGCGCCCGCCGCATCCTACCGCGCAGCCGCGAAAAAGGCCATGCCGGCCGTGGTGAACATTTTCACCAGCAAGCAAGTACGCGCGCCTCGCCACCCTTTCGCGGACGACCCCTTGTTCCGGCGCTTCTTTGGCAACCAGTTGCCGAACCAGACGCAACGCGTATCGAGCCTGGGCTCGGGGGTGATCGTCAGCAGTGATGGCTACATCCTCACTAATCATCATGTAGTGGCGGCGGCGGATGAGATCGAAGTCGCGCTGGCGGATGGGCGCACCGCGCCGGCCAAGATTGTCGGCTCCGATCCCGAAACCGATCTGGCGGTGATTCGCGTCGATTTAAAAAACCTGCCCAGCATCACCTTCGGCAACGCCGATAAAATGGAGGTGGGCGACGTGGTGCTCGCCATCGGCAACCCCTTCGGCGTCGGGCAAACCGTGACCATGGGCATCGTCAGCGCCCTGGGCCGCACGCATCTGGGCATCAACACCTTCGAGAATTTCATCCAGACCGATGCGCCGATCAATCCCGGCAACTCCGGCGGTGCGTTGGTCGATACCCAGGGCAATCTGGTCGGCATCAACAGCGCGATTTTTTCCAAAAGCGGCGGCTCGCAAGGCATCGGCTTCGCGATTCCCGAGAACCTGGCCAAGCAGGTGATGGAGCAGATCATCCGGCATGGCAGCGTAACGCGCGGCTGGCTCGGCGTATCGATGCGCGACATGAATCCGGAAACGGCGCAGGCCTTCAACCTGCCCAATATCGCCGGCACGCTGGTCATCGGCGTGCTGCGCAACGGCCCCGCCGATCGAGCCAACATCCAGCCCGGCGACATCATCACCGGCATCAATGACCGCGCCCTGCCCAACTCGGCGGCGGCCTTGGCCTATATCGCGAATCTGGCGCCGGGCGCCCAGGCGCAAGTCTCGGTGGTGCGCAAAAACAAGGAATCCAAAGTGCCGGTCACCATCGCCAAGCGCCCGCCGCTGCCACAAAACGGCGAGGAAGCGCCATGACACGCCAAGCGCGGGGCTTCTCGCTGATCGAGATGGCGTTCGTGCTGATTATCGTCACGCTGTTACTGGGTGGCTTGCTGGTGCCGTTCGCGACGCAAGTTGAGCAGAAGCGGATTGCGGAAACACAGAAGGCGATGGAGGAGATCAAGGAGGCGTTGCTGGGATTCGCGGTAGCGAATGGGCGGCTGCCGTGCCCGGATATGGTCGTCGGCGCCGGTGCGAATGATGGCCTGGAAGATCCACTGGGCGGACCTTGCGCTGCCGCTGCTACAGAAGGCAATCTGCCGTGGGCCACGCTCGGGGTCGCCAATAGCGATGCTTGGGGCAACCGTTTCGGCTATCGCGTCACAATTAACTTCGCCACGTTTGGAGGAATCACGCTTGGCCCCCCTCCCACACCCGGCACGCTCCGAATATGTACTGATGCCGCTTGTGGATCCCTGCTTGCCAACAGTATTCCGGCAGTCATCTACTCCCTAGGCAAGAACGGTCAATCTTTTTCCTGTACCCCAGTTCCTGCCGGTCGCGCCGATGAGTGTGAAAATAGAGACAGTGATAATGATTTCGTCTCTCGCATCATCACGGGGCCCGGCGCCCCCGCCGGTGAATTCGACGACCTCGTCGTGTGGCTTTCCCCCAACGTGCTCTTCAACCGCATGGTCGCGGCGGGCCGCCTGCCTTAAACCGCGTCGCCCTGAGTCTCCCGCGCCACACTCAACTCAAAGCACACCCGGCCAATCTCATTGTTCGCAATACGCAGCCGGTAGCCCAACTGCTCCGCCTGGCGCGCGGCCTGGTACAAGCCGATGCCCAGGCCGGATTTCGAGGCCACCGGCGCGTCGAATAATTTTGCCGCCACCTCCGCGCGCATCGGGCTGCCGCTGTCTTCCACCCGCAGCACGCCGCCGTGTTCCGGGACGAAACGGGCGCGGATCGTCACGCCCATCTCGGACCCGCGTTTCTTGATCGCGTTTTGCACCAGGTTGTCGGCCACGCTATCGAACAACTCGGCCGGCACCTGGCAAGCGTCGAGCGCGCCTTCGAGCGTGAACGCCACGCCATGCGGCTCATAGCGCGTGCGTAAATCCCGCCACCAGTCAGCCGCCGGAATTTCCTCGCGCCCCACCTTGTGCGGCGCTTTGAGTTTTTTCAGGGTTTGATCCAAGCGCCGCGTAATCAGCGGCAGTTGGCGTTGAATCAGCATTTGCAGGGCTTCGGCTTGATCCGCCCCGCTCGTCTCGGCGGCGGAGCACAGCGCGGTCAGCGATTGCAGCATGTTTTTTATATCGTGCGTGAGCCGGGCGCCGGTCTCGTGAATCGCTTGCACATAGGCGTTTTGCCGCTGCAATTGTTCGCGCAACTTGGCCTCGTAAAAAAACTCCAGCAACTCGGTCAGCAGCCGCACATGCACCACCAGCGAGGGCGACACGCGGCCGCGCGTGTACAGCTCCAGCATCAAGCGATGCGCTTTGATCTCTATGCGATGCTTTGTCACCACACCGAATTCGCCTCCCTCATCCAGGGTGCGCCAGACACCGCCCGCCACCCAAGGCAGGCGATTAATTTCATCCAAAGCTTTGGTCAAGAATACCTGCGGCTCGCGCTCGGTCTCGGCCAAATGCGCCAGACTTTGGATCCATTGCTCGAACGGCAGGCCGACGCTCAACAGATAGCGCGACAGCAATTGGCCAAAGCCCGCGAAGCCGGCGCGCGGCTTCCACAGCCACGCCAGCACCAACAGCATCAGCGCCAAGCCCACCAGGGTTTGCGCCACCGCGAACAGGTAATCGCCCTTGGTTACCAGCTTCAAGGCGAAGCTGCCCAGCACCAGCACCATCACCAGCAAGAACAGCATCACGCTGTAAATGAAATCAACCACGTGGGTGGAAGCGGTAATGCGCTCTTGCGGTATAAACAGCAACAGCACCGGCAGCGTGAGCCACACATAGCGCATTAAGAACACAATGCCCGAGGTCTCGCGATAATCCGGGAACAACTGCGGCACCACCCAGCCGAGCAGGAGACCCAACAGATACGTCAGCGCGAGCAAGCCGCCCAGATGCTGGCGCTTGGAATCCGTGCCGAACGCTCTGCCGCCGATGAGCCCGATCAATACGCCCAGCCACACCGCGGCGAGCCACCAATTCGCGATGAAACCGAGCGTGAGCCCGACGCCGATGATCAGCAGCGCCGAGAGGGTGGACACCTCCCGCTCGGCGCGCCATACCGGTTGCCACATCAAGAAAAAGCCGAAGTGCGCCAGCATCAGCGCGCGCGCCCACCACGTTTCGATGCCCCAAGCCAATGCGGCGTGCAACGTAATGAGCATCAAGCCCATCCACCAATGCGGCCGGCTGGCCGCCCAGTTGCTCACGCTCGCGCGTTGAATTCCAGTCATATGCGTATCATTTTCGGCAGGTAATTAAGCTATTTACACCACAGAGTACACGGAGGACGCGGAGGAAAGCTAAATTCGATTTACCGCGAAGGACACAAAGGTACGCCAAGGCAATACAAAGGCTTTTCCCCTTTGCGCACCTTTGCGTCCTTCGCGTTTCATGTTTAAAAAACTCTGTGCTCTCCGTGTACTCCGTGGTTAGATTCTTGAATATTTTTGCTACTATCACTCCACCATGCGCAAAATCCTTGCCATCGCCCGCTACACTCTGCTCGAAGCCGCGCGCAGCCGTCTGGCCTGGCTGGTGCTCGGTGCGATCTTCGTGTTCGGCGCGGCGAGCTTTCTGATCCGCGAACTGGCGATCACCGACAGTCTGCGCTTGCAAACCGCCTTCCTGGCGACGAGCTTACGCGCTTCCAGCTTCTTCCTCATCGCGGCGTTCATTATCGGCACCCTGCAACGGGAGTTCAACGACAAAGGCCCCGCGCTCTTGCTCGCACTCGATTTGCCGCGCGGCCATTATGTGCTCGGCAAGGTTTTGGGCATGGCCGGCGTGGCCAGCCTGATCGGCCTGGCCTGCGCCCTGCCGCTGGCGCCGCTCGCACCCGGCGCGGCCTGGCTCACGTGGACCGCCTCCCTGCTGCTGGAAGCCTGGATCATCGCGGCGGTGAGCGTATTCTGCGGCATCAGCCTGCGCGGCGTCGCCGCCGGATTGGCGCTCACCCTCGGCTTTTACCTGCTGGCCAAGAGCCTCGCCGCCTTGCAGCTCATCAGCCATGCGAGCCTGGACGCAGCCTCGATTTCGCATCGCTACATGACCCACCTGCTGGATACCCTGGCGCTATTGCTGCCGCGCCTGGATGAATTCGCGCAGACAAGCTGGCTGGTGGACGGCGCGAGCGGCGCACTCGGCCCGCTGGCGCTGCAAGCACTGATCTTCAGCGCACTGATCACGGCGGCAGCGATGTTTGATATGTATCGAAAGAATCTTTAACCAGGAAACCTTTTTCACCGCAGAGGACGCAGAGGACGCGGAGTAAAAGCAAAACCTGGTGTTCATATTTAGAACGATTTTGACTTTCCTCCGCGTCCTCTGCGTCCTCCGCGGTGAAGGATTTTGATTTGATCAGAACATGACCGAACGCTCACTCCAAGCCGTACCGCGCATCGTGCTGACCCTCGGTATGCTTCTGCTCGCGCTGCAAATCGGCTTGCGCACCACGCAGCCCGCGCCCACCGCGCGCGCGGAAGACTTGCCGCCGCCGCCCAGCAGCGTGGCGGCGCGGCTGGCCAGCCTGGGCGAACCGATCACATTGGCCGGCCTGACGGCACTGCGCTTGCAGGCCTTCGATAACCAACCTGGCGTCAGCCTCCCCTTCGCCGCCCTGGATTATGCCAAGCTCGGCGCCTGGCTCGATCTGATGCTCGACTTGGATCCGCGCGCGAACTACCCGCTGTTGATGGCGAGCCACCTCTACGCCCAAGTGCCCGATCCGGCGCGGCAACGCCTGATGCTCGACTTCACCTATCGCCAATTTTTACTCGATCCCGAACGGCGCTGGCGCTACCTCGCCCATGCCGCGCTCATCGCCAAGCACCGGCTGCACGACCTGCCGCTCGCGCTCGACTATGCCCGCGCCATCCAGGAAAAAGCGCGCGGCACGGCCCTGCATTGGGCGAGCCAGATGCCGATTTTCATTCTGGAAGACATGGGTGAGCTGGAAGCAGCCAAAATCGAGCTGGGCGCGCTGCTCGCCGGCGACAGCATCAATGACCCGCAGGAAAGGCGTTTTTTGACCCAGCGCTATGCGGAATTGGAAGTCAAACTGATGAAAGCTCGGCAGGGGCGTTGATATTTCATCTGTTTTACAACCACGCCTACTTTACAAAATACACAACACATTGTTTTTAATGCGGATATTGAAAGCGCTACATCAACAAAATTTGGCACTATTTTTGCATTGGCCAAGGCATCTTTATAACCCCTAAAAAAAGAGGGTCGTGAAATGCGTAAACATCAGCAAGGTTTTACCCTAATCGAAATCGCAATCGTGCTCGTGATCATCGGCCTCTTACTCGGCGGCGTGCTGAAGGGGCAGGAGTTGATTCAGAATGCGAGGGTGAGGAATATCATTTCGCAGCAGGATGGAGTTAAGGCGGCTTTTTTTGGATTTCAGGATCGTTATCGGGGAATTGCAGGTGATTATTTACGGGCGAGCGCCAATGCCAACATCCCAGGTGCGGGCGCCACTTGTGGCGGCGATGGAAACGGCCTGATCGACGCAGTCTCCAATGGCGTTGCCGAGTCCATTTGCGCTTGGTATCACCTCACCCGCGCCGGGTTTATTTCGGGAAATTACAACGGGGTGGGCGCCACTGCTACGGCTGCTGATGCGACTACGGACAACTCCCCAGTCAACCCCTTTGGCGGTTTGATGCAAATTGTTTGGGATGCTATTTACTCCGGTACCGCAAGCGATGTGCATAACATCAAAACCGGATCAAATATCCCCGCCACGCTACTCGCGGAAGTGGATCGCAAGATCGATGACGGCATGCCCGATACCGGGAATTTCCGCTTCAGCACTTGGGGGGGGTCCGTAGCCGGCACGTGTAAAACCACGCCCGCCGCCGGGGCCGATACTTGGTCGATTGTCTCCACCGCCACCCAATGTGGAGGAACATCGCTGTTCTAGTAGGGGCCGGGCATGCCCGGCCCGGATTCACCACCGGGCGAGGCATGCCTCGCCCCTACTACCTGTTCTAATCCCCACTCAATCTCAACTCGGCCGCCGCCAGCGCCGCTGGCCGGCCGAGCAACACCACCGTATCCCCTTCCTGCAAGCGCGTATCCGGCGTCGGATCAACGCCGCGAATATTGCCCCGGCGCACCGCCGAAACCGATACACCCAAATTCGCCAGGTCCAACTCGGCCAGGGTTTTACCCAGCGCCGCCGCGCGTTGGGTCAGGGTCACGGTGTATAAGCGCGGCTCGACGTGTTCGGTAAAGGCTTCCTCCGGCTCGTCGGTTGCGCCGTGGAAAAAGCCTTTAAGCAAGCTGTAACGATTCTCGCGCACTTCGCGCACCGAACGCAGCACGCGCGCCAAGGGCACGCCGAGCAGGATCAAGGCGTGCGAGGCAAGCATCAAGCTGCCTTCCAGCACTTCCGGCACCACTTCGGCGGCGCCCGCTTTGAGCAGTTTGTCCAGTTCCGCGTCATCCACGGTGCGCACGATCACCGGCACTTGGCTGTTGACGGCTTGCACCGCCGAGAGCACACGCAGCGCCGAGGGCACATCGGCATAGGTCACCACCACCGCGCGCGCGCGGGAGCTGCCGGCCGCTTGCAATACTTCGCGCCGCGCGGCGTCGCCATACACCACGCTCTCGCCCGCCGCCGCCGCCAGCTTGACCCGCGCCGGATCGAGATCGAGCGCGATGAAAGGGATGTGCTCGCGTTCCAGGAAGCGCGTCAAGTTTTGCCCGCTGCGGCCATAGCCGCACACTACGACGTGGCCTTGCACGGCAAAGGATTTGACGGCGATCTCGTGCAGCTTGGCGGCCTGGCTCATCCATTCGCCCGCCACCAATTTTTTCACGATGGCTTCGCGGTAATGAATCAGCAGCGGCGCCAGCGCCATGGACAGCACCATGGCGCCGAGCACGATTTGCAGCAGCACCGGCGGCAAGGTGGAAATCTTGTCCGCCTGCGCCAGCAGCACGAAACCGAATTCGCCCGCTTGCGCCAGCGTGAGCCCGGTGCGCAAGGCATCGCCGGTGTTGCAGCGAAAAGCGCGCGCCACTAAAAAAATGAGCGCCATTTTTCCGGCCAGCAAACCCAGCAACAGCAGCGCGACCCAAACCGCTTGATGCATCAACACGCCGAAATCGAGCTGCATGCCGACGGTGATAAAAAACAAGCCCAGCAGCACATCGCGGAAAGGCTGGATATCCGCTTCCACCTGATAGCGGTACTCGGTCTCGGAAATCAGCACGCCCGCCAGAAAAGCGCCCAGCGCCAGCGACAGCTCCGCCTGCTGCGTGAAGTAGGCCAGCCCCAAGGTGATGAGCAGCACGTTGAGCATGAACAGCTCGCTCATCTTGTGCCGCGCGATGATATGGAACCAACGGCGCATCAGCTTCTGGCCGAAATATAAAATCAGCGCCAGCGCCAGCGCGGCTTTGAGCGCGGCCCAGGCCAAGGCTTCGAACATGCCGTCGCCGCCACGGGCCAGGGCGGGGATCAGCACCAGAAACGGCACCACCGCCAAATCCTGGAACAGCAACACGCCCATGGTTTGGCGGCCGTGATTGGAATGCAGCTCCACCCGCTCCGCCAGCAGCTTGCCCACGATCGCGGTGGACGACATGGCGATGATGCCGCCCAGCACCAGCCCGGCGCGCCAATCCAGCCCCCAGGACAAGCTCATGCCGAGCACCACCAGCGTGGTCAGCACCACTTGCGCCCCGCCCAGTCCGAACACCAGGCGCTGCATCGCTTTCAACTGCGCCAAGCTGAATTCGAGCCCGATGGTGAACATCAAAAACACCACGCCGAACTCGGCCAGCGCATGCGTTTGCGCGCTCTCGGGCAACCAGCCCAAGCCGTGCGGCCCGATCGTGACGCCCACAAACAGATAAGCCAGCAGCGACGGCAGCTTGAGCATGCGAAACAGCGCCACCACCGCGACGGCGCTGCCGAGCAAAACCAATACTGAAGCTAAAGCATTCATGGGCTGAAGTATGCGGGATAGCGCGTGGCCTGCCAACGTGGTTGCAATCATTCAAATACGGCGTTCCTGCTATACTCCCCGCCCATGAACTCACCCGCCAAACCCACCCCCGCAGCCCTCACCAACAAGGCCCTCGACCTCGCGCGCGAGGTGTTGACGATTGAAGCCGCCGCGGTGCATGCGCTGATCGCGCGCGTGGACGCGAGCTTTCTCGCCGCACTGGATTTGATGCTGCATTGCCAGGGCCGCATCGTGGTCAGCGGCATGGGCAAATCCGGGCATATCGCGCGCAAAATCGCCTCGACCTTGGCCAGCACCGGTTCGCCGGCTTTTTTCGTGCATCCGGCCGAGGCCAGCCACGGCGACCTGGGCATGATTACGCAGCACGATGTGGTGATCGCGCTCTCCAATTCGGGCGAAAGCCCGGAGCTCCTGACCATCGTGCCCATCCTCAAACGCAGCGGCGCGAAATTGATTTCGCTGACCGGCAACCCGAATTCTTCGCTCGCGCGCGAAGCCGATGTGCATCTCGACACCAGCGTGGAGAAGGAAGCCTGCCCGCACAATCTCGCGCCGACCGCCAGCACCACCGCCGCCTTGGCGCTGGGAGACGCGCTTGCTGTCTCGCTCCTCGATGCGCGCGGCTTCGGCCCGGACGATTTCGCGCGCTCGCATCCCGGCGGCTCGCTCGGCCGTCGCCTGCTGGTGCATATCACCGATGTGATGCGTCAAGGCGAAGCGCTGCCGCATGTCGCGGACACCGCGCTGGTGCGGGAAGCCATGCTGGAAATGACGCAGAAGGGCATGGGCATGACCGCGGTGTTGGACGCGCAAAGCCGCGTCATCGGCATCTATACCGACGGCGATCTGCGGCGCAGCCTGGATCGCGGCATCGACATCCGCGTCACACCGGTGAACCAAGTCATGACGCCCAAGCCGCGCACCATCGGCTCCAACAAGCTCGCGGCGGAAGCGGTCAAGGTCATGCAGGACAGCAAGGTCTATTCCTTGCTGGTGGTGGACGAGGCGGGGCGGCTGGCCGGCGCGCTGAGCATGCATGACTTGATGCGGGCCGGCGTGGTTTAAAGCATGGCGCCATTCGCACCGCTTACCCAAGCCCAGACTGACGCGGACATCAATGCGCGCGCGGCACGCGTCAAGCTGCTTATTTTTGACGTGGATGGCGTATTGACCGATGGCTCGCTGTATCTGGACGACGAAGGGCGCGAGATCAAGGCCTTCTTTTCGCTCGATGGCCACGGTATCAAAATGCTGAAAAAGAGCGGCGTCGAAATCGCCATCATCACCGGCCGCACTTCGAATCTGATGCGCGTGCGCGCGAAAAACCTCAACATCGATCATTTGTATCAAGGCGCGGAAGACAAGCTGGAAACCTTCATGGAATTGAGCGCCAAGCTTGGCATGGCCGCCGAGCAGATCGCCGTCATGGGCGACGATGTGGTCGATCTGCCGATGATGCGCCGCAGCGGCTTCTCTGTCTGCGTGCCCGCGGCGCCGGAGAGCGTGCGGCAATACGCCCATTATGTGACGCGGCTGCCCGGCGGCAAGGGCGCGGCGCGCGAAGTGTGCGAACTGATCATGCGCGCCCAAGGCACGCTGGATGCGCAACTCGCGCCGTATTTGAAGTAATTCAAAAGCGAACTTAACCACGAATGAACACGAATACACACGAATTTAAACCAACAGCACACCAAGTGCTTAGTGCGGTTTTGACTTTTATTCGTGTTCATTCGTGTTCATTCGTGGTTAATAGTTTTTTTCGACCATGATCAAAAACCCCTCCGCCTGGGCCATGCTGATTTTCCTGCTGCTGTTCGCCGCGGTGACCTTGTGGCTGGATCGCGTGGTGCAGCCGTCCGGGCCCAAGCTGGACGGCAGCAACCGGCATGACGCGGACTACATCGTGGAAAATTTCAGCTCGATCAAGCTCGACCCCGCCGGCCAGCCGCATCTCACCCTGGCCGCGATCAAAATGACGCATTACCCCGACGATCAGACCACCCACTTGGTGCGGCCGCACTTCATGCGTTTCGCGCCCAATGCCGCGCCGATGCACGTGTATTCGCAGCGCGGCTTCGTCTCCGAGGATGGCGATCACGCCTATTTGCACGATCAAGTGCGCGTGGTGCGCGAGGCGCGCGGGCGTCAATCCGAGCTCACGCTGAATACCAGCTTTTTGCACATCATGCCGGAGCAGGAATTGGCCATGACGGATAAACCGGTCGTGATTCAAGATGCGCATACCTTTATTACCGCGGTTGGCTTAAAATTGGATCAGAAGAAACATCAATTCAAACTGCTGTCGCGCGTAAAGGTGCGTTATGAACCCCGTTCTCATTAAAAGCATTACTCCGATTTTCGCTGTGCTGCTGGCCTTGTTCGCGCAAGCCGTGCAGGCCGAACGCGCGGATCGCGACAAACCGGTAAATTTGGAATCGGACACGGTCGAGGTCAACGATCAGACCAAAGTCAGCGTGTATCAGGGCAATGTCCGGCTCACCCAAGGCACGTTGCTGATTACCGCCGACAAACTGGTGGTGACCCAAGACGACGACGGCTTCTCCAAGAGCACGGCTTATGGCAGCCCGACTTATTTCAAGCAAAAGCGCGATGCCGTGGATGAATTGACCGAAGGCTGGGCGCAGCGTCTGGACTACGACGCCAAACGCGACAAGGTTGAAATGTTCACCCAAGCACGCATCAAGCGCGGCCAGGACGAAGTGCGCGGCAACTATATCGCTTACGATGGCCAGACCGAATCCTATCGCGTCATCGGCGGCAAGGAAGCGGCCACCGAATACAACCCGAAAGGCCGGGTGCGCGCGGTGATCCAACCCAAGCGGCGCGGCGGTGCGGCGGCGCCATCCGACGGCGGGCTACCGCTGAAACCGGCGGAGGGTGTGGGACAAACACAGTAACGATGCGCCGCCGCCTCTCCCCTATCCCCTCACCCCTCTCCAACGAATGAGCACGCTCGAAGTTTTCAACCTGCGCAAGCGCTATAAATCCCGTGTCGTGGTCAAGGATGTCTCGCTGACGGTCAACAGCGGCGATGTGGTCGGGCTGCTCGGCCCCAACGGCGCGGGCAAAACCACCAGTTTCTACATGATGGTCGGCCTGACCACGCTGGATGCCGGGCGCATTCTGCTCGACGGCCAGGACTTGAGTACGCTGCCGATCCACCGCCGCGCCCTGATGGGCCTGAGCTATCTGCCGCAGGAGGCCTCGATTTTCCGCAAGCTCACCGTGGCCGAAAATATCCAGGCCATCCTCGAATTGCAGCCGATCCCGGCGGCGGAAGTGGCGCGGCGGCTGAGCGAACTGCTGCATGACCTCAACATCGAACACCTGCGCGACGCGCAAGCCATGAGCCTATCCGGCGGCGAGCGGCGCCGGGTCGAAATCGCCCGCGCCTTGGCCACCCAGCCGCGTTTCATCCTGCTGGATGAGCCCTTCGCCGGGGTTGATCCGATCGCGGTGCTGGATATCCAAAAAATCATCCGCTTCCTGTCCGAGCGCGGCATCGGGGTGTTGATCACCGACCACAACGTGCGGGAAACATTGGGGATTTGCGACCGCGCCTACATCATCAACGAAGGATTGGTGCTGGCGAGCGGCAAACCGGATGAAATTGTTTATAATGAAAACGTAAGAAGGGTGTATTTGGGCGAACATTTTCGCCTATAAACGTAAACCTCGCGAAGCGAGCCTAAGTCCCTCTCGCCCGCACGGGGGAGAGAGTTAGGAGAGAGGGAAACGGTCATGGCGAATTTCATTTTCCCGTGTACCCTTTTGCATGACCGTTAATTTTTCCCACCGCGCGGCCGCGCGTGCCGAGCCAGAACGCATAAAGAATGAAGCATAGCTTACAGCTTAGGCTCTCCCAGCAACTGACCCTCACCCCCCAGTTGCAGCAATCGATCAGGCTGCTGCAATTGTCCACGCTTGAGCTGAACCAAGAGCTCGAAACCATGCTGCAAGACAACCCCTTGCTGGAACGCGTCGAGGGTTCGGATAGCGCTGAGGGCGAACCATATTTCGGCGCGGACGAAACCGCCTCGACCAGCGAATCCACCAGCGAATCCGTCACCGAATCTCCCCCTGAAACCAGTACCGAATCTAATGAGCCTGGTGAGTCTGTCGAATCCGCCATGGAAGCCCCGGATTCGATGTGGGACGATGCGCCCGCCGGCTATACCCATAGCGACGACGAAGAGCAGGACGGGCCGCAAATGGCCGCTTGCAGCGAGACGCTGCGCGAACATTTGCTATGGCAGTTGAATCTGCTCAATATCTCCGATCGCGACAAAAGCATGGTCATGCTGCTGGTCGACGCGCTGGATGACGACGGCTATCTGCATCAGGATTTTGCAGAACTCGCCTCGTTATTGCCGCCGGAATTGGAAGTCGATCCGGTGGAACTGGACACCGCGCTCAAACACTTGTGCAATATGGATCCGGTGGGCGTGGGCGCGCGTTCGCTGTCCGAATGTCTGGTGTTGCAACTGGAAAGCCTGCCGGAAGAAACACCCGGCCGCGCGCATGCGATCGAGATCGCGCGCCACCATCTGGAGGTGATGGCCGCGCGCGATTTCACCAATCTCAAACGGCTGTTGCGCTGCAATGACGCCCAACTGCGCGCGGCGCAGACGCTCATCACCAGCCTGAATCCGCGCCCCGGCGCCGAATATGCCGCCACCGATACGCGCTACATTGTGCACGACGTCGAAGTGCGCAAGGTGAAGGGGCAATGGACGGCGCGTCTGAACACCGACGCCATGCCGCGTCTGCGCATCAATCGGGTGTACGCCGATATTCTGCGCCGCAACCGCAACGCGTCCAGCAAGGAACTGGCGATGCAATTGCAGGAAGCGCGCTGGCTGATCAAGAACGTGCAGCAGCGCTTCGACACCATCCTGCGCGTGTCGCAAGCCATCGTCGAACGCCAGCGCCATTTCTTCGATCACGGCGATGTGGCGATGCGGCCGCTGGTGCTGCGCGAAATCGCCGAGGAAGTGGGCTTGCACGAATCCACCGTATCGCGCGTCACCACGCAAAAATACATGTTCACCCCGCGCGGCATTTACGAATTGAAATATTTCTTCGGCAGCCATGTCGCCACCGACACTGGCGGCGCCTGCTCCGCCACCGCCATCCGCGCGCTGATCAAGCAACTGGTCGCGGCGGAGGACACCAAGCGGCCGCTGTCCGACAGCCATATCGTGGAAGTGCTGTCGCAACAAGGCATCATCGTCGCGCGCCGCACCATTGCCAAATACCGGGAGGCGCTGCAAATCCCCCCGGTGAATCTTCGTAAGTCCCTATGAGAGAAGGAGTTTAAGCATGAACCTCAATATCACCGGCCATCATCTGGAAGTTACCCCCGCGATTCGCGACTATGTGGGCGCCAAGCTGGAACGTGTGACGCGTCATTTCGATCATGTGATCGACGTCAACGTCGTCATGTCGGTGGAAAAACTGGTGCAGAAAGTCGAAGCCAACATTCACGTCAGCGGCAAGGATATCCACGCCGAAGCGACCGATAACGACATGTATGCCGCGATCGATCTGCTCGCCGACAAGCTCGACCGGCTCGTGCTCAAACACAAGGAAAAGAACGGCGCGCATGGGCGCGACGCATTGAAGCATCAAGCGGTTGAGTGAATAAAATAGGCCGCTGCGGCGGCCTTTTTTCATGAGCCTCATCACCTCTCTATTGAAACCGGAATACGTGCTGCTCGATCTGGATGCGGGCAGCAAGGATGCGCTGTTCGAGGCAATCGCCACGCGTATCGCGCCGGCGCTCCAACTCGATCCCAAGCTCATCGAGAAAAGCCTCTTCACCCGCGAGAAGCTTGGCTCCACCGGCCTGGGCCAAGGCGTGGCGATTCCCCATGGCCGCATCAAGCAACTCAAAGAGGCCGCCGGCATCTTCATCCGCACCCGCGACGCGGTGCCGTTCGGCGCGCCGGATAACGAGCCGGTGCGCATATTATTCGTGCTGCTGGTGCCGGAACACGCCACCGATCTGCATCTGCAAATCCTGTCCGAACTCGCTCAACTGTTCGGCGACCGCGCGCTGCGCGAGCGTCTGCTGCATACGGCCAGCGCCGATGAAGCGTATTCATTGTTGACTAACGATCATGGCAATGGACACCCCGTAAAATGAAATTCGCCATGATCGTTTGCCCTCTCTCCCAACTCTTCCCCCGCAAGGAGGACGCCGGTGGGTACCCCGCTGCTTCGCAGCGACCCTTCCGCAGTCCCGCAAGCGGGAGAGAGGGACTTAGGCTCGCTTCGCGAGTTTCGCTTTAACATGCCGCAAATCACCGTACAGCGCCTGTTCGATGAAACCCGCCAAAAACTGGAACTGGCGTGGATCGCCGGCGCGACCGGCGGCGGCAAGCTGCTCACCAGCGAGACGGTGCAGAAACCCACGCTGGCGCTGATCGGCCATCTCAATTTCGTGCATCCGAACCGGGTACAAGTGCTGGGCGCGGCCGAGATGGACTATCTGCGCAGCCTGGACGAGGAAGGCCTGCAACAAGCGATCGCCCATCTGTATTCGACCGAATTGGCCGCGGTCATTATCGCCAACAACGAAGCCATGCCGCAGGCGCTGCTCGACGCGGCCAACCGTACCGAGACCGCGCTCTTTACCTCGCCCCAGCCCAGCCCGCGGCTGATGCAAGTGCTGGCGCACTACCTGGCCAAGACACTGGCCGAATTCACCACGCTGCACGGCGTATTCATGGAAGTGATGGGGATCGGCGTGCTGATCACCGGCGATGCGGCGATCGGCAAGAGCGAACTGGCATTGGAACTGATCACACGCGGCCATCGCCTGGTCGCCGACGACATCGTGGAAATCTATGAAATCTCGCCCGATACCCTGGAGGGGCGCTGCCCCTCGCTGTTGCAGGATTTCATCGAGGTGCGCGGCTTGGGCATTCTCAACATCCGCGCCTTGTACGGCGAGGTGGCGGTGAAACCGAAAAAAACCTTGCGCTTCATCATTCATTTGGAAAAACCCGCCGACATCACCAAGGCCAATTACGATCGCCTGCAAATGCAGCAAGACACGCAGGAAATCCTGGGCGTGAACATTCCCAAAGCGCGGCTGCCGGTCGCCGCCGGGCGCAATATCGCGGTGCTGGTGGAAGTCGCGGTGCGCAGCCATATTTTGCATTTGCGCGGCATCAGCAGCACGCAGCAATTCATCGAACGCCACGAGCAATACCTCCAAGCGCGGCAGGATTTGGATTCGTAAACGCCGCGCTTCCTGTCGCGCCCCTTGCCCCCTCTTCATGCCATCGTTATAATCTGACGTTGTCATTATCTCGCCGCATCCCTGGCTCCCAATAAGCATTCACTTCCCGACAGGACACCCCATGAACCTCCCGCTCGACCCCGCCGCCCTGTTCGCGGCGTTCGCCAGCGCTTTCACCCAAAACAACCGCCTGCTGAAGCTCTCCTTCTCCCCCGGCGCGGGCATCGCGGAGGATGTTTTTCTCCCCTGGACCCTCAGCGGCTTTGAGGAAATCAACAAGGGCTACCGCTACGAATTAGTCTGCTTCTCCCCCGATGCCTACCTGCCTTTGAAGGCGCTGATCGGCCAGCCGGTGGAAGTCGCCATTCTCACCGACAGCGGCGGCTACCGCCCGCTATGTGGCTGGGTCACCGAAGCGCGCCAGGACGGCGCGGACGGCGGCATGAGCCGCTACACCCTGGTGATCGAAGACCTGTTCGCGCTGCTCAAGCTGCGCACCAACAACCGCATCTTCCAGGAAACGAGCAGCAAGGATGCCGT
>JACRIU010000020.1 GCA_016235775.1 Hydrogenophilales bacterium
CGTGCCGATTTTGATCGCTACCTATTGTTCCACGCTCGTCGGCTTGATTGCCGTGGCCATCGCGCAGCGCATTAATCTGTTGCATCCGGTGGTGCTGGCTTATCTTGCCGCGGCCACCGCGCTGGTGGGCGGCATGGCGGCCTATTTCGGCCAACTGCCCGCCGTCGAGATGCAGCGCCAATCGGCGGTGTTCAGCAATGCACTGTTGTTGACCTTGATCATCGCGTTTCTAGCCGGGGCTTTGCAGAAGCGGGTCAAAGTGTTTGAGGTATTCATCGAGGGCGCGAAAGAGGGGTTCCAGGTCGCGGTGAATATCATTCCCTATCTGATCGGCATGCTGCTGGCGATTGGCCTGTTGCGCGCCAGCGGCGCCTTGGAGGGCCTGCTGGAGGGCATTCGCTTTCTGGTGCACGGCGCGGGATGGGATGATCGCTTCGTGGAAGCGTTGCCCACGGCACTGGTCAAACCCTTTTCTGGCAGTGGCGCGCGCGCCATGATGGTGGAGACCATGCGCCAATACGGCGCGGATTCGTTCGCGGGGAGATTGTCAGCCGTGATCCAAGGCAGCACCGAGACGACGTTTTATGTGCTGGCGGTGTACTTCGGTTCGGCCGGCATCACGCGCAGCCGCCATGCGATCTCGTGCGCGCTGCTGGCCGATCTGGCCGGCGTGATCGCGGCGGTGTTCGTGTGTTATGCGTTTTTTGGGTGAGATGCAAAGCTTACAAAGCTTTTGTAACTTACACGCCGAGTTCTTCCACCCAAGCCAGCGCTTGCAAATGCGCTTCATTTACTTTGGCCGGTTCGAGGGTAAGCGAGGTGGCGAGTTCGTCGATGAGGGCCATATCGGCGCTTTCACAGGCTTCGGCCAGCGCCAGGAAGGGGCCGTAGATGCCGTCGCGGTTGAGCAGGGCGTCGGCGATATTTTCCGGCAGGGTGAGCTTTTCCAGCACTTTATCCATGGGCATTTCGAGCATGGCGTCGAGCAGGGAAAAGATGCCGACGATGAACAGATTGTCGCGCTCGCTGCGATCCACCATGTCTTGGCCGAGCAGTTCGGTGAGGCGGCCGCGGGTGATGGCGGTTTTCATCAGGGCCGGCGGCGTGGCGCCTTCGTTGCTGGTGACGATGAGCAAGGTCAGCCAGCGGTAAAGCTGCTGGTAGCCCAGGATCGATAGCGCGTGACGAATCGATTGAATCTCGCACGACAAGCCAAACCCCACCGAATTGATGTAACGCAGCAATTTGAACGAGAGCGCGACGTCGCGCTTGAAGCCTTTTTCGATCTCGGCGATGTCGGCGTTATTGCGCACTTTGTTGAGTATTTCCAGCACCATGGCCTGCGCCGGGTTGATGACTTTGGCGGTGAGGATTTCCGGGTGGGCGAAGTAATAGCCTTGGAAGTAATCGAATTTGCATTCCTTGCAGCGCTTGAACGCGGCGAGGGTTTCGACTTTCTCCGCGATGATTTTGAGCTGGAATTGTTTCAGTTTGGCGGCGATGTCACCCAGGCGATCAAGCGGCGCCTTGAGCAGATCGACTTTGACATAGCTGGCCAGTTTGATCAGCGGCTCGTTGTCGCTGGTGATCTGTGCGCTATGCAAGGCAAATTGGAAGCCGAGTGCTTGCAGACCTTGCAAGCGTTCAATCAGCGCCGGCGCCGGAGTAATTTCGCCTTTGATTTCCAGCACGATGCGCTTGGCGGGCAACAGTTCCATGAATTCGCTGTTGAGCATGGCCTCGGTGACATTGAGGAAGGCCAGCTTGTCGCCCATCAGCCATTCGGTGCCCATATTGCTGAGCGTGTTGATGAGCACTTGGGCGCCGGCGCTGAAGTCATCTGCAAACTGGGCAGCATTGTCTTCGGCGTTGGAGCGAAACAGCAGTTCATAGCCGATGATCTTCTGCTGCGCATCGATAATCGGCTGGCGCCCGATGAATACTTGGTCGCTCGATCCGCTGCTGAAGCTCAGATCGAACGAATGATTGATAGTCGCTGCGGTTCCCACAAGACTTCTCCTGCCTGGTTTATTGCATTGCCTGCCCCGGCGGGCGGCGCTAACTGGCTTGCGCGAACAAGGCGGCGCGTGTTTCTTTGGAATCGGAGGAGAGCAGCTCTTCCATATCCAGCACCAGCACCACCGAGCCTTCGCCGGAGAGGGTGGCGCCGGCCACGCCCTTGGGTTTTACATCGGTGAGCGGTTTGATCACGACATCGTCGCGTCCGATGAAGCCGTCGATCGCGAGCACGAAGGAAGTTTCAGCCGATTGCATCAACACACCGAACGCGGGCGAGGGGCTGTCCGGCCAATCGAGCAGGCTCGCCAGGGTGCGCACCGGCAAGACCTCGTCGCGCACCACCAGGGTGGCGCGTCCGGAGACCTGCTGGATGTCGCTCGGGTTGATCTGAATGATTTCGCGCACCATCGACAGCGGCACCGCGAACGGCTGCTGGCCGAGGCGCACGATCAGCACCGGCAAAATCGCAAGCGTCAGGGGCAGCGTGATGGTGAAGACCGAGCCCTGGCCGATGACCGATTTCACATCGATGCGGCCATTGAGTTTCAGGATGTTGGTTTTCACCACGTCCATGCCGACGCCGCGTCCGGAAACATCCGAGATTTGATCCTTGGTCGAAAATCCCGGCAGGAAAACCAGATGCAGGCTTTGGCGCTCATCCAGGCTATTGGCGGTCTCGGCGTCGATCAAGCCCTTTTCCAGCGCTTTTCTGCGCAGGACATCGGGGCGAATGCCGCGCCCGTCGTCGGTGATTTCAATGATGATGTGATCGCCGACTTGATGCGCGGAAAGCTTGACCACGCTTTTTGCCGGTTTGCCGGCGGCAGCCCGTTCCTCGGGGCTATCCACGCCATGATCGACCGCATTGCGCACCAGATGCACCAGCGGATCGTTGAGGTCCTCGATCATGGTTTTGTCGATCTCGGTTTCCTCGCCTTCGAGCACCAGCTCGACATCCTTGCCCAGGCTGCGCGCCAAGTCGCGCGCCAAGCGCGGGTATTTTTGGAACAGGCGGCCGATCGGCTGCATGCGGGTTTTCATCACCGCGTTTTGCAAGTCGCTCACCAAGAGATCGAGTTGGCTCACCGCCTCGTCGAGCGCTTGTAGCGTCTCGGGGCCGGATTTTCCGGCAATGATGTCGGTGCGCAGGCAAGTCAGACGGTTTTTGGTGAGCCCGATTTCGCCGGACAGATTGAGCACTTGATCCAGGCGCGTGGTGTCGATGCGGATCGTGTTTTCTTTCGCGCTGGGCGTCGCGGTGGTGGCGGCGGGCGCGCGCGGCTTGTCGGCGGGTTTGGGCGCGGCGGGTTTCGCCGCCATGATGGGCGTTGCCGCGACGGGCGCCGCGGGGGCGGCTTCTTCCGGCTTCGAACCAACCAGGGCGTGATACAGCACGCGCCAGTCGGGGCTGGCTGTGTCGCTTGCGCCAGGCGTGGCGGTAGCCGGCGCGGGCGCATCCGCCGCTTTCTTGACCGGGGTTTCACCTGCCAGCACGGCATCGAGCGCCTGCAATATCGATTCATCGGCCGGATCGGGCATGCGCGCTTGCGCCAGCGCGCCGAACATGTCGCGCACCACGCCGGTGGCGGCCAGGATGACATCCATGATCTCCGGCGTCAGCGCCATCTGGTCATTGCGCAGTTTGTCGAACAGGTTCTCGGTGCGATGGCACAGTTCGACCAGCGGTGTCGCATTCAAGAAACCCGCGCCGCCTTTCACGGTGTGGAAGCCGCGGAAAATGGTATTGAGCAGTTTCTTGTCGTCCGGCGTTTTTTCCAATTCGACCAGTTTGTTGTCGACGTCGGACAAGAGATCACCGGCTTCGGTGAGGAAATCTTGCAGGAGGTCTTCCATGCCTTCAAACGCGCTCATGTGTGCTTTCCAATCTATGTAACTCGCGCAGCGAGCCTAAGTCCCTCTCTCCCGCTTGCGGGAGAGAGTTAGGAGAGAGGGCAACCACAAACTCGCGCAGCGAGCCTAAGTCCCTCTCTCCCGCTTGCGGGACTGCGGAAGGGTCGCTGCGTAGCAGCGGGGCACCCACCGGCGTCCCCCTTGCGGGGGTAGAGTTAGGAGAGAGGGCAAGAGTCATATTGAGTTTCATTTTGTGTCGTCTTAGCGGCTATGATTGGCGGCTCTCAAAAGCCCAGGCTTTCCAGTAAGTCGTCCACTTGCTCTTGGCTGGTGACGATGTCGGTTCGGCCTTCGGCATTCACGACCGGGCCATTGAGCAGGCCGGTTTCCATTTCCGCTTTTTTCTCCGGCGATGAGCTTTGCAGCAAGACCAAGAGCAATTGATTTTCCATCTCCTTGGCCATTTCGATAATCTTCTTGATAACTTGGCCGGTGATATCCTGAAAATCTTGCGCCATCATGATTTCGAGCAATTGGTCATTGGTGGCTTTTGAATGCTGCGTGACGGTTCCGAGGAAGCCGCGGGTGTCGGTGACCAGTTGCTTGAAATCGTCGATCGACAGTTCGTTTTTGAGCAAGCGATCCCATTGGCCGGACAGGTTGGCCGCGCCGGCATCCATCTGATCCTGTAGGGGCTTCGCTACGTCCGTCGCATTCAATACACGCTCGGCCGCTTTTTCGGTCAGGGTCGCGATATAGGCCAAACGGTCGCGCGCGTCGGGAATGGTGTTGTCCACGGCTTTTTCCAGCGACTTGTCCAATCCCAGGTCGTGCAGGGTGTCGTGCAATTTGCGCGTCAAGTGGCCGATCTGTGAGTAAAACGGTTCGTTTATGCCGGGGCAGGAAACGCCTTCGGTAGCGGCGGCTTCCGCTGTCGCGGCGGCGGGCGCGGTTTCTGCAACCGGCTCGGGTGCGGGTGTGTCGGTATTCGCCGCGACAATGCTGTCGAACAGCGCTTCTAAATCGTCGGTATCGCCTGCTAAGGTAGCACTCACGTCACGTCTCCTTATTTGCCTACGTTTTGGAAGATTTTGTTGAGCTTTTCTTCCAGCGTCGCCGCCGTGAACGGCTTGACGATGTAACCATTCGCCCCGGCCTGTGCCGCGGAAACAATGTTTTCTTTTTTTGCTTCCGCCGTAACCATCAGCACCGGCAAGTGTTTCAAATTGGCGTCAGCGCGAATTTCCTTGAGCAAATCGATGCCGGTCATGTTCGGCATGTTCCAGTCGCTCACCACGAAATCGAATTGGCTGTTGCGCAGCTTGGAGAGCGCGGCTACGCCATCCTCGGCCTCATCGACGTTCTGAAAGCCGAGCTCCTTCAACAGATTGCGCACAATCCGGCGCATGGTGGAAAAATCGTCCACCACCAGAAACTTCATGTTTGTATCAGCCATGAACCGCTCCAATTACGCTTGTGATCAAGGGGTGCTCCATATTGCTTCGACTATTCCCGGTTTGATTATTCTAGGAATGGGCGCAGGGTGTCCGCGAGGACAACCGGGTCGAATTTGCCCACATAAGTATCCACGCCGACGCTTTGGCCCATGGCGCGGTTGGCCTCGGACGAGAGCGAGGAGTGCATCACGACCGGAATGCCATTGAAGCGCTGATCCGCTTTGATGTTCTTCGCCAGCACGTAACCGTCCATTTCCGGCATTTCGGCATCGGTCAGGATGACGCTGATCTGATCCCTGAGCGAAGAGCCGTCGTGCTGCACGCGCGCGGCCATGGTTTGCAGCTTCTCCCAGGCTTCCAGCCCGTTGTTTGCTTGATGGTATTTCACGCCCATGCCATCCAGCACCTTGGTGATTTCCCTGCGCGCGACAGTGGAGTCGTCGGCGAAGAACACCATGTGTTCGCGCACGGATTGCACTTTTTCCAGCGGGGGAATTTCCTCCACGCCGATGGCGCGCGCCAGAATCTGCTCCACGTCCAGGATGGATACCAGCTTGCCGTCGGGGAGTTCGGTGATCGCGGTGATCAGCGCATCGTTGCCCATGAGCATGCTTTGCGGCGGTTTCACCTTGTCCCAATCGACGCGGATGATGCGGTCCACCTCATGCACCAGAAAGCCCTGGGTATGGCGTGAAAATTCGGTCACGATCATGGTGTGTCCGGTGTCGCTTGGCGCGCCTTCCAGGTTGGTGAATTTGGCGAGCGAGATCACCGGAATGATATTGCCGCGCAAGGAAATCACGCCTTCCACGCCGAGCGGGGTATTCGGCGTCTTGGTGATCATCGGGGTTTGCGACACTTCGCGCACCTTGAACACGTTGATGCCGAATATTTCCCCTGTGCCGAGGGAAAACAGCAGGATTTCCATTTTGTTCGATCCCGCGAGCTTGGTGCGCGCGTCGATCGAATCGAGCAAGGCTTGTTGTGAGTCCATAATCTACCGTCCTAATCTTGTGCGTTATGCCTGGCGCCTTAAGCCGCCGCGGCGACGCTGCCTTCGAGAATGCGGGTGAGCGTTTCGGCCAGGCGCTGTGGCTCGAATTTCGAAACATATTCATCCACGCCCACCGAGCGTCCGAGCTGCTGGTTCGATATGCCGGAGAGCGAGGAATGCATGATCACCGGGATGCCGGCGAAGCGCGGGTCGCTTTTCACGTTCTTGGTCAGGATATAGCCGTCCATTTCCGGCATTTCCACATCGGTCAGGATCAACTGAATCAGGCTCGAAAGCTTGACCCCCGCCGTGTCCGCCTGAGCGGCGAAGTTTTTCAACGCTTCCCAAGCGTTTTTGCCGTTGGTGGCGAAGTGGTAATTGATGTTCATCGCTTGCAGGGTTCGCTCGATTTGCTTGCGCGCGATCGGCGAATCGTCGCAGAAGAAAATGGTGCGGTTTTCCAGCTTAATCGGTTTGACGAGGTTGAAGATCGATTCGTCGTCATAGCCGCCGGTGGTCTCGGCGAGGATTTTTTCCACGTCCATCAGCATCACCAAGCGGCCGTCGGCCAGCTCGGTGACCGCCGTGACCAAGCCGCCCATGTGCGAGGAGAACATTTCCGGCGGCACGCGCACCGCGGACCAGTCCAGGCGCAGGATGGTGTCCACCGCTTCGACCAGGAAACCTTGCGTGCGGCCGTTGTATTCGGTGACGATCATGACATCCGGTTTGGAGTCGGTTTGAACGCCGGTGTATTTGACCAGATCGACAACGGGCACGAGCTGGCCGCGCAAGCTGACCATGCCTTCCACCGAGGGGGGCAGTTCCGGCGGGCGGGTAATTTCCGGCACGCGCATGACTTCGCGCACCTTGAACACATTGATACCGTAAGTTTCGCGCCGTCCGGAGCGGGTGTCCGTGCCCAGGGTAAAGAGCAGGATTTCCAGTTTATTGGTCCCGGCCAGCTTGGTGCGGCCGTCGATGTTCTTCATGAGTTCTGACATGTTGGTGCTCCTTTAACCGCGCATCCCGCTAGGTGAATCCCGTTAGGTGAAACAATCCGCAAAACCTTAATCCTCGCAGTGGCCGTTTTCGCACAGTGCGCCGGCGTCACCCTCGCCGGATTCCGCCATGCGCTCCAGCTCGGCGATCACTTGCATGCTGGCGCGTTCCATCTCGCCGATACCGCGCAGTGCAGCTTCGTAATCGCCACCGTGAAATAGCTCGACCGCGCTGACGCCATGCGTGTGGAAAGTGCGGTGTGGTTGTTCAACTTGCTTGTAGCCCGCGAGTTTCGAATAGGCGGTTTTGCCTTCGCCCTCGTAGTACCACTTGCCCAGGCGGCATTGGGTATGGTTGGCGAATTCATGCGCGCTTTTCTGCGACAGTCCCATGAATACGCGATACACCTCGAATTTGTAGACGAGATGATCGACCTTGGCGAGCTCGACGAAACTGCGCAGCGCGGAAGCCGCGATCGCGCCTTCCATTTTGTGCGAGAGCCCTAGCAACTCATGCAGGCTTTCACTCGCCGCTTCGCCTTGGCGGCTGAAAGTATCGGATTGGGTCGCTTCGCTTTCCATCTGGGTCTTGGCCGACAGGATTTCGTCCTGGATGCTCGCGACCAGGGTGGAAATTTCGCTGGTGGCCTTGCTGGTGCGCTCGGCCAGCTTGCGCACTTCATCCGCCACCACGGCGAATCCGCGCCCTTGTTCCCCGGCGCGCGCCGCTTCGATCGCGGCATTCAAGGCCAGCAGGTTGGTTTGGTCGGCGATTTCCTTGATCAGCATCACGATGCCGCCGATCTGGCCGGCGCGCTCGTTCAGGCCTTCCACGCTGTGCGCGGTTTGCTTGGTTTTTTCCGATACGTGATGCAGGTTGGCGGCGATATGCGCCATGGCTTCGCGGCTGCTGTTCGATACGCCGGCGGCCTCGACCGCGCTGCTTTTTTCGGATTTCATGGTGGTGGCGAGCCCGGCCAGCGAGCGCTGCAACTCGACAAACGATTCGCCGAATTTCTGCATGTTTTCGAACAAGCCGCCGTATAAGGCCTGCTTCGACGATAAAGTGTCAACCTGGCTTTGGAGCGTATCCTTTTCCGATGCGGTGGCCGCGAGTGCGGAAGATAGCTGGTCACGCTCACGCCGCATATGCTCGAATTCGCCTTGCAGCGTTTCAAACTGCTTTTTCCACTTTGAACCAAACATTTCACACTCTCCTTGCTGCTCGTGTTTTCTTATGACCGCGGTTTGCTTTATTCAGCCTTCAGCCGGAAGCGGCTGATGATGCCCTGAAGCCCTTTTGAACGGTTTGTCATTTCCCGCGAATCGGAGACTGCGTGTTCAATCGCGCGGCGGTTTTCTTCCGCCATGCGCGCGATTCCTTCAACTGTCTCGGTAAGCGATTCGCTGGCATCGGATTGGGTGCGGGTCGAGTCGGCGATATGTCCGATCATGTCCACCACCTGCTCCACGCTGCGGCTGATGTCTTTCAGCGCTTTGCCCGCCTCATTGGCGAGCGCCACGCCCTCGCGCACATCGTCGCTGCTTTGCCGCATCGTTTCGACCGCTTGCTGGGTGTCGCCTTGAATGGCGCCGACCATGGTGGAGATCTCGGCGGTCGCGCTCGTGGTGCGCTCGGCCAGCTTGCGCACTTCGTCCGCGACCACGGCGAAGCCGCGTCCTTGTTCTCCGGCGCGCGCGGCTTCGATCGCCGCATTCAATGCGAGCAAGTTGGTTTGATCCGCAATATCCTTGATCACGGATAAAATCTGGCCGATCTGTATTGAGCGTTGCCCCAATTCGGAAATGGCCACCGCCGATTCACTCACTGTTTTTGCCACCTTTTCAATGCCTTGCACCGCGCTGCCGACAACCTGATTGCCCCGGCTGGACAGTTCCCGCGCATTATTCGCCGCGCTGACTATTTCTACGGACGTGGCCGCGATTTCTTTAAAGGCGGCGTTGAGTAGTTCGACCGAGTTGGCGGCGGCGGCGGCTTGCTCCGATTGCAAGCGTGAGCCCTGCGCAACTTGGCTGGCGGCGGCGGACAGGCCGTCGGCGGTTTGGTTGACTTGGTCGCTGGAGGCGTTGACCTCGCTGATCAAGTGTGAAAATTGCGAGGCCATTTGATTGAAACTCGAACCGACCCGGCTAAGTTCATCCTTTCCCTTGATCGGCACATGCGTGGTGAGGTCGCCGTCCGCGAGGCTGGCCGATGCCTTGACCAGCGCGGCGACGCCTTGGTTGATCGAGCGGGCGATGAGCATGCCCATCACCAAGGCCATGACGGCGCCGATGAGAATGCCGGCGATCGAGCCGACCCTGATTACTTTAGCTTGTTTGCCGGTTTGCTCGAATTGGTTTTGCGCCAGATCGCTTTGGTGTTTGATGACGGCGTCGATCGCATCGGAAACCTTGGCGAAGGCCGGATCCACTACCTGTTTGCGATGCTTGTCCGCGGCCTCGAACTTATCCGCTTGCATCAGGTCGATCATGGGTACGACGCCGTTTTGGCCGAAGTGAAGCCGCGCTTTGACAAACTCGTCCATCAGTTTCTTTTCTTCATTGCCCATTTTCCGCTTGTTGTAGTCTTCAAGCAGTTGCGCGATTTTGAAAATATTGCCGTTGACCTTGTCGGCGGAGGCCATAACCTCGAACGAGTCGCCCGACTGGCGCGCGACCAGCAGATTGATGCGGATTTGATTCTGATAGTTACGCACGTTGTTCAATATGTCGATCGCCACCAAGCGGTCTTTATAGATGGATTCGGCGGCCTGCTGCGCACTGTGGGTACCCCAAAGCCCCGCCACACCAATCGCAATCATCAACAGCGTGGCAAGGGCCACCGCTGCAGTGAGCTTGGTGCGGATGGTCATGTTGGCAAGAAAACGCATGGTGTTTTCATTCTTTCTGTATCGGGATTGCCCTGTTATCGGCAACAGGGCGGACAAACTTTAATAATTTGCACATTCAGGCCGAATCGCTAACGATCTGTTTTATTAGGTAAAGCAATAAGCTGCTGGCTATAATCAAGCAACTTAATTCACCCAAGGCCAAGCGCGTGTCGGACCCCAAGACGCCGATCGATCCTCGCGAACTCGAACAGGCTTTCTCGCTCTTCAATTTGGCTTCCGAGCAATTGGCCGCCACTTATTCCGGCCTGCAAAATCAAGTGGCGAGCTTGACGCAGCAGCTCGCCATCGCCAATGGCGAGTTGAAGCGCCAATTCCTGGAGAAAGAAGCCTTGTCGCAGCGGCTTTCCGCCTTGCATTCGGCGCTGCCGGCAGGGGTGGTGGTGTTGGACGAGGCGGATCATGTGATCGAGGCCAATCCGGCGGCGGAAGTCATGCTCGGGCACGCGCTGGGCGGCCGGGCATGGGCGGTGGTGCAAGCCTGTGCGCTGCGTCCCAGCAATAACCCGGAAGAGTGGATTACCACCGGCCATGCCGAGCCGCGGCGCTTGGCGGTATCCACCAGCGCCTTGCCCGGCTCCAGCGGGCGGATTTTGCTGTTTCACGATATTACGCAAGCCCATGCCCTGCAATTGGAGTTGGCGCGGCATCAACGGCTGTCGGCGATGGGCGAGGTGGCGGCGCGGCTCGCCCACCAATTGCGCACGCCCCTGGCGACCGCGCTGCTCTATGCCTCGCAACTTTCCCAACCCCATTTGCCCGAGGCCGAGCGCGCGCGTTTTGGCGAAAAAGTCGTGGCGCGGCTGACGCACTTGGAGCATCTGATCCAAGACATGCTGCTGTATGTGCGCGGCGAAGCGGGCGGGCGCGAACCGATCAAGGTGGCTGATCTGCTCGCGGATCTGCGCCAAGTGATCGAGCCGCAAATGCTGGAGCGCGGCTTGGTGTTTCAAGTGGCGCACGGGGCGGGCGAAGCGCGGCTGTCAGGCAGCCGCGAGGCGCTCACCGGCGCGCTGGTGAATCTGCTGGAAAACGCCATGCAATGGAGCCCGGCGGGCGCCAGCGTGAACTTGGTGAGCGAATTAGCCGGGGAAGAAGAGGTGTCATTGCGCGTGAGCGATACCGGGCCGGGCATCGAGCCGGCGACGCTCGAGCGCATGTTCGACCCCTTTTTCACCACGCGCCAAGAAGGTACCGGGCTGGGCTTGGCGATCGTGCGCGGCGTGGCGCAGGCGCATGGCGGCGAGATCCTTGTGCAATCCACGCCGGGGAGCGGCGCCGAGTTTGCGCTGCGTTTGCCGCTACTGAAAATAGAGTAAGCTTAGACTGATGAATCAACTACCGATCCTTATCGTTGAAGACGATCAAGACTTGCGCGAGGCCCTGACCGATACGCTGAAGCTGGCCGGTTATCACGTCATCAGCGCACAAGACGGCGAGGCCGCGCTGGCCCTGATGGCGCAGCAAGCCGTGGGCCTGGTGGTGTCGGATGTGATGATGCAGCCGATGGATGGGCACACGCTGTTGAAGCGCATCAAAGCGGTCTATCCCCACGTGCCGGTGCTCTTGATGACCGCCTACGGCATGATCGAAAAGGCGGTGGAGGCCATGCGCGACGGCGCATGCGACTACCTCACCAAACCGTTCGACGCCAACAAACTGCTGGCCCAAGTCGCGCGCTACATGCTGACCACCCATTACGACGCGGGCGGCGAAGTGATCGCGCAGGATGCGCTATCACGCGAGCTTCTGTCGCTGGCGCAGCGCGTCGCGGCTTCCACCACCACGGTGATGATCAGCGGTGAATCGGGCAGCGGCAAAGAGGTCATGGCCCGCTTCCTGCACCGCCATTCGCCACGCGCTGACCAAGCTTTCGTCGCCATCAATTGCGCGGCGATTCCCGACAACCTGCTCGAATCGACCTTGTTCGGCCATGAAAAGGGCGCCTTTACCGGTGCGCAGTCGGCCCAGGCCGGTAAATTCGAGCAAGCCAACGGCGGCACTATTTTATTGGACGAGATATCGGAAATGCCCTTGGCGCTGCAAGCCAAGCTGTTGCGGGTGTTGCAAGAACGCGAGGTGGAGCGGGTGGGGGGGAAGAAACCGATCCCCCTCGACGTGCGGGTTATCGCCACCTCCAACCGGGATATGGAAAAGGCGGTCGCGGAAGGGCATTTTCGCGAGGATTTGTATTACAGGCTCAATGTTTTTCCCCTGCGCATCGCGCCGTTGCGGGAGCGGGTGCAAGATATCGTGCCGCTGGCGCGGCACTTGATCGGACGCCTCGGCGCGACCACCGGCCGGCACGGTCTTTCCCTTTCAAAACAAGCGGAAGAGCGATTGACGCGCTATACTTGGCCGGGTAACATCCGCGAATTAGAGAATGTGATTCAGCGTGCGATGATTTTAGCAAGCGGCAACGTAATCGAGGTCGATCACCTGCGTTTGCCGGAAGCGGCAAAAATTGCCGCCCAGACGGTGCAAGCGCTTGCCGATACCAGCCGCCCACAAGACATGAAGTCGTTGGAGCGGACGCATATTCTGGACACGTTGGCGGCGGTGAAGGGATCGCGCAAACAGGCCGCCGAGCAGCTCGGCATGAGTGAGCGCACTTTACGCTACAAGCTGCAACGCTTGCGTGAAGAGGGCATCGATCCTGATGCCGGACGCTAGTTCTTGGAGTGGGTACGCTTCTTGCATTTGTTTTTGGCTGAGGGCCAATCATGGATACCAAAGGCATTGATCAGCTTCTAAGCCAGTTGCAGGCTGCGTCCGCGCAGGCGGCGGGGAATTCCGCCGCCCATCCCACGGGCGGGCCGGGCGATTTCGCCGCGCTGCTGCAAAGCTCGCTTGACCAGGCGAGCAATGCGCAGACGGAAGCGAAGAAGTTGGCCCAAGCCCTGGAGCTAGGCGCGCCTAACGTGAATGTCGAGGACGTGATCATTTCGCTGCAAAAGGCGGATGTGTCGTTCCAAACCATGGTGCAGGTTCGTAACAAGCTGGTGGAAGCCTACCAGCAGATTATGAGCATGCCGGTTTAAGTTTTTCGAGTGCGGTCCCGGCGGCATTTTCAGCCGGCGAGGGAAGCGCTCAACACGTGAAGGGCCCTTATGGCGGTAGCAACGCAGCCTTCGATGGTTGCGCAATTACAGAACTTTGGACAGCTCACCAATAGTCAAAAAATCGGCTTAATCATAGCCGTCGCAGGCATCGTCGCCCTATTTTCCGGCGGCTACCTCTGGTACCAGACTCCCACCTATCAAATTCTCTATACCAATCTGTCGGATAAAGACGGCGGCGCGGTCATCAATTCGCTGGGCCAGATGAATGTGCCGTTCAAGACCGAAGGCACCAGTGTGATCAAGGTGCCGATGGACAAGGTGTATGAAGTGCGGCTGAAGCTAGCCGCGCAAGGCATCCCCAAGGGCAACGTCGGTTTCGATTTGCTGGATAACCAAAAGCTCGGCGTGAGCCAGTTTGTCGAGCAGGTGAATTACCAGCGCGCTTTGGAGGGGGAGTTGACGCGCACCATCGAAGCGGTGTCCGCCGTGCAGGGTGCGCGCGTGCATTTGGCCATTCCGCGCCCATCGGTGTTTCTGCGCGATCAACAAAAGCCCTCCGCCTCGGTGTTCCTCAATTTGGGGGGGGGCAAGCGGCTTGATCCGGCGCAGGTGAGCGGCATCGTGCATCTGGTCTCGTCCAGCGTGCCCGATCTGCCGACGCAAAATATCACCGTCGTCGATCAAAACGGTAATTTGCTGATTGCGTCCGATGTGCGCGGCGGCAAGGCCGGGTTGGATCCGACACAGATTGAATACCTGCATCAAGTCGAAACCAGTTTCGTCAAGCGGATCGAGACGATTATCGCGCCGCTCGTGGGCGCGAATAATGTGCGCGCGCAAGTCACGGCAGACTTGGATTTTGCACAGACCGAGCAAACCGCGGAGACGTATAAACCCAATCCTGCACCACAAGAGGCGGCGATTCGCAGCCAGCAAATCAACGACAGCGGAAGCGGGGCGGGCGTATCCGCGAGCGGTGTTCCGGGGGCCTTGTCGAATCAGCCGCCGGGTGCGGCGTCGGCGCCGATTACCGCGCCAGGTGGGGCGGCCGGCGCGCCGGGCAGCCCACCAGGCGCCGCCGCGGGGGGTGGAAATCGCGAATCCACGGTGAATTACGAACTCGACAAGACGATCAAGCACACCAAGCTGCCCGTGGGCGCGGTCAAGCGTTTGTCGGCGGCGGTCGTGGTGAATTATAAAAAGGGCGCCGACAAGGATGGCAAGGTGAGCGTCACCCCGCTGACTACGGCCGAGTTGACGCAGGTTAATAACTTGGTCAAAGAGGCGATGGGTTTCGACCAAAAGCGCGGCGATAGCCTCAATGTGGTGAATGCCGCATTCAACCTGCCCGAACCGGAGAAGATCGAAGAACCGGCCTTCTATGAGAGCCCGCGTTTGCAAGCAGCAGGCATGGGCGTGGGTAAATTCCTGGTGATCGCCGGCCTGATTTGGTATCTGGTGTTCAAGATACTGATGCCGATTCTGCGCCAACTCGCAACCCCCCCGCCGCCGCCGCCGATGGCTGAAATGCCTTTGGCGGGCGCGGCGCCGACGCGCGCCACCATGGAGTACAAGGACAATTTACAAGCTGCGCGGCAATTGGCGCAGCAAGATCCAAAAATCGTGGCAAATGTGGTGAAGGAGTGGGTCGGCGGTGAGTGAAAACGGCATTGAGCGCAGCGCGATTCTGCTCATGACCTTGGGCGAGGAAGGTGCGGCTGAGGTGTTCAAATATCTCGGCCCGAAGGAAGTGCAGAAGCTCGGCGCGGCGATGGCTGCGCTGCAGAATGTGACGCGGAACAAAGTGGATTCCGTGCTCACCGATTTTCGCCAGGAAGCGGAAAGCCAGACGGGTCTCGGCGGCGATTCTTCGGAATACATCAAGACCGTGCTCACCAAGGCCTTGGGTTCCGATCGTGCCGCGAATCTGATCGAGCGCATTTTGCACGGCGGCGACACCGCCGGTATCGAGAGCTTGAAGTGGATGGATGCAGGGGCGGTGATGGAGTTGATCAAGAACGAGCACCCGCAAATCATCGCCACGATTCTGGTGCACCTGGATCGGGATCAGGCGAGCGAAGTGTTGAGTTTTTTCGTGGAACGGCTGCGCAATGACGTGATTTTGCGTATCGCCACGCTGGATGGCATTCAACCCACGGCGCTCAAGGATTTGAACGAGGTGTTGACCAAGCTGCTGACCGGCAGCAGCAATACCATCAAAAAGGCCGCGATGGGCGGCACCCGCGTGGCGGCGGAAATTCTCAACTTCATGCCGGCGGCGCTGGAGACTTCGGTGATCGCCACGGTGCGCGATTTCGACCCGGAAATCGCGCAGAAGATTCAAGATGAAATGTTCACCTTCGATAATGTGAACGATCTCGACGATCGGGCGATTCAGTTGCTGTTGCGCGAAGTGCAGTCGGAAAGCCTGATTGTTGCGCTCAAAGGCACGACGGAGGAATTGCGCGAGAAAATCTTCAAGAATATGTCCACGCGCGCGGCGGAGATGCTGCGCGAAGATCTGGAGGCCAAAGGTCCGGTGCGCGTTTCCGAAGTGGAGGCGGAACAAAAGGAAATCCTCAAGATCGTGCGCCGTCTGGCGGACGAAGGCCAAATCGCGCTTGGCGGCAAGGGCGAAGAAGCCTTCGTTTAACCGGCTACTCTCTCCTCGACGCGCATGTCTTCCAAATCCATCCCCAAGGAGCAACTCTCCGCTTACCAGCGTTGGGAATTGAGCGCCTTCGATCAGCCGAGCAGGGTTAAGCTGCCCACCGCCGACGAAATTCAGCGTATTCAACAGCAGGCGTATCAAGAAGGTTTCGCGGCGGGCATGAAGGATGGCCGCGCCGAAGGCCAATCCGTCGCGCAGCAGATGCAAGCGTTGATGGCGGAGTTGCATCAATCCATGCAGCAATTTGAAATCACCATGGCGCAGGAGATCATGGATCTCGCCTTGGATATCGCGCGGCAGATGGTGCGTTCGGCATTGGCGGTCAATCCTGAGCTGGTGTTGGCCGTGGTGCGCGAGGCGATCGAATCGCTACCCCAAACCAATCAAAATCCGACGCTGATTTTGCACCCCGAAGACGCGCTGCTGGTGCGCGACATGCTGGCGCATGAGTATCAAGAAAGCGTGTGGCGGGTGGTGGACGACCCGCTGATGCAGCGCGGCGGATGTCGTGTAGAAACCGGCGCCACTGAAATCGATGCCAATATGGAGAGCCGCTGGCAGCGTATCGTCGCGGCATTGGGTTCCGATGCTGCCTGGCGAAAATAAGCAAGACGTTCATCTCGAACACTGGCGCAATTTTGTGAGTGATTGCCGGGAGGTGGTGAATGCTACCAAGCCATGGATTCCCACCGGACGGCTCACCCGGGTAGCTGGCTTGGTGATGGAAGCGGTCGGCCTTAAGCTTGCGGTGGGATCGAGTTGCATTGTGGAATTACCGGGCGGGCTCTCGGTGGATGCAGAGGTCGTCGGTTTCTCCGGCGACCGGCTTTTTCTCATGCCTTCTACCGATGTCTATGGTTTGACCCCCGGCGCGCGGGTGATCCCGATTGAAACGGGCGAACTCGCCACACCCAAGCCGCGCGCTACGATGGCGCGCAAGCGCCGCGCCGAGGATCGCGCGCGGCAAGTGATCGTCGGTCCGGAACTCCTGGGGCGCGTGGTGGACGGCGCCGGACGTCCGCTGGATCGCTTGGGCCCGATTCAATCCGATAACCGGGTGCCCTTGCAAAGCCGGCCCTTTAATCCGCTGGCGCGCGTTCCGATTCGCGATGTGCTGGATGTGGGGGTGCGGGCTATAAATTCCTTGTTTACCGTGGGGCGCGGCCAGCGCATGGGCTTGTTCGCCGGCAGCGGCGTGGGCAAGAGCATTCTGCTGGGCATGATGGCGCGCTACACCAGCGCCGACGTTATCGTGGTCGGGTTGATCGGTGAGCGTGGGCGCGAGGTGAAGGAATTCATCGAGAATATCCTGGGCCATGAGGGCTTGGCGCGATCGGTGGTGGTGGCCGCACCCGCCGACACGCCGCCTTTGCTGCGCTTGCACGGCGCGGCCTATGCGACCGCCATTGCCGAATATTTCCGCGACCAGGGCAAGCATGTGCTGCTGATCATGGATTCGCTCACGCGCTATGCCATGGCGCAGCGCGAAGTGGCGCTCGCCATCGGCGAACCGCCTGCGACGAAAGGCTATCCGCCCTCCGTATTCGCCAAGTTGCCGCAATTAGTGGAACGCGCCGGCAATGGGCGCGAGGGCTCCGGTTCGATCACCGCGTTTTATACCGTGTTGACCGAAGGTGACGATCAACAAGACCCCATCGCCGATTCCGCGCGCGCCATTCTCGACGGTCATATCGTGCTTTCGCGCGCACTTTCCGATCAAGGCCACTATCCGGCGATCGATGTCGAAATGTCGATTAGCCGCGCCATTACCGAAATCGTTTCGCCGCAGCAATTGGAGTGGGTGCGCCGCTTTAGATACCTCTATTCGCGCTATCAACGCAGCCGTGACTTGATCAGCGTCGGTGCTTATGTGCGTGGTTCCGATCCTGCATTGGACGAGGCGATCATGCTCTATCCGCGCCTGGAAGCGTTCTTGCAGCAGAATATGCGCGAGCGCGCCGGGTATGGCGATAGTTGCTTCCAACTCGAACACCTCATCAAGCACTAGCGGGTTGAAACATGCCGCGCTACTTCTCGCTTCAGCCCCTGCATGACCTGGCCATCAATCGGGTGGAAGCGGCGACCAGGGAGTTGACCTTGCTCAAGCAGCAGTGGCAGTTGCAGGAAGACAAGCTCAAGCAGTTGTATGTCTTCCAGGAGGAATACCGCCGGCGCCTGCATAACACCCTGACGCAAGGCGTGGACATGACGCGCATGCGCGACTTTCAAGTGTTTCTGCACAAATTGGATCTCGCCATTCGCCAGCAGCAGGTCGAAATCGATCACGCCAGGATGCGTTGGGAAAGCGGTCAGCGCGCCTGGATGGAAGAGCGGCGCAAGCTCAAAACCTACGATGTCCTCAAAATCCGGCATCAGCGCAAGGAAGCAATACGCGAAGGCCGCATCGAGCAGCGCGAGCAAGACGAACATGCGCGCAAGAGTCATGTTCTCAAAAAAACCATGGAGGAATAACGATCCTTCAGGTCTTGGGCTGTCCCTGGCCCTGGCACGGCTATTGCTCTATTCCTACTGCCGGCATCAGGCTGGCATTGACCGAGGGGATAAGCATGGAGCAACTGCCGGTTTCGACGCATATCGTGGTGCTCAGCAACAGCGGCGGGAAAATACCTGAAACGAATGCAAATGCCTTGCCAGCAGACGGGGCGGAGGGCAGTTTCGCCGGCCTGTTGGCGGCGCAAATCAGCGCTCAGGACGTGAATGGCTTAGGGGCGCCAAGTACTGCGAATGCGAGCCAACCTGCATCGCAGGCCCAAGCAGAAGCACCTGTAATTGAAGTGAATACCCCCAAGGCCGATGAGCAAGCTACGCAACAGTTGGCGGATGTTCTATCCGCATTACCCTTGCCACATTTACCGCTCGCGCAAGCAGTTGATAACGCTGTTGTCGTGGGAGAAAAGGGCAAGCCTGAAGCCCGCTTGCCCCTAGAAGCAAGTGCGATCGCTGGCTTGCCATCGACATCAACTTCGCACGCGCCGATACCGCTGGTTGCGGAAATCAAACCGGAAACCTTTCCGGGCATAGCGGCAAAAACGGCAGAGGAGCCGGCAATAATTGCCGCAATCGACAAAGCCTTGCCGTCGAAACACGCCTTGAATTTTGAAGTGGTGGAAGTTAAACCAACCTCGCTAATGCCCACGCAAATGCCGGTAACGGCGCGAGCGGAATCGGCGCCGGTCAATGCCCCCCCACCCTCCACGCCTGTCCCCTTGGCCGTGGATATCAAAGTGGGCGCCCCCGGCTGGGACACGGCCTTTTCACAACGCGTGGCATGGGCTGCGACGAACCAGCACCAAGTGGCCGAACTTCGTCTAAACCCTCCCAACCTAGGCCCGGTCGAAATTCGGATCACGGTATCGAATGACCAAGCGACGGCAATGTTCGTGTCGCCCCATGCATCGGTGCGCGATTCGATCGAGGCGGCGCTGCCAAGACTGCGTGAAATGCTGGGGGAGAGCGGACTCACGCTGGGCAATGTCAATGTTTCTTCGCAATCTTTCCAGCAGCAACAAGCAGGACAGGGCGAAGAAAAACCTAACGCCAAGCATGGGGGTGTTATTCCCGAGCTAGCACTAGACTCATCGTTGCCGGTGCACAGCGTGTCCTCCATTGCAGTAGGACGTAATGGCTTAGTGGATATTTTTGCTTGATCGTAAATAGTGCCGGCTGCCCGCTTTCCCTACACCAAGCACAGCAAACTTGGAAAGGAAGCCGGGTCCGCTTCAATTGGAATCGCGCCTGCGCTTTGCAGTAAATTCTCTTGCCCCGTGTTCTTTTTGCGTTTGCTGAGGCTTCCCCCGCACATCTGACAAACAAGTGTAAATCTCTTTCCAAACTACTTGATTTTAAATCCTTTGCGGGTTATAAATCAGCCGATGGCGCCTGTAGAGGCGCTTAAATTTCGTGATGGGGATAGTGGATGGCGGAGAAAAAACAAGCCGAAGCCAAAGTTGAGGCGCCGGAAGGCGAAGAAGCGGCAAAGCCTAAGAAAAAAGGCAAACTACTCATTATTCTCATCGCACTGTTGCTGCTAGGGGGCGGCGGCGGCGGGGCGGCCTGGTGGTTTCTGAAAGGCAAAAAACCGCATGATCCGAAAGCGGCAGCCCAAAAGAAAGAAGAACCGGAAAAACCGCCGATCTTTATTCGTCTCGAAACCTTCACCGTTAACCTGAAAAAAGCCGATACGGAGGATCATTACCTCCAAGTCGAGATGCAATTCAAAGTGGTGGATCCGAAAGCGGATGAAGCCGTAAAACTGCGCATGCCGGAGATTCGTAATGCCCTGCTGTTGCTGCTGTCGAACAAGACGCAGGAGGAGTTGGTCACGGTGGAGGGCAAGCAAAAACTCTCATCGGACATCGTTACCCAATCCAATCAAATCATCCGCGCCAAGGAACCCGCTAAAGACGGTGTGGTCGGCGTTTATTTCACTTCCTTCGTGATCCAATAGAACGCCATGTCCGAGGAAATTCTTTCCCAAGACGAAGTCGATGCGCTATTAAAAGGCGTCCTGGGCGAGGCCGAGGAAGAGGGGCCGCAGCAAGAAGACGGCGCGATTCGTTCCTACGATATCGGCAAGCAAGAGCGCATCGTGCGCGGGCGCATGCCCACGCTCGAGATCATCAATGAGCGTTTCGCGCGCATGTTCCGCATCGGGCTGTTCAATTTCATGCGCCGCAGCGCGGAAATTTCCGTCAGCCCGGTCAAGGTTCTGAAATACAGCGAGTTCGTACGCAATTTGGTGGTGCCAACCAACCTGAACCTGGTGCGCTTCAAACCGCTGCGCGGCACGGCGCTGTTCATTTTCGATCCCAATCTTGTCTTCCTGGTGGTGGATAACCTGTTTGGCGGCGACGGCCGGTTTCACATGCGAGTGGAAGGACGCGATTTCACGCCGACCGAGCAGCGTGTCATTCAGCGCATGCTCGATGTGGCCTTGGAAGAGTACAAAAAATCGTGGGATCCGGTGCATCCGATCGAATTCGAGTATGTGCGCTCGGAAATGAATCCCCAAGTCGCCAACGTGGCCACGCCGAGCGAGGTAGTGGTGGTTACCACTTTCAATGTCGAGCTAGGCGAGGGCGGCGGCGATTTCCACGTGTGTATGCCCTATGCTATGATCGAACCGATTCGCGATATATTGAGCAGCAGCATGCAGGGCGAGCGCCTGGAAGTAGATGATCGCTGGCTGCGGCTCATGGCGCAGCAAGTGCAAGATGCCCAAGTTGATTTGGTGACAAACCTGGGGGAATCGACCTTGACCTTGCGCGAGGTGATGGAAATGAAAGTGGGCGACATCCTCCCGCTGAGCATCCCCGACACCCTGACCTCCGAAGTGAGCGGCGTGCCGGTGCTGGAATGCAATTATGGCGAGATGAATGGTCAATACGCGGTCAAGGTGAAGCGATTCCTCAATACGGCGGAAACTTAGCCCCAACGAGCGGGAGGCGAGCATGGCGGAAGATAAGGATCAGATATCCGCGGATGACTGGGCGGCCGCAATGACCGAACAGGATGCCGCCGCCGGTACCGCCGCCGAAACCGGCGCCGCCGATGATTGGGGCGCGGCGCTCGCTGAACAAGCCGCACAACCCGCGCAAATGCCGGTATTCGATGCCGCCGGCGCACCTACCGGCCAGCCGGCCGCGAATAATCTGGACATGATTCTCGATATCCCGGTGAGCCTTACCGTGGAACTGGGGCGCACCAAAATTGCTATCCGTAATCTCTTGCAGCTTGCACAAGGCTCGGTGGTAGAGCTTGACGGCTTGGCTGGCGAACCGATGAGTGTGCTGGTCAATGGTACGCTGGTAGCACAGGGCGAGGTGGTGGTGGTGAATGATAAATTCGGCATCCGCCTCACGGACATCATCACGCCGTCGGAGCGTATCCGCAAACTGCAACGATGAACGCTGTGTATAACGCGAAACTCGCGAAGCGAGCCTGCGTCCCTCTCGCCCGCTTGCGGGAGAGAGTTAGGAGAGAGGGAAACGGTCATCGCGAGTGCCATTGTGCGAAGTGGCGCTCGCCATGACCGTTCGCTTCGCGCTCGGTGTATTTCTTCTTTTTCCGCATTTTGCGCATGCAGTAGATGCGCTGCCTGGCGCCCCTTCTTTTGGCGGTTTATTCCAAGTATTCATCGCACTCGTCATCGTGATCGCCGCGATTGCCGGCAGCGCCTGGCTGATGCGTCGTTTTGGCCCGGCGCAAATGGGGCCCGGCGGCACAATGCGCGTGATCGGCGGGGTCATGATTGGCCCGCGCGAGCGCTTGGTATTGGTCGAAGTGAACGATACGTGGCTGATTATCGGTGTCGCCCCTGGCCATGTATCGCCGGTGCATAGCATGCCGCGGCCGCCCCATGCGGAGCAGTCCGCGCAGGCCATGCTCAATCAGCCCGCGTTTGGCGAATGGTTGAAAGAAGCCTGGCGTAAACGGGGCGGCGCATGAAATATCAAGCACGGGCATGGCTGTTCGCCTTGTTGTGCTTCGCGCCCCTGATCGCCTTGGCGCAAACCGGCTTGCCCGCGCTTTCCAGCACGCCCGGACCGGGCGGATCGACGACGTATACGCTCAGTATTCAGACGCTGATCCTCATCACCGCATTGGGGTTCATTCCGTCCATGCTGCTCATGATGACCTCTTTCATGCGCATCATCATCGTGCTCTCCTTGCTGCGTCAAGCGCTGGGGACGGTGCAGGCGCCACCGAACCAAGTGCTGGTGGGCGTCGCCTTGTTCCTGACTTTTTTTATTATGTCGCCGACGCTGGATAAAATTTATCAAGACGCCTATCTGCCCTTGATGGCCGACAAGATCAGTTTCAACGATGCACTGACGAAGGGCGGCGAGCCGCTCAAGCAATTCATGCTGAAGCAAACGCGACAGGAAGATTTGGCCTTGTTCGTGAAGTTGGCGAATCATCCGCCTTTGCCCGGCCCGGAAGCGGTGCCGATGAAAATCCTGATCCCGTCTTATGTGACAAGCGAACTCAAGACCGCTTTTCAAATCGGCTTCCTGGTGTTCATCCCGTTTCTGATTATCGACATGGTCGTGGCGAGCGTATTGATGTCGATGGGGATGATGATGTTGTCCCCGGTATTGATTTCATTGCCCTTCAAATTGATGCTTTTCGTGCTGGTGGATGGCTGGAATTTGCTGCTCGCTTCCCTGGTGCGCAGCTTTGGAGTGTAAATCATGACCCCGGAAACCGTGGTGACGATCGGGCAGCAAGCGCTGCAAATGACTATTCTGGTGGCGTCCCCGCTGATGTTGGCGGGACTGGTGACGGGTTTGCTGGTGAGTATTTTTCAAGCCGCGACCTCGATTAACGAAATGACGCTGACGTTTATCCCCAAACTGATTGTCATTTTTATCGTATTGATTCTCGCTGGACCATGGATGATCGATACCATGACCAGTTATATGCGAGAACTGTTCTCCAACATTCCGCAACTTATCCGCTAGCGTTTCGCTCGATGATCAGCATCACTTCCAGCCAGTTGGACGCCTGGTTCGCCCTATTCATCTGGCCGTTCCTGCGAATTCTTGGGCTGATGCTGTCCGAGCCGCTGTTGGGCCATCGCGCGCTGCCACGTCAAATCAAGATGGGCTTGGCGCTTCTCCTGACGTTCACGATTGCACCGCTATTGGAGGTTCCGCCTTCGGTCAGCTTCACTTCGGCGCAGGGCATCGTCATCGCGGCACAACAATTATTCATCGGATTCGCGCTCGGATTCTCCATGCGCCTGGTTTTGAGCAGTATCGAGATGTCAGGGCATGTGACTGGCCTGACGATGGGGTTGGGTTTCGCCGTGTTTTTCGATCCGCAAAATTCCGCACAGTCGCCGGTGTTGGCGCAGTTCATCGGGATTTTCGCGATGCTGGTGTTTTTAGCCATGAATGGGCACTTGATGGTGATTTCCGCCCTGGTGCAGAGCTTTCAAATCGTGCCGATCTCGACTGAATCGCTGCACCTGAGCGGTTTCAAGGCGTTCGCCGAGACGGGAGGGCAGATATTCATGGTGGGGCTGATGCTGTCCATGCCCATGCTGGCCGCGCTGCTGATTGCCAATATCGCCATGGGAATTTTGACACGTGCCGCACCGCAGTTGAATCTATTTGCGGTTGGCTTCCCCTTGACGCTTGGCGCCGGGTTCGTGGTGTTGTTGATGGCGCTGCCCTATCTGTTGCCGCCGATTACCCGTTTGCTGGAAGAGGGTGTCCTACACGGCTTGAAGCTGATCGGTTTGTTTCGGGCTGCCGGTTAGAAAATTATTTCGGCGGCGGCGAGATATCGCCCATGTGAAAGCCAAACCCCCCGCTTTTCCGGTCGGCAAAGTAAGCCTTGAGCGTGGCTTCGATGGTGCGAAATGCGAGTGCCTCCCACGGAATGTCCTGCTCCCGAAACAAGGCGACCTCCAAGCTTTCCGGTCCTGGGCCAAAATCGAGGTTGAGCAGTTTCGCGCGGAACATCAAATACACTTGATTGATGTGCGGTAGATTGTAGAGCGAATACAGCGACTGGATTTCTACCTTCGCACAGGCTTCTTCCCATGTTTCGCGCGTAGCCCCTTGTGCTGTGGTTTCGCTGTTTTCCATGAATCCGGCGGGGAGCGTCCATAAGCCGTGCTTGGGTTCGATGGCGCGGCGGCAGAGCAGAATCCTGTCTTCCCACTCCGGAATCGTACCCACCACCATTTTCGGATTTTGATAGTGGATGGTGCGGCAGGCCGGGCAGATATAGCGCGGCAGATGATCGCCGGGGGGCACGCTGAGCGCCACGGGCCCGCCGCAATGGCTGCAATAATTCATATCTTCAACATCGTGTAGGTTGCTCAATCGTTTAAAAAATCTTTGCCACGAATTAACACGAATTTGCACGAATTAAAACCTCGCATGGGCTTTCGTGTAAATTCGTGTTAATTCGTGGCTAAAAGCTTTTATTGCTCGGATGACACCGAAGGTATCAAAAATTCCCCTCGCATGATAGTGCTGATCGCGCGCGAATCCGTTTAAAATCGAAACTTCAGCGCGCCACGCAGCGCATTCACTCAATCTTTGTAGGGCTTTGGGCGTGGTCAAAATCGTATTGGACTCATGCATGCGACCGACTCATATCGCCGCGATTCTCGACCGCGAATTCAATAGCACTTTAACCGGCCAGCATACGCCCGTGATGTTGTGGGGCCCGCCCGGCGTCGGCAAATCGCAAATCATCGCGCAGATTGCGGACAAGCATCGCGTTCCGCTGATCGACATCCGCCTGTCGCAAATGGAGCCGACCGATTTGCGCGGCATCCCGTTCCGCTTGAACGACCGGGTCGAATGGGCGATCCCTTCCATGCTGCCGGACGCCCAGCGTCATGGACCGACCGGCATCTTGTTTCTGGACGAGATCACCTCCGCCGCACCCACCGTCTCGACCGCCGCGTATCAATTGATTCTGGATCGGCGTTTGGGCGAATACTTCATTCCGGATGGCTGGGCGATTTTCGCCGCCGGCAATCGCCAAGGCGATCGCGGCGTGACCTATAGCATGCCCGCGCCTCTCGCCAACCGCTTCACGCATTATGAAGTGGAGGCGCATTTGGATGACTGGGTTGCCTGGGCGCACGGGCGCGGCATCGACGAGCGGGTGATCGGTTTTCTGCGGTTTCGCCCCGACCTGCTGTTCAATTTCGATCCGGCGCATAACCCGATTGCGTTTCCTTCCCCCCGTTCCTGGGAATTCGCGCACCGCGCGCTGAAAAAGTTTATGGAAATGCCGGTGTTGCTGCGCGACGCGCTGCAAGCCTGCGTCGGCCCCGCCGCCGGCATCGAGGTCAAGGCCTTCGTCGACAGCATGGACCAACTACCCGATATTGACGGCATCGTGCAGGGCAAAGAGTCGCATGTGCCGGCCAGTATTGATTTGCAGTATGGCGTGGCAGCGGCCTTGGTGCGCCGCGCGGTGCTGGCAAAAGACACGGTGGAGGGAAACCGGGTATTGGGCAATATCCTGCAATACGCACGACGTTTTCCGCAGCGTGAAATGGGTGTGATGTTGGTGACGGATTTGCATCGCTCGGTGGGCAAGCCGCTGTTCGCCGTGCCCGAGTTCGCCGAATGGGCGAACTCCGTCACTGATTTGATGCTCTACGAAATGTGATATGGCGGCAACACCCGCCCGTCCGATGGAACCCGATCTTACGCAAATCGAGACCAAGCTTTCCGCCGCGCGCACGCGCTTGATTCTGGAAAAACCCTTTCTGGGCACGCTGGTGATGCATCTCGAGCTCAAGGCAGTGCGGGATGACAGCTTGCGCACCACCGGCACCGACGCGCGTTACTTCTACTACAACCCGAAATTCATCCAGCATCTCAATCTGGCGCAAACGCAATTCATGTTGTCGCACGATGCGATGCATTGCGCGCTGGCGCATTTTGCGCGGCGCCGGCATCGTGAACTCAAGCGTTGGGATATCGCGTGCGACCATGCAGTGAATCTGCTGCTGTGGGATGAAGGTCTCAAGCCGCCCGCCGGTTGTCTGATGAACCCGGAGTATCACGGCCTGACGGCGGAAGAAATTTATCCGCTGATCCCGCCGGATACCTCCGAGCAGACCATCGATAGCCATCTGTATGACAACGACTCCAATACCGGTTCGCAGCGCCAACCGAATCAGCAGCAATCGCCGCAGAATCGGGACACGGAACAATCGGCCGGAGAAGGCCAGGGGCAAGGCGAAGGGCAGGAGCCGCCGCCGGAGCAGCGCCAGGGCGAGTCGCAAGGCCAGGCCGCCAAGCCAACGCAAGGTGCGGGCAACCAGCCGCAAATCGAGGGCCTGAGCGAAACCGAGAAAGAAGAGCTGGGCCGGCAGTGGCAGCAACGCCTCGCTGCCGCCGCGCAACAGGCGGCGCAAGCCGGCAAGCTGTCGCAAACGCTGGCGCGCATGGTGGACCACTTGCTGCAACCGCAATTGCCCTGGCGCATGCTGTTGGCGCGCTACATGAAAGTCGCGGCGCGTGACGATTACAGCTTTCAGCGCCCGTCACGACGCGAGGGTGAAGCGATCTTGCCCAGCCTGTCCTCGAATATGATCGACGTGATCGTGGTGTTGGACACCAGCGGCTCGATCGGTGACGAGGAGTTGCGTGAATTTTTATCCGAGGTCGATGTATTGAAAAGCCAGTTGCGCGCGCGCATCACCTTGCATGCTTGCGACGATCATCTGTGCGAGAACGGACCTTGGGCTTTCGAAGCCTGGGAAGCGCTGACCTTGCCGAAGAATCTCACCGGGGGCGGCGGCACCAGTTTCAAGCCGCCGTTCGAGTGGATCGATCAGGCGCAGTTGCACCCGGATCTGGTGGTGTACTTTACCGATGCGGAAGGCGATTTCCCCGCACGCGAGCCACACTGTCCGGTGATCTGGCTCGTCAAAGGCAAGTCCCCCACGCCTTGGGGCCAGCGCATTCAACTCAATTAAAGCGAGCAAGCACCTGCGCGGCCAAAGTTGAGCCCGCGATGGGTTCAAGGGTGTCGAGGAGGATGGCTTGCGCGCGCTCGGCTTCACTGAGTGCTTCATGCGTGGCTAACTGTTTTTCCAGCACGACGAGATCGGCTTCAGCCGCATCGGTTTGCGCGGCATGGCGCTGGGTGACGCGCGCGCGCAGCACCTCGGTGGGCGCCTCGCAGGCCACGATGAGGTAGGGCTGATCCATTTCTTCGAACATCGTGCGTTGGCTGTGCTTCAGGAACGTGGCATCGAGCACCACGGAAAATCCTGCGTCTAATACCAGTTGCGCAATTTCCTTTAAGCGCTCATAGGTGCGCTGCGTGGCGTCCGCCGTGTATAGGCCGCTCTCCAAACCGGATTTCGATTGCGCCAGCGGGGCGAGCCCGAACAAGCGCTTGCGCTCGACATCAGAGCGCACGTGAATGGCCGGGAGATGTGCCGCCAACTCGCGCGCCACGGTGCTTTTGCCGGAACCCGAGACGCCGCGCATCAAAATCAGCAGGGGGGGCCGGGGTTGGCTCACCTGCTCCGCCCAATCCAGATAGTGCTGAAACTCCGCCCAGGCTTGCGTGCGCGTCGTGGGCGGCGTTTCCTGCTGCGTGGCGCGCAAGGCAGCGATCTTGGCGCGCACCACCGCGCGGAACATCAGGTAATAGCGCAATACCTCGAGCCCGGCAAAATCGCCGGTTTGCTCCAGATAAGCGTTCAGAAAGCGGAACCCCAAATCGGGCTGGCCGCGGCTGGCGAGATCCATGACCAAGAAGGCGATTTCGCTCATGACATCGATCCAGCGAAAATCCGCGTTGAATTCGATGCAATCGAAAGGCACGATCTCGCCCTCGAGCATGACCATATTGCCGAGATGCAAGTCGCCATGGCATTCGCGCACAAAGCCATCGCGCTTGCGTTGCACAAAAAGATTCATGTCAGCCGTGAATAGCACTTCGGTGGTTTGCGCCAAGCGGGCCAATTGCGCGCGCTGTTCATCATTGGTCAGCAGCGGTGCAATCTGCGCGAAGTTCTGGCGCGCGCTAGCATGCACCGTGTCGGGCAGGCCGTAAGCCTGATCCATTGTTGCGGCCGGGACAGCTTGATGGAATGCCGCCATGCGGCAAGCAAGCGCATCGAGATGAGCGGCTTGCAATTCATTGCGCGCCAGCACGTTGGACAGCAGCGCCTGCTGCGGGAAGCGGCGCATTTTGACGGCGTATTCAATTGTCGCACCGTTGCCATCCCACTGTGGCGCATCGAGCGACCCCGTGATCGGTACCACACCGAGATATAAATCGGGCGCGAGGCGTTGGTTCAAACGCTGTTCTTCCTCGCAATAATATTTACGCGCCGCCAGGGTGGTGAAGTCGAGAAAACCGAGGTTATAGGGTTTCTTGAGTTTGTACGCATATTCGCCGGCGAGCAGCACGGCCGAGATATGGGTTTCCAGCAGCGCGACTTGATCGACCGCATGCGGGTAAACGCCGGGCTGCTTGAGGTGCTCGATGAGGGTAGGAAAGGCGGTGGCCGGATCCAGCATGGTGCGCGGCTTATTCGGCTTCGCTCGATGAGCGCTGGCCCTTCATTTCCGCTTCCAGCCGCTGCATGGCGGAGAGCAGTTGCGCGGTGCGGCGCGCCACGCGCGATTCCAGCTCTTCGTTGATGCGCGCGAGTTCGGTGGTGCGTTCCGCCACGCGGTGCTCCAGATCATCGCGCGTTTTGAGCAAGTCTTGTTCGATGCACTGGCGCTGAGCGATTTCTTGTTCCAGATGCTTCATGGTGCTGGAGAGTTTTCGGTTCAGGCGGAGCACGTAGGCATAGGCCGCCGCCAAGGTGAGCATGATGACTAGCGCGGCGGTAATCCACATCCAGTATTGCTTGAGCAAATCCAGATAGCCGAGTTTGCCGTAATTGCGGTATGGCCCAACCCGCAATTCCAGCATCAGTTGCTGCACGCTGTGATAGTCGAGCGGAACCGTCCATTCCGCATAAGCGCCGGCGCTGGCGGCGGGATCGCCGGGTGACATTTTTAACAATGCGATGGTCACAAGCTGCGCCAGCTTTTCCGGCGTGTGGTGCAGCACGGCGAATGCCCAATCCGGATAAAGCGGCGTGCTGAGCGCATAGGGAAAACCCTCGGCTTGCTGCGGATTCAGGATACGGTAATCCTGGAGATTGATTTTTCCGGCGAGCGCCATGCTTTCGAGCAAATCGGTGCGCACGGTGCCGGCATCGGTTTTGCCATCGCGTACCGAAAACACAATGTCGTCCTGCGGAAAGCCGGCGAACTGCAAACGCTTGAAGTCTTTATAGGGATCGATGTTTTGGCGCTTGAATTCGCGCCAGGCGAGCCACCAGCCGCCAAAGGCGCTTTCATGTACCGCCATGAAACGCTTGCCTTTCAGGTCGGCCAAAGTTTGAATATCCGCGCGGTCGGCGCGACTGAAGATCACCGCGCCCAGCACGCTATACCCCCCCTGGGGCGTTTCACTTTTCAGCGTGGCGATGCGCGTGACGCCGAAGCTATACTCCAGTTCGGCATACGATCCGGGGTTGGTCAGCACAAATTCGACATCCCGATACTCCACGGCAGGGCTGATGTCATCATTATTGAGTGGCACAATGACAAAGTTATGACCGGGAATTTCCCGGGAAAGATAGCGTGCGGTGGGTGACCAGGCTTTTAAGGCCTCGTCCTTGCCGCGATGGGCGAGCACCCCTACGCGCACCAGGTGATCGGCCGCCAGTACGTGTTGCGGGATCAGCCCCGGCAAGCTCAAGAACACAATCCATAGGGCGATCATGAGGCGCGGCATGGGGTCGGTTTGGGCGGAAATGTGATTTGGGTCAAATAGTCTAGCATATACCTGACAGCATTTAGACGTCATAAAATGCTGCACGACGCACTCCTGAGGCCGTTGCAAGCCCTTAAAAAACCACAAAAAGGGGCTAGTATTATTTTTCCAGGTTGCTATAATTTCGCGGTCGGTCGGGGATCGAAATATGGTTTGACCGATTTCTGATTTTGGTTTTGTCTTACACTCTAGGAAAAGGGAAAATAAATGAAACACTCTGCTCTGTTCGCCGCGTTGATCGCTGCTCTGTCGCTGGCTGCATGCGGCAAAACCGAAGCGCCTGCTGAAGCTCCTAAGGCTGAAGCTGCTGCTCCGGCTCCTGCTGCTCCGGCTCCTGCTGCTCCGGCTATGCCTGCTGCCGACGCTGCTGCTCCGGCTATGCCTGCTGCTGACGCTGCCAAGCCTGCTGATGCTGCTGCTCCGGCTGCCGCTGCTCCGGCTGCCGCCGCTCCGGCTGCTGCCGCTCCGGCTGCTGCCGCTCCGGCTGGCGACAAGAAGAAGTAATCAGCTTCTTGGTAAATGTAAAAAGCCGGCCTCGTGCCGGCTTTTTGCTTTCTACTGTCCGAGTTTAGGCGCTTGCCTTATACCGTTCTCCAGTCAAATCCCAAAGCTTGATCGGCGATGCCGATCCAATCCTCAGCGCAGTTGAGCGCCTCTGACAACGCCGCGCGCGCCAGTTCCGGTAAATTATTCTTTTGGCTCAAATGCGCTGCTACTAAATGGGTAAGCCGTTGGGTATCAATGCTGCGCAATAGATCGGCGGCGGCGCTGTTGTCCAAGTGGCCAAACCGCCCGCCGACGCGTTGTTTCAGGCTGCTGGGATAGGGCCCGTTGGCAAGCATGCCGGCATCATGATTACATTCCAGCACCAAGGCGTCGCAGCCGGAGAGCATTTGCTCGATATGGGGGGTAATCATGCCCGTGTCGGTCAACACGCCTAAGCGGTGTTGCCCATCGCCGAAGACGAATTGAATCGGTTCGCGCGCATCGTGCGGAACGGGAAAAGGTTCAATGTAAAGATCACCCGCCGCGAATCCAGCGTGGCTGTCGATCACGCGGGTATCCAGCGGTGTTTGATCCAGATTCGAAAGATAGGCGAGGCTGCCGTGCGTGAGCCACACCGGCAGCTTGAATTTATTCGCGAAGCGCGCAACACCGCCAATATGATCAGAATGTTCGTGGGTAACGACGATGCCGTTGAGATCGGCGGGGTCAAGGCCGAGCCGGGCCAGGCGGGCGACCGTTTCCTTGATGCTGAAGCCGCAGTCGAGGAGGACGCAGGACGCGCCGGCCTCCACCACCAAAGCATTGCCTTCACTGCCGCTTCCCAGGCAGGCAAAGCGCATTTATTTGAGTTGCTCGTAGAGCAAGGTGAGAATCTTGCCCGCCGTTTCCGACTTGTCCGTGACGCCGTCTTTGGCCAGCAATTTGACTTGGCTGCCGTCGCCGGCCTCCGTCACTTGGATCTGAAACTGCTCTTGATTCTTTTTCTTATCGTCGCCGCGCCAGAACGCCAGTTTAGAGAACCAGCCTTTCTTTTCCTGTTTTTCGATATCGAGTTCCGGGTCGATGTAGCGCACGTAATACACGCCGCGCGAACGATCACGGTCTTCCACGGTAAAGCCGACGCGATCCAAGGCTAATCCCACGCGACGCCAAGCGCGGTCGAATGGATCATAGAGCGCGAGGCTGCCGCCGCCATCGGCGGGACGGACGAGTTTGGCGCGCTCTTGTGTCGTGCCGCCGGCGAATTGTGCTTGCGCGCGCGTCTCCTCGACGCCGAAGCGCACCATCAGGCGGCGCAGAAATTCAGCTTCCAGTTCCGGGTCGGCCGGGCGCGGCTCCCATACCGTTTGATTGCCGCCATCGCCACCCTTGATTACCTCGTACATGCCGCGATGGCTGACATAAACCTCAGTGAATCCAGTGTCCTTGCTGGGCTCGAGGCGGGTGCGGAATTTATCCCGTTCGGCGGTGGAGTAGAGGCTGTCCAACACCTTGCCCAGCAAATTCCGGATCATGTCTTGCGGAATCTTGGCGCGGTTTTCCGCCCAATCGGTTTCCATGATGCCGGCTTCCGGATTTTCGATTTTGATGATGAAGCCGTTTTCCTGCCAGAATTCGCGCACCACCGGCCAGACTTGATCCGGACTGGCTTTCACCACCAGCCAGCGCTGGCTGCCGGCGCGATCGACGCGGGCGTTGGAGAGTTCGGGCAGCAGATTCGCGCCTTCGCGTTGCGGAGCATTCGCGCGCTCCTTGTTATAGACCGAGTAGGTGGCGGAGCCGCGCGTGTTGATGTCAGGCACGGCAAAACGATCATCTTGGTTGGCGGCGCTCAGATCCGGGGGCACCTCCAGGGACGGCGCCTTGCCCGCGGATTTGTAATCGATCTTCTTTTGTTCAAGCCCAAAGGAGCAAGCCCCCAACAGGCTGGCTGTAACAGTTAAGAAAATAACGCGTTTTATATGGCTATTCATTGTGCTCCGTCCTTCCAACCATGGGTGTTATGAATGCTGGGTTGGTCAGCCAAATTGATTAAACGTTCACACCGGCTTGGCGCATAGCCTGGCGCAGGGTTTCATGATGGCCGGGCTCCAGCGGGGTGAGCGGCAGGCGAATACCGCCCGCGATCAAGCCCATTTGCTGCACGCACCACTTCACCGGAATCGGATTGGCTTCGACGAAAAGTTTCTCATGCAGACCAAACAGCTTGGCGTTGGCGGCGCGCGCGGCTTCGAGCTGCCCGCCCAAGGCGGCAGCGCACATCTCGTGCATCAGTTTCGGCGCCACGTTGGCGGTGACCGAGATCACGCCATGCCCGCCCATCAGCAACAAGGCGACGGCGCTCGCATCGTCGCCGCTGTAAATGGCGAAGTCCTTGGGCGCGCGCAGAATCAGATCGGTGCCGCGTTGCAAGTTGCCGGTAGCGTCCTTGATGCCGGCGATATTCGGCACTTGGGCCAGGCGCAACGCCGTGTCATTCGCGATATCGGCCACGGTGCGGCCCGGCACGTTATAGATAATTTGCGGGACATCGACTGCTTCGGCCACCGCCTTGAAATGCCGGTACAAGCCTTCCTGGCCCGGCTTGTTGTAATAGGGTGCGACCAGCAGGCAGGCATCGGCGCCGGCTTTTTTGGCGCTGGCGGTCAATTCGATCGCTTCGGCGGTGGAATTGGCGCCGGTGCCGGCGATCACCGGCAGGCGGCCGCGCGCGGTCTTTACCGCTTCTTCGATCAGCTTGCAGTGCTCATCAAAATCCACCGTGGGGGATTCACCGGTGGTGCCGACCACGACTAAACCGTCGGTTTGATTGGCAATATGGAATTCGATCAGCGCGCGGTAACGGTCCCAATCCAGGCTGCCGTCCTCACGCATCGGGGTCACAAGTGCGACCAGGCTGCCCTTGATCATGCGCGTAATTATCCGTAAAAAACGGCTATTTTACCTCAAGGGCGGGGAGGGCGGGCCAGAAAAGAAGCTCGGATAAACGGGCTGAGAAATGAAAAACGGCCGACGGCGGTAGTAAAACCGCTCGGTCAGCCGTTCGCTAGATCAGCCGGGGCGCCGGGGACCGGCGCGCGGACTAATCTATATAGCTGTACATTTTTTCGAGAAAATCGTTTACATCCACGTCGGACAGGTCGGAAGGCATGGTGTTTTCCGCCTGCGTGATCTCGTGGTGATCGATTTCGCGGTGGATCAAATCGGCCACTGCCGGATTCCAACCGGAGGAGAGAGTTTCTTCCTCATATTCATCGATGTAATCGACTTCGCCCGTGCTCATGTCTTTCATCACTAACATGTCACACCTCCTTGCGACAAACCCATTTCGCCGCCTGTAAATTTCATAACGGCTGGCTCCGCAAAAGGTTGAGCGAAGAGCGATCAATAATTTCTATAGTTGAGTACGGGGTAGATGAGAGGGAAAATCTACGCGAACAAATTCAGCACCGCGTCCAGGCCGCCGTAATTGATGGCGTAGCGGGTCTGTGCGCGCACGACGGGTTTGGCGTGATAGGCGATGCCGATGCCGGCCTCGCCCAGCATTTTCAGATCGTTCGCGCCATCGCCGATGCCGATCACTTGCGCCTTCTGCAAACCCAGATCGTCGCGCACTTGCTTTAGCCAATCCGCTTTGCCCTGGGCATCGACGATCTTGCCCAGCACGCGGCCAGTCAGCTTCCCATCAATAATTTCCAGCACATTCGAGGCGGTATAGTCGAGATTGAGCCGGGCTTTCATCCGGTCGGTAAAGAAAGTGAAGCCGCCCGAGACCAGCAAGGTTTTGATACCGCGCTGTTGTAAGACATTGATAAAAGTTTCCGCACCGGGGGAGAGGCGCAGGCGTTCGTCGTATACCCGCTGCAAGGCACTGGCGTCAAGCCCGGCGAGTAGCGCCACGCGCTTGGTCAAGCTTTGCGCGAAATCCAGCTCGCCGCGCATGGCGGCCTCGGTGATCGCCGCCACTTGGGGTTTGAGATTCATCATGTCGGCGATTTCGTCGATGCACTCGATGGTGATCAGAGTCGAATCCATATCCATCACCACCAGGCCGATTTGATCCAGGGTTTGTGTTTCCGGCACGAAGGCGTAATCCAGCCGGACGTTGGCGCACAGCGCTTCTATTTCGGGATGGGGGCTGGCAGGACTTAAGCGAAATACATTGGGGGCAATCTGCTCAATGCCATTCGCGCCGCTCAGCTTGGCGAGTTGTTTGAGATCATTGGTTTCGACGTTTTCGCCTTGGATGATGAGATGCATGTTTTTCACTTTCAACAACAAAAGATTGCACCACGGAGTACACAGAGTACACGGAGGAAAACAAAATCTTAAACTCCGTGACCTCGGTGTACTCCGTGGTGAAAGGTTTTAAATTATGCCGCTAATTCTTTAAAAATTTCCTGCACCGCCTGCACGCGCCGCGCCGTGTCAGCGCTTGCGACGGTCACTTTGAGCTTGTCCGGTCCGGCGAGTTTGTAATGCTTTTTGGTTTGAATCAACTGAATGATCCGGCCAGGATCAATCGGCGGGTTGGGGATGAATTGTAGCGACACCGCATCGCTATGCGCATCGATGCGGCTGATGCCGAGCGGTTTGGCGGCGATGCGCAGGCGGTGCGTGTCGAGCAGGGTCTTGGCTTGCGCCGGTGGCAGGCCAAAGCGGTCGATCAGCTCTTCGTGCATGGCGTCGAGCGCATCCTGCGTATCGCAATTGGCCAGGCGCTTGTAGATGACCAGCCGCTCGTGCACGTCGGCGCAGTAGTCGTTGGGCAGCAGGGCAGGGGCATGCAGATTGATCTCGGTGGTGATATGCAGCGGCGCGTCGATATCGGGTTCCTTGCCCGCTTTGAGCGCCTTGACCGCGCTATTGAGCATTTCGCTATACAGCGTGAAGCCGATTTCCTGCATTTCGCCGCTTTGCGATTCGCCTAGCAACTCACCCGCGCCGCGAATTTCCAGATCATGCATGGCCAGGTGAAAGCCGACCCCTAAGTCTTCCATCAACTGAATCGCTTCCAGGCGCTTCTTCGCGGCCGGGGTGAGTGCCGTGTCGGGCGGCGTGAGCAAATAAGCATAGGCTTGGTGATGCGAGCGGCCGACGCGCCCGCGCAGTTGGTGCATTTGGGCCAGGCCGAATTTATCCGCACGGTTCATGATGATGGTGTTGGCACTCGGCACGTCGATACCGGTTTCGATAATCGTGGTGCACAGCAGCACGTTGAAGCGCTGATGGTAGAAATCACGCATCACATGCTCCAGCTCGCGTTCGCGCATCTGGCCATGGGCGATGCTGATGCGCGCTTCAGGCAAGAGCTACTCCAGCTTTTCATGCATGTTGTGGATGGTTTCCACCTCGTTGTGCAGGACATAGATTTGGCCGCCGCGCTTCAATTCGCGCAGCACGGCTTCGCGGATCAGGCCTTCGCTAAACGGGTGCACAAAGGTTTTGATCGACAGGCGTTTTTGCGGCGCGGTGGCGATCACGGAGAAATCACGCAAGCCATCCATCGACATCGACAGCGTGCGCGGGATGGGCGTCGCGGTGAGCGTCAGCACGTCCACTTCGGCGCGCAGCGCTTTCAAACGTTCTTTTTGCCGCACGCCGAAACGGTGCTCCTCATCGATGATCACCAAGCCCAGATTCTTGAACACGACATCTTTTTGGATCAGGCGATGCGTGCCGATGATGATGTCGATCTTGCCCTCACTCAAGCCCTTGAGCGCTTCGGCCTGCTCCTTGGCGGAGCGAAAGCGCGACAACTCGGCCAGCTTCACCGGCCATTCGCCAAAGCGGTCGGAGAAAGTATTGAAATGCTGTTCCGCGAGCAGCGTGGTCGGCACCAGGATTGCGACCTGGCGGCCATCGGCCACGGCGAGGAAGGCGGCGCGCAAGGCCACCTCGGTCTTGCCGAAGCCGACATCGCCGCACACCAGGCGATCCATCGGCTTGCCATTGGTCATGTCTTCGATCACCGCCAGGATGGCGGCCGATTGATCCGGCGTCTCCTCGAAGGGGAAACCGGCGGCGAAGGCTTCGTAATCGTGCGGCTTGAGCTGGAAGGCATAGCCCTGCCGCGCCGCGCGCTGGGCGTAGAGATTGAGCAGCTCCGCCGCCGTGTCGCGCACTTGCTTCTGCGCTTTCTTCTTGGCTTTTTCCCACTGCCCGCTGCCGAGCCGATGCAGCGGCGCCGTTTCCGGTGCGCCGCCGCTGTAGCGGCTGATCAGGTGCAGGCTCGCCACCGGCACGTACAGCTTGTCGCCGCCAGCGTATTCCAGATGTAGAAACTCAGTTTCACCCTCGCCCAAATCGAGCGTGACCAGCCCCAGATAATGGCCGATGCCGTGCTCTTCATGCACTACCGGGTCGCCCACGCGCACTTCGGATAAATCGCGCAGCAAGTGCTCCGAGCTGGTTTTGCGCACTTCGCGCAATCGCGCTTGGCGCACTTGCAAGGCATACAGCTCACTCTCGGTGACCAGCGCGATTTTCTCGCTTGGCAGGACAAAGCCTTGGCTCACCGGCAGCGCGGCGAGCATGACGCGCTCCGCGCTGGTGTTGAACGCCGCATAGTTGTCGCACAGCGCCGGGTGAATGCCCTGTTCGGCGAATAACTGCGCCATGGTCTCGCGCCGCCCCAGGCTTTCCGCTGCGATCAGCACCCGGCCATCGAATTGACTAAGGAATCCTTGTAATTGGGCAAGCGGCAGATCCGCGCGCCGGTCCACATGAATCGGCGGCAAAGATGCGGTGGCGCAGGCGACGGTATGCGCGGGCAATTCCGCGCCTTCGATCAACTCGATGCGCGGGAATGCCTTGAGCTGCCCGAACAACTGATCGGTGGATAAAAATAAATCTTCCGGCGGCAACAGCGGCCGCTCACGGTCGCCACGCAACAACTCATAGCGCGAACGGGTGTCGCGCCAAAATTGATCCGCCGCCTCCTGCACCCCGCGATGCAGGCACAGCAGCGGCTCGGGCGGCAGATAATCCAGGAGCGTTGCCGTCGTCTCAAAAAACAGCGGCAAGTAATACTCGATGCCGGGGGGGGCTACGCCATTGCTCACGTCTTTATACAAGCGGCACTTCGATGGATCGCCTTCGAATTGATCGCGAAACTTTTGGCGGAAGTTGCTGATGCCGGCTTCGTTTAACGGGAACTCGCGCGCCGGCAACAGCCGCACTTCTTTCACCGGGTAGATGCTGCGCTGGGTATCGACGTCGAAGGTGCGCAGGGTGTCGATTTCATTGTCGAACAAGTCGATGCGATAGGGCACGGTGCTGCCCATGGGGAACAAATCGATCACCCCGCCGCGCACGCTGTATTCGCCCGGCGCTTGGACTTGGGTAACGTGGGTGTAAGAGGCCAATGTCAGCTGTTTGCGCAAGCCATCCACATCCAGCTTCTCGCCCTGCTTGAGAAAGAAAGTATGCGCCGCCAAAAACGCCAATGGCGGCAGCCGATACAGCGCGGTGGTCACCGGCACCAGCGCGATGTCGAATTGATTGCGGCTGATCTGGTTCAGCGTCGCCAGCCGCTCCGAGGTCAAATCCTGATGCGGCGAGAATTTATCGTAAGGTAACGTCTCCCAATCCGGCAGCAAATGCACCGACAGGCTGGGGTCGAAACAGGGGATTTCATCCTTCAAACGCTGCGCATCGAGCGCCGAGGCGGTCAGCACCAGGACCGGTTTTTTTGCCTGCGCCAATTCGGCCAAAGCGAGCGCATCGGCGCTGCCGGTCAGACCGGAATAGCGCCGAAACTGGCCGGGAAGGGGGAGGGGGCCAGGAAGCAGATTGGCAAGTAGCATGGCAGGCGAAAAGCCGTGATTATAAACGAAAGCCGATCCAGGCCAGGCTTTGACCGAAGGGCGATATTCCCAATTGCGATGAATTGTTCACTTGATTTTTCCGTGAATGAAACCATTATAAAAACATGTCCTTCAACAATCGCATCGACGCGGCCGACCAGCTAGCCGCCAAGCTCAGCCCCTATCGCGGGCAGCATCCGCTTGTACTGGCCATCCCCCGCGGCGCCGTGCCCATGGCCAAACGCATTGCCGAAACGCTGCAAGGCGACTTGGATGTGGTGCTGGTGCGCAAGCTGGGCGCGCCCTATAACGCAGAGTTTGCCGTCGGTTCGGTAGATGAAAGCGGCTGGACCTATGTTTCGGAATATGCGAGTTCGGCCGGTGCGACGCCGGCCTATATCGAACAGGAAAAAACGCGCCAGATGGAAACCATGCGCAAGCGCCGCGCCCAGTACACACCGATCCGGCCGCCGATCGATCCGGCCGGGCGCATCGTGATCGTGGTGGATGATGGCCTGGCCACCGGCGCCACCATGATCTCCGCGCTGCATTCGCTGCGCGCCAAGAGCACGGCCAAGCTCATTTGCGCCGTGCCGGTCGCACCACCCGAGACGATCGAAAAAGTGGCAGGGTATTGCGATGAAGTCGTATGCCTGGAAACGCCCTATGATTTTCGGGCGGTCGGGCAGTTTTACCGCGAATTTCCGCAGGTGGAAGATGAGGAAGTGATTGAGATTCTGAAGCAGGCTACTTAACTCAACGCACTTTCACCCGCCCACCATCCACGATCTTGTCATCGGGATGCGTAATCACCTTATCTCCCGCTTTGATTCCCGAGAGCGCCTGCACGATCAGCCCCGCGCGTTGGCCGACTTCAAGCGGCCGGGTTTGGGCGCGGCCATTTTCCACCACGAATACCGCCCAGCCACTATTGAGGCGGAACAGGGCGCTGGCGGGAATTTGCAAAACCTCCGCGCCTTCCCAGATCACGATGCGCGCTTCCACTCGGTAGCCATCGCCCAGGCGGCGCCACACTTCGCGCGCAGAGGTAATGTCGGCGATCACTCGCACGCGTTGCTCTTCTACGCCGAGCGCGGAGACTTTGGTAAAGCCGGCGGGCTCGATCACGCGTACCGCGCCTTGCAGCGTCTTGTCTCCCCCCCAACGATCCAGCAGCACTTTAGAGCCGGGCGCAATTTGCACCGCATGGGTGGAGAGCACCTCCACTTCCACCTCTAAAGTTTCCGGGTTGCCGATCTCGATCAAAGACTGACCCGCCTGTACCATTCCCTCGCTCTCATGCACCAACTTCAGCACGTAGGCATCGGCCGGCGCGTGCACGCTCAATATCTCGGCGGATTTGCCGGCTTGCAGCTTGCTCGTATTGGCGAGCGCCGCGCGTGCGGTTTCAAACTGGAAGCGTGAAACATTGATGGCATGCTCAGCCGCCATTTGCGCGGCCTGGGTGCGGCTGACTTCCGAGCGCGTCTTATCCAAGGCCTGCTCGGAAATGAAATTGGCCGTGCGCAGCGACTCGGTGCGTTGCAACTCCTGGCGCGCCAGATCGGCTTGCGCGGCGGCGGCGCGGGCATTCTCGCGCGCAGCGGCGACAGCAGCCTGTGCGGCATTCACTTGGGCTTGTGCTTGCGCACGCGAACGCGGGTCGAGCGCATCCGAGCGTGCCGGCTCGATCTGGGCTAACACCTGGCCTTGCTTGATTGCATCACCTACATGCAGATCGATGCGCCGGGCGTAACCCGACATGGGTGTAGAGACCACATAGCGCGCCATGACCCGTGTCTTGCCTTCTTCTTCGATCGTGACAGCGAGTGGCCCTTTAGTCGCGGCAGTAACATCCACTGCCACGGCGCGCGGCATAAAGCCATAGACCAAGCCGCCCGCGAGTGCGAGGCCGAGAAGGGTGATGCCGATGCGTGCGCGCAATTGCATGACTAGATTTATTCCTAAACGTTTAACAAAAAAATTTCTCACCATGTCGTAGGGGCGAGGCATGCCTCGCCCGATGAAAATATCGGGTCGGGCATGCCCGACCCCTACGATGTGGCGTACGGGTTGTAACCCTATTCCCGAGTCTTCAGCACCGCCACCAAATCCAACTGCCCAAGCCGCCGCCATATCAGCAAGCCCGACACCAAGGCCGACGCCACCACCACTGCTGCCCCCATCGCATAGTTGCTCGGGTTCAAAATCAGCGGCAGCCGGTACAGATCATTCTCGAAGGCTTGCACCAAGATGCTGACCAAACCAACACCCAACAAGAATCCAACCGGGATCGCGGCCAGGGTCAGCAGCCCCAGTTCACCGAGCAGGATATAGGCGATCTCGCCTTGGGTGAAGCCTAGCACACGCAGGCTGGCCAACTCGCGCCCCCGCTCCGAGAGCGCGATGCGCGCGCTGTTGTACACCACGCCGAAGCCGATGCTCGCGGCGAGTATGGTTGAGATCATGTTGTAGAACAGCACGAATTCGCCGATGGTGGCGTAGAAGCTCTGGATCGCGGCGGCGTTGGCGACCAAGCCCAGCACGCGCGGCCGATCATGCAATTTTTCGTAAACGGCTTTTTCTTCACCGGGCTCAATCGCCAGATAAGCGCCGGAGACCACATTGCCCTCGCGCATCAGCGCATTGAGCGAATCATGCTGCATATAAGCCGACACGCCCAGATATTGCTGGGTGATACCCAGCACCGGCACTTGCCGTACCGGGCGGCTGCCTTCCAGCACCTCCACCGTGAGCATATCGCCCGGCTTAACATGCAAAATATTGTTGGCCAAGTGGCCGGTGAGCACCACGCCATTCGGCGGCACTTGGATCGGTTGCAGGCGGCTATCGAGCGAGCGATGCAGTTGGCCTTCCGGCACAATGCCGTAAACGGCAGTGCGGTAACTGTATTGGCGATGCCGCAGAATCGTCGGTACATCGCGAAAGCCCTCTACATGCTCCACGCCCGGCAGGGCGGCCAGCTCATGCAAGGCGCGGCCCGAAGTGGGCTCGATGAAGGCCAGCGCCAAGTCCTCGCGCGCAGCCTGGCGGAACTGCACATCCACCATGAAGTCGATCGCGCCTTTCTGATAATTGCCCACCATCATCAGCGCGCAAGCGCAGGCAATACCCAGCACCGTCAGCAGCGATTTGATTGGGCGGCGTTCGATATGGCGCAAGATCATGCGCGTGGGCGCCTTGAGCCAGCGCTGAAAACCGATGCGCTCCGCCAGGGTGGCGCGATAGGCCACCGGCATCTCCGGGCGCATGCCTTCGGCGGGTGGCAGGCGCACCGCGCGCGCAACAGAAAACAGCGTGCCGCTGATCGCCGCCGCCATCGTGACCGCCAGCGACATCAGGATCACGCCCGCATCGATCCGATAGTCGAGGTAGGGGAAGCGAAACGTCGTCTCCGTATACACATTGGATAGGCCCTGGCCGAACCAAGCGCCCAAAGCCACGCCGCCCGCCACGCCCAACAGCACCATTAACAGCACCAGTTTCACGAAGTGCCAGCCGATGGCGAAATAGGTATAGCCGAATGCTTTGAGCGTCGCGATCTGCTCCCGCTGCAAGGCGATGAGACGGCTCACCACCACATTGAGCAAGAAAGCCGCCACGCCGAGAAAGATGGCGGGGAAAATCGTGGCGGTGGTCTGCAACTGCTTCAACTCTTCGCTGAGAAAACGATTGGAGAATTGATCCTTGCGCCCATAAGCCCCGGTGCCGCCATAGGCGCCGAGGATCGCGTCCGCACGGTCGAGCACCTCTTGCACCTGTGCACCCTTGCTCAGGGTCAGCGTCACATTGTTGAACGCACCGGCCACGTCATAGGCGGCGGCCAAGGCGTGACGGCCCATCCACAACACGCCATAGCGCTTAAAGTCGGGGAACAAGGCGCCGGGCGCGATCTGATAAACATATTCCGGCGATACCGCGACGCCCACAATCGTCAACAGCTTGCGCTTGCCGTTGATGATGGCGGCGAGCTTGTTGCCGGGCTGCAGATGATGCGCATCGGCGAACGTATCCGAGAGCACCACCTCATCCGGACTATAGGGCTGCACCATACGTCCCCGTTTCATGTACAGCGTGTTGAGCAGCGGCTCGCCGTTATCCGGCACCGAGAGCAAGAGGCCGGTGATGGGGTCGGTGAAGTTTTCCACTTCCAGTTTCACCCCCGCGATCACCCGCGTTTCCAGATGGGTCACGCCGGGGATAGCACGCAGGCGTTCGGCCACCGGCTCGGGCGCACGCTTCAGATTGGCGAACACCTCGGCGAAGCGGTATTCACGATAGAAACGGTCGCGGGTCATGACCAGCGAATCGTAGGTGGAGAGCGACATCACCAGCGTCGCCACCCCGCCCATGATCACCGCCGCGATAGCCAACACTTGGCCGCGCAGGTGCCAGAGATCGCGAAGCAGTTTTCGGTCGAGTGCGCGCATGGGATGCCTGTCAAACAAAGATTTCAAATGCCAAGAAAATCTTGCCACAGAGATCACAGAGGACACAGAGAAAAACAAATACGTGTTGAAGCGGCTACGCCTCCCTCTGTGCCCTCTGTGATCTCTGTGGCTAAATTTGTTTTTTAGTCGTGCTAGCCGCCCTTACCAAGACAACTCCCGCGCAGCCTTCTTCACGGCGTTGCGGTGCATCTCGGCGATGTGCCCATCCGATAAGCGAATCACCCGATCCGCCATATCGGCGATACCCGCGTTGTGCGTGATCAGCACCGTCAGCGTGCCGAGTTCGCGGTTTACCTTTTCCAATACTTCCAGCACCACTACCCCCGTGGTCGAATCGAGCGCCCCGGTTGGTTCATCGCACAACAGCACCGCAGGGTTTTTCGCCACGGCGCGGGCGATGGCCACGCGCTGCTGTTCGCCACCGGATAGCTGAGCGGGGAAGTGATCCAAGCGTTCGCCCAGGCCCACCAGGCGCAGCGCCTCTTCAGGGCGCATGGGCGAGGCGGCGATCTCGGTTACCGCCGCCACATTCTCACGCGCGGTGAGGCTGGGGATCAGGTTGTAAAACTGAAACACAAAACCGACATGTTCGCGCCGGAAGCGCGTGAGTTCCGCCTCGGTCGCACCGGTGAGCGTGTGATCGAGATAACTCACCTCGCCGCTGGTGGGCACATCCAGCCCGCCCAGGATATTCAGCAGCGTCGATTTGCCGCTGCCCGAAGGCCCGAGCAGCACCACCAGCTCACCGCGATACAGTTCCAAATCGATGCCGCGCAAGGCATGCACCTCCACCTCGCCCATGCGATAGATTTTGGAGAGCTGGCGTGCAACGAAGATAGGCGGGGTGTTATTCATTACAGTTTGAGGTTAGTGCAATCGCGTCCTAGCGTCCACCTCTCCCCCAGCCCCTCTCCGCCAGCGGAGAGGGGATAAATATTCCCTCGCCCCGCTTGCGGGGAGAGGGCTAGGGAGAGGGGAAATGGGGAGAAGGCGAGCCATCTAACCCACTGCTATACTCCCCCCATGCCCACCACCGAACAAAATTCGCCCGATCCAATGATCTGTTTTGATCAGGTGCACAAGTGGTTTGGTGCTTTGCATGTGCTGGACGACATCAATTTGCGCATCATGCCGGGCGAGGTCGTGGTGGTGTGCGGCCCATCCGGTTCCGGTAAATCGACTTTGGTGCGCGCGGTGAATCGTTTGGAGCCGATCCAGCAGGGCCGTCTGGTTGTCGATGGCCAAGACTTAAGCTCTCCCGCGACCGATATCAACCGCCTGCGTGCGGAAGTCGGCTTTGTGTTTCAGCACTTCAATCTCTATCCCCATCTCTCGGTCCTGCAAAATATCGTCCTCGCCCCAATGAAAGTGCGGTGCATGGCGCAAGCGGAAGCGGAGCAGCAGGCCCAGGCGCTCTTGCAGCGCGTCGGCCTCGCGGATAAGCGCGATGCCTATCCCAACCAACTTTCAGGCGGGCAGCAGCAGCGGGTAGCCATCGCGCGTGCGCTGGCCATGCGCCCCAAGATATTGCTGTTCGACGAGCCGACCTCGGCACTCGATCCGGAAATGATCGGAGAGGTGCTATCGGTGATGCAAAACCTGGCGCGCGACGGCATGACCATGATGGTCGTCACGCACGAAATGGGCTTCGCGCGCGAAGTCGCGCATCGCGTCGTATTCATGGATCAAGGCCGCGTGGTGGAAGAAGCCCCACCGGAACGGTTCTTCCTGGAACCGGCGCATCCCCGCGCGAAACAGTTTTTGAAACAAGTATTGTCGCCCATGCACTGAACAATGTAGCGCCGGCATCTTGCCGGCATGCAAGCAGGATGCTTGCGCTACAAAACCACAATGTACGCCAGTGGAACAACAGTTAGCCTGAAACTAGGAGTCACGATGCAAAACTACAAACACTGCATAGCCGCTTTCACCCTAGCCCTATTGAGCCTACCCCTCGCCCAAGCCGACACCCTGGCCAACATCAAAGCCAAAGGCGTCTTGGTAGCCGGGGTCAAAGACAGCCTGCCGCCATTCGGCTATGTCGATGCACAAACCCGCAGCATCGTCGGTTACGACGTGGATTTTGTGCGGGCCATCGCCGCTAAGCTCGGCGTGAAGTTGGAGCTAAAGCCGGTCACCTCGGCCAATCGCATCCCGCAACTGGTCTCCGGCAACATCGACATCATCGCCGCCACCATGACCAAAAGCCCCGAACGCGCGCAGCAAATCGATTTTAGCCATGCGTATTTTTTAACCGGGCAAAAATTCATCGCGCCCAAGGGCACGCTGCGTAGCTTGAAAGATCTGGAAGGCAAACGCATCGCCACCGCCAAGGGTTCCACCTCGGAGCAGAATGTAAAGCGCGCCGTGCCCAGCGCCACAGTCTTGTCCTTTGACGACTACCCGCAAGCCTTCCTCGCCCTGCGCCAGCGGCGTGTGACCGCCATCACCACGGACGAAGCGATCTTGGCCGGCATCCTGGCCAAAGCGCCGGACAAAACCGCGTATGAAATTCCCGCGCTGCGCATATCGGATGAGCCCTACGGCCTGGGCATGCGCAAGGGTGAAACCGCCTGGGTGGCGTTCGTGAATCAAACCCTGCTCGACATGGAAAAATCGGGCGAAGCCAAACGCATCTTCGACAAATGGTTCGGCCCACAATCGGATGCGCCGATCAAGCGGGATTTTGTTATTTCGGCGGCGCGTTGACTTTTGAATGGATGGTTGGATACTTCTGCTCCTTAGCTTTCTGCGAATTCCAACGAAATGTAACAAATCATTACCCACAGCCTTTTAACTTGCACACTGAATAGATACGACACATGAAGCATGACGAAAAGCAATTTCTAGACTTGCTGCAGGAATACAAGTCGGACGAAACAAAAAAGGCGCGGCGAAACCTTAGCACCATATGCTTTATCATCATCTCAGCCTGGATATTGAAGATTCGATTTACGGAAATGCGAGTGTTTGGAGTAGATATATCGAGTTCGGCAGAACTTCATGTATTGCTTCTAGCACTAGTGCTTATGGCTTATTGGCTGATAATGTTTCTCCTTTCATGGAACCATGACAAAGAGATTCAGAAGGAACGTTCTTTGCACTTAATCGAGCAGGTAAAACACTTCACAGAGCGCTTTCGAGTAATAGAGGAAAAACGAGCAAAGTCAAATAGTGATTCCAAGTCCCATGATTACAACGAGGTAAAAGCTGCGGTTGATGCATACAGAGCACAGGAAGCTAGAACTAAGCGTGCTGCCCAATACGGCAATGTTGTCAACAAACTGGAGCTTCTCGTTCCGATCATCCTAAGCGGTGCAGCCGGTGTCGTACTGGCCATCAATATCACCAATGCGCTGCCTTAGCAGCCTCACTCCCCCGACGGCCAATCACTAAAAGGAAACGGTATTTCTTCCGAAGCAAAGGTCAGAAAATTCACGATCTGTTGCAAATAGCGCCCCAGGTTACGGCCAAATGCAAGCAAGCGGATATTGGGCGCATCGTTCAGCAACACCATCACGAATTGAATGACGGTCACGACGAGTATCAAGGTAACACTCACATGTAGTACCAAGCCCATCAGCAGCATGAAAGAGGCGCGCGCCCAGATGTTGCGCTTGGTGTCGTGGTTCATGGTTTGATCCTGATTCATATATGGTTCCTCCTCATATTGTGCCGACCTACAGCGTTCGCTGACGGTGCGGCACTTAGCTTTTTTTATAATAGCCCTTCTTACAAAAACCGGATCGGCGTAATTTCATGTCCCGGTTTACCCATCCCCCCGGCACGACTGCCCGCGCGACATGCGCGTAAACTGCGCGCCGGTTCCATCGCTAAAACGTGAGGGATGGATACAGATTTGTAAGATGATTTTATCGGTTGCGCTGCGGATATCGGCAGGAAATACGGGGAAGGGTGCCGCGCGTTCCACTACCGATTTGATAAAGGCGATCTCGGCTTGCTGATCGGCGCTGTGCAGTATGGTGAAGCTTTTCACCGAGCCATTGGGACTCAGCGTCACCCGCACTTCTGCGACTTGCGACCCGGCTTTGTGCGCATTGCGCTGAACCATGGTTGCGCTGTTATTCAATTTGCGAAACAAGGCTTCGAAATAGAGTTCCAGGCTTAAGGGCTCGATATTGGCGGCGCGCAAACGTTGCGTGATCTCGGCCATCTCATCGTTCTTTTCGTCTTCCCTCCCTAAAGTTCTGGCCATGGCAAGCGCACGACGCGCCAACTCCATGCCCGAGGGTGGTTTGGACTGTGAACCGAGTTCATTCAGAAAGCGATTCATCTCGTCCTTCTCGACCGTGGTCCAGGTTTTTTCCGCTTCGGTCACCCTCGGCGCGGGTTGCAATTGGGTTGCTGGGCGTCGTGTTTTTGCAGCGGGTGGTCTGGGTGCCGCTTGCGGCGGCAACGGGGGAGGTGGGGCATCACGGTCCGGCGGTGACAATCTAACATCGAGCTGAGAAGGCACGCGTCTCGACTCAGACACAGCAACTTCATGCGATGCGGGAGGTTTGATAAAAAGCAGCGATAGATGAAATGCCAATGAACCGGCCAGCGCCACGAGAATGCGTTTATTTTTAGTCGGCAACAGCAATTTCATTCCAAGGCTTTTCCGCAGACGGCCTGCATGCAAGTGGACTTTACCCACTTCATAAGACAATTATTGAGGTTTACAGAAATCATGACAGGCTTCAAATCCCCCCTACCCCCCCTTTTGCAAAGGGGGGCACCCTCAGGGCGCTGCTTGGAACGGACTCCTCCCTTTAACAAAGGGAGGCGGGGAGGGATTTGCATGACCAAGTTGGTACGTCATGATTTATGTAAAGCTCAATA
>JACRIU010000023.1 GCA_016235775.1 Hydrogenophilales bacterium
GCGGCGGCTTCCTTCGCATCGTCCTGGCTCACGTCGCGTTTGTCGGACAGGTTTGTCTGGCGGTACAGCGCATTGTCATCCACGATCATCTTGCAATCGAGCGCGACGATGCCGCCGCTTTGGGTGACGATCAAGGGATTGATCTCCAGCATGGATAAATCGCGCTGCAGGAAGAGTTGGTGCGCAGCGAGCAGCAGGCGCGTCATTTCCCCGATTTGTTTGCCCTCCAGGCCCAGCGCAAACGCCAGGTTGCGGCACTGAAAGTCTTGCAAGCCCAGGAGCGGGTCGCAGGTTTCGCGCAGAATCTTTTCCGGCGCGGTACGCGCGATCTCTTCGATGTCCATGCCGCCGCTGGCGGAGGCGACGACCGTGATGCGCTCGCTTTCGCGATCCACCAGCAGGCTCAAATACAGCTCGCGCGCGATGGGCAGGGTTTCTTCCACCAGCACGCGCGATACGATTTGGCCGTGCGGCGCGTTTTGATAGGTGACCAGCGATTTTCCGAGCAGCGTATCGGCCGCGGCGCGCAGATCATCCACCGACTTGACCAGCTTCACGCCCCCCGCCTTGCCGCGCCCGCCGGCGTGGATTTGCGCCTTGACCACCCAAGCGCTGCCGCCCAACTCGTTGGTGGCCACTTCGGCATGCAGGGTATTCTCGATCACGACCCCGCGCGGCGTGGTGATGCCATATTCGCGCAAGACTTCGTTGGCTTGATATTCGTGTAAATTCATTTGAACTGATCCGGAAAAAATTTAACAAAAAATTTGCCACAGAGTACACAGAGATCACAGAGGTGGACGAGCGCGCTCATCGGGCAGTGATAGGGAATTTCTCTGTGTCCGCTGTGTTCTCTGTGGCAAGGTTTTATTGAAAGAATCGAAATTGTGAGGGAAAACCCTTGAAGACGGAAGCGCAAATCGAAATCGTGATGATAAAACGCACTAATCCGCGTGGGGAAAATTTGCGCGTCTTGCCTGCTTGATCTGGCTTGCCTTGCGTTTCGCTTGCAGCCGTTCCTCGCGCGCGCCGCGGCTGGGGCGGGTGGCTTTTCTGGTTTTGGGTTCGATCGCGGCGGCTTGCAGCAAGGCCACCAAGCGCGCGAGCGCGTCCTTGCGGTTCAATCCCTGGGTGCGGAAGCGGTGCGCGTCGATCAGCAGCACGCCATCGTCCGAGAGGCGTCTGCCCGCGAGCTTCTTCAAGCGCTCCTTCAGCGCTTCCGGCAGCGAGGGCGAGCGGGCGGCATCGAAGCGCAGCTCGACCGCGCTCGATACTTTGTTCACGTTCTGGCCGCCGGGGCCGGAGGCGCGCACGAAGCTGAACGTCAATTCGTCTTCATTGATGGCGAGCTGGGGTGTGATCTGTATCATCTTCTGGGTAGAACAACGGTCTGTAGCGAAGTCCATTGTAGATTTTTTTTCCAGTGCTCGGTTATAGTGCGAATAGGGTGTCAAGAAATTTTACATTGAGGCGGAGAAGTTTCCCTTCTCGCTGCATTTGTTCCGGTTTTTCGGGTGTTTCGCGATTTTGGCACCCTTCTTGCTCCTTTTTACAGCAGAATCGTTTTCATATTGGGTGAGCGGCCATGAGTGAGGAACAGTTTGATTTTGAAGATTGGGCGAGCCTTGCGCAAAGCGATCCGGCCGCGTTCGAGGCCAAGCGTCAGGACATGATCGACAAGCTGATCGAGGGTGCGCCGGAAGAGTTGCGCCAACGCTTGCGCAGCTTTCAATGGCGCATCGATATGGAGCGTAGCCGCAGCGCCAATCCGCTGCAAGCCTGTATTCGCATTTCCAATATGATGTGGGATTTAATTTATGCTGACCGCGGTTTTCTTTGGTCGCTGCAAGCGATGGCCGATCCGAGTTCGCTGCTCACCGCCGTTCCGGCGGAGAGCGGTTCGGCCGACGTGATCGTGCTCAAACCCGAGCGCGATTGAGTTTCAAAAAAATCATTCCACACGGGGGGAGCTTTGCTTTTTATGCCTTCCCCAAATCCACTTCTTCCGCCCAGACCAGCGCTTGCACGTGCGCCAGGTTGATTTCTTCCGCTGAGATTTCGCTGACCGCCGCGTAGGTGGCGATGACTTGGTCTTCTGCTTCTTCGCAGGCGATGGCGAGGTCGAGATAGGGTGCGTAGATTCCCTCGCGCCGGGTGAGGGCCGCCTCGATGGCCGGCGGCAATTTCAGGCTGGCTAAAGCGGTTTCCATCGGCATGTTGAGCAGCGCATCGAGCAGGGAAAAGATGCCGGTGATGAATAGCCCATCCTGATCCTTTGGTTTGAGTTTCTTTTGTCCCAGCAGCTCGGTGAGGCGCGCGCGCACCAGGGCGTTTTTCATCAGCGCCAGGGTGCGGTGGTCGGGTTGGCCGCTGGCGAAGAGCAGCAGGGTCAACCAGCGGTACAGCGGGTCGTAGCCGAGCACGACGAGCGCATGGCTGACCGAGCGCACGGGCTGCAATAAGCCGGTGGCGGGCGAGTTGATGAAGCGCAGCAATTTGTAGGACAGCACGGGATCGGGCTTGAATTGCTTTTCCAGCTCCGCCATGTCCGCATGGTTCATGGTGAGGTTGAGCAGTTGCATCACGCGCAGGCGCTGGCTGTCCACCTTGGTGGCGCGAACCGGCAGCGGCTTGGCGAAGAAATAGCCCTGGAATAAATTGAGCTTGAGCTTGCGGCAGACCGCATACAGCTCCTCGGATTCGACCGGGTTCGCGATGAGCTCGAAATCGCCATGACTTCTGATTTGCACCACTAACTCACCCAATTGCAGCGCATCCAGCAAGGCCGGGTCGATGCGGATGTAATCCACCAGCGGCAGCAGATCGTCGAGCGCTTCCCGATACTGCAATTGCTGCAGGCCGAGACGGTAGCCGGCTTCGCGCAGCTCTTGGCAGCGCGCGATCACGCTGTCCAATGGCCCATCCGGCGGGCGGAACATCAGCACGATGCCCGCGCCCTGCATGCGGTCGAGAAACCCGGTGTCGAGGGAGGGGGCGGAAATAGTGGCAAAAATCTGCTTTTCGCCACGCAGTTTCTGCACATTCAAATCTTCCATGCTGGAGAGCAGCATTTCATCCACCATTTGTTGCAGCAGTTGCGCGCCTTCTCCCGGCGGTGGGGCGGCTTTTTTGATGCGCATTTCATAGCCGACGATCTCGCCGCCGAGATCCAGGATGGGTTGGCGGCCGAGGAAACGATTCAAGAGTTCGCTGGCTTGCGTGCGGACGCCATGGGTGGGGATGTCGAGCATATTCGAGACCACGGCCGGCGCTTCCGCCGTGTCGATGACGGGCCCCGATTCGGGACGATCGAACACCGGGGATTCCATCAGCGGTACGATGCGATCGATCGGCGGCGGCGCTTGCGCGATTACGCTGTCGTTTCGCGCGTGGACGGGCTTGCCGTTGGATAGAAATTTAAAGTATTTGCCGAGCATGGGCGTTTCCTGCGAGGAGCCCCGGCCTTACCTTGCCGGTACTTCTTTATCGGTTTCGGGGCGGCTTTCTTAAGGCGTATGTCATGGCTGTCATATGGCGGTACATAATCACTTCCCGATATAATCGGCCTACTCAACTCTCAGCCCACAGCAAAAAGGAATATTCCATGTATGGTTTTAGCGCAAACGTGAATCTGCCGTTCGATCTAGCGGTGGCAAAAGTGACCGAGGAGCTGAAAAAAGAAGGCTTTGGCGTGCTCACCGATATCGACGTGAAAGCCACCATGAAGGCCAAGCTGGATGTCGAGCGCCGCCCCTACCGTATCCTGGGCGCGTGCAATCCGGTGCTTGCCAACCAGGCGCTGGATATGGAGCCGGATATCGGTTTGCTGCTGCCGTGTAATGTGGTGGTGCGGGAAGAAGCCGGCGGCCGCGTCACGGTGCTGTTTCTCGACCCGAATTTGATGGTGGAGCTGGTTGCCAACAAGGCGATCTGCACGGTAGCGACCGAGGCCCGAGCCCGTTTGGAGCGGGTTAAAGCAGCGCTATCCGCGTAAGCCGAAACCCGCCCCTCCTGGGGCGCCTCTCCTCCTTGGGCGCCCTGTCTAAACAAAAATTCACTTCACCTCCAACGGCTTATTGCCGATATTGTCAGTAGCGAAGACCAGCCTTGCGACGAACGGCTATTCCGTCCGCATGAGGCTGCGTATAATCAATATGAACGGTTAATGCCGTGATGGAGTGAGCTATTCCTTATCCCATGGAGCGAGCTACTTGGAAGGGCCGGATGGACTTATCCCGGGTATATACCAAAACTTCCAAAGGTATTCTTGAAGGCAACACCAAGTCGCGTGAGCTGACGCGCGAGCATGGGCGGGTGCTTGCGCTCATCGACGGCAAGTCTTCAGTCAGCGATCTCCTCGAAAAAAATTCACGTCTATCCGAAAGCCGCCTTGCCGCGATTCTGGATGAGCTTGCCGATCTCGGCATGATTCGCCAACTGAATGGCGCGCTGGCGGTGGACGATCTCGGTTTCTCCTCCACCATCATCGTCGACGAAGCCAATACCCAAGCCTTCTTCGAGGCGCAAGCCCATCTCGAACGCGAACAGCGCCGGGCTGAAGATCGAGAAGTGCGCGTCAAGGAACAAGACCGCGCAGCCTTGCTCAATGAAGTGAAAGCCGATATCGAGGCCGAAGCCGAAGCGATCAAGCGCGAACTCGCTGAACAAAATGCGCGTGAAGCCCAGGCTAAAGCGCAAGAAGCGGCGCAGCGCGAGGCGGAAGCCAGGGCGCAAGCCGAGGAGAAAGCGCGCCAAGGGCGTGAGGAAGCCGAGGCGCATGCCCAGGCCGTGGCAGAACACGCGCGCAAGCAACTGGAGATCGAAGCGAAGGCGCGCGCGGAAGCCGAAGCCCGCGCCAAGGCGCTGGAAGCCGAAGTATTTGTGCGGGCCGAAGCGGCGCGCAAGGCTAAACAAGAAGCCGAGCAGCGCGCACAGGCCGAAGCCGATGCCAAGGCGCGCATGGAAGCGGAGAAAAAGGCGCGCGAGCAAGCGGAGAAACAAGCGCTGGCGGCGGAAAAGGCGCGTGAAGCGGCCGAGGAAAATGCGCGCCTGGCCAAGGAAGCGGAAGACAAGGCGAATGCCCGCCGCGAGCTGGAAGCCAGGATGCAGGCCGAGGAAGAAGCGCAGCGCCGCAGTGCGATGGAAGCGCGCATGCGTGAAATGGAACAGGACAAGCGGCGCGCGGAGGAGGAAGCCCAAGCCTTGGCTAAGGCCCTGGATGAAGCGCGGATTGCCACCGAGTTGGAAGCGCGCGTGAAACGCCGCATCGAAGCGCGCGCACGCGAAGACGAAGAAGCCCGTCAGCGCGCCGAGGCAGAGGCCCGCGCCAAGCTGGAGGAAGAATCGCGCCTGCGACAGGAAGCGGAAGCGCGCGCACTGGCCGAAGCGGAAGCGCGGCGGCTGGCGGAAGAAGCCAAGATTAAAGCCGGGCAGGAGGCGCAAGCCCAACTCGAAGCCGAGCGTCTGGCGCGAAAAGAAGCCGAGGCGCGCGCGGTTGCAGAAGCAGAAGCGCAACGTCAGGCGGAGGCGGCGCGGCTGGCAGCCGAGCGGCACGCTGAAGAAGAACGCAAGGCGCAAGTAGAGGCTGAAGCCCGCGCCCAAGCAGAGGAAGAAGCGGCGCGGCGCCAAGCCGAAGCGGAACAGCGCCGCATTGAAGAAGCCGAAGCACGGGCGGCGGAGCAAGCGCGGCTGGCCGCCGAGCAGCTTGCGGAAGAAGCGCGCAGGGCGCGCGAGGAAGCCGACCGCGAGGCGCAAGCGATGGCTGAAGCCCGCGCCAAAGCCGAGGAAGAAGCGCGCCGAGCCGAAGCGGAACGCCTGCGCGTGGAAGCCGAAGCCCGCGCCGTGGCCGAGGCGGAAGAAGCGGTGCGGCTTGAAGCCGAAGCGGTAAAGCGTCAACTGGAAGAACAGCAGCGCGCGGAAGAAGCGCGGCTCGCGCATGAAGCAGCGGCGCGCCAGCAGGAAGCGGAGCGCGTGGCGGCAGAGGCGGCCGCAGCGGCTGCCCGGACGCTGGCCGAAGCCCGTGAACGCGCAGAAGCGGAAGCGCGTGCGCGGGACGAAGCGCGGCAGCAAGCGCGGGAAGCGGCCGAAGCGGCGGCGCGCGCCGAGGCCGAGGAAGCGCTGCGGCGTGTGGAAGAAGCGGCGCGGCGCGAGGAAGCCGAGGAAGCGCATTTGCGCGCCGAGGCCCAGGCGCGCGCAATGGCGGCGGCGCAGGGCGAGGCCGTGTTCCCCTTCCTGACAGCGCGCAAACGCACCCGCATCCGGTTTGATAAAAGAATGATTAAACCGGCCGCCTATGGGGTTGCCGGCTTGTTGGTGTTCGCGCTGGCGGCGCTTCACCTCATTTCCTTTAATTTCTATATCCCCAAAATGGAGCGCCAACTGACCGAGTCGCTTGGACAGCGGGTAGTGGTGAAAGATATTCGCTTTTCGGTTTATCCGGCGCCCCATCTCAAATTGGAAGGGGTGGCGATCGGCGATCTGGCCGATGTGCGCGTCGGCACGGCGCGTCTATTTCCTGTTATTACATCTTGGTTCGCGGAAGAGAAGACGATACGCCGGGTGGAGATGGAGGCGCTGGCCTTGTCGGAGGACAGCGTGGGCGCACTATCGGTCTGGAGCCAATATCAAGCTCAAGCCGCACCGGTGCAGTTCGAGCGAATTTTGGTGAAAGACGCCAAGTTGGCGAATCGCTTGCTCGATTTATTCGCGTTCGACGCGGATGTGGAAATGGATCACGGCCGTTTCGCAAAAGCCAGAATCAAGAGCAGCGATCAGCGCATCACCATCGATTTCACGCCGCAGGCGGATGCGCTGGCGATTCAACTGGCCGCGACGCATTCCGTGCTGCCCTTGGAGCCGCGGATTCAATTCGAGGAGTTGAAAATTTCGGCCATCGCGCGGCCAGGCAGTATGACGCTGAGTCATGTCGAAGGGCAGCTCTACGGCGGTTCGCTGAGCGGCAACGCGCGCATTGAATGGGGTGATGGCTGGATATTGACGAGCGATTTAGGCGTGCGCCAGGTGGCGATCGAGCCGTCGCTCCCGCTGTTTACGCGCAACATAAAGGCGAGCGGCGCGTTGGAAGCGAAGATTCGGCTGACGACCAAATCTTCCGCGCTGGAAACATTGATGGATGCGCCACAAGTGCAAGCGACGTTCCGCGTGCGCGACGGGGAGATATCCGGTGTTGATCTGGTGCGCGCGATTCAGTCCGCGCGAAGCAGCGGCAATATCGGCGGTAAAACCCATTTCAACGAGCTGTCGGGTTATCTGCAACTCGCCAATGGACGCTATCAATATCGGCAATTGAAGCTGCTGACGGGGATGATGAGCGCGAACGGGAATTTGGAATTTTCGTCTGAGCGTAATTTGTCGGGAAATCTGCTGGGCGAACTGCGTACCCGCGCCACGGTGCTGCGCACCCCGTTTACGCTGGGCGGCACGCTGGCTACGCCGACGCTCAAAGTGGCTAGCCCACTCCATCGCGCCGCGCCGGTGAAGGCCATTCAAGAAGAGCAATAGAACGGGCTTTAATCCGCTTCTAGGATTATGCGGCGACCTCGCCGATCATGTGCGCTTTGACCGCTTCCAGCGAATCGCGCAGCGATTCTTCCGATAATTCATTCAAAAATTCCGCGAGAAATTCGGCTGCTTCGTAGGTATTCGCGGGCAGACTCTTGGTGTCGAGTTCCGCTACAAAAGCCGCCGCTGCGCCTGCAATGCGTAGCAGCATTTGCCGCTCGGACATCAGCATTTCCATTTCCTCGCGCAGCATGGTAATTTCTTCGTCTTTGAGTTGAATCATACGTTGCGGCATGGTGGCTTCCCTTTGGATATTGATTGAAAATGTTGAGATTTTTGCGCGGGCTTGTCAATTTGTGGAGTCGCCCACTGTACTTGATAACGGCCATGCTGTGAAAAAGTTTAAGCAAACCTAAAGTCCCGTTCGATTTGGCACGCTATTTGCAAATACCAAGGTGCCGGATCCAGGGCATACGAATTTCAAGAGCAGGCAAACATGTTTGAATGGCTTCATCCCCATCACGATTCTCCCGAGTTGGAGCATGCCAAGCATCGTCAGGAGGAACGCGATGCCATGGCCCATTCCGATCCCCTTGAAGAAATTGAATATATTGATGAGGATGGGCTGGTCGTGGAAGAAATCGACCCGGACAAGTGTCCGCAAGATATCCAGCGTCTGGCGGAAAGACGCCGTAAAAAAAGAATCCAAAAGTAATCCAATTTCGGACAGAGGCGTCGTGATTTCGACGCCGCGCTAGACCAATTTTTCCCGCTGCGCGACCAACTTCTCCAGGGTGGCGATAAACCCTTCCAGCCGCGCTTGTTCCTGCGCTACAACTGCTGGCGGGGCTTTATCCACGAAATTGGCATTGCCCAGTTTGGCTTTGGCTTTGCCGATTTCGCCTGCTACGCGCGTGATTTCCTTGTCTATGCGCGCGCGCTCTGCTTCTATGTCGATTTCGATCTTCAGCATCAAGCGGTATTCCCCCACGATCTGTACCGGGGCGGAGGCTTGCGGCAGCGCGTGGGTTTCGATCTCGACCTCCGACAGCTTGGCGAGCGCGGTCAAATAGGGCGCAAAGCCCGCCATCTCGGCCGCATCGCCCAAGGCTACCAGCGGTACTTTCAGCGCGGGAGAAATCGACATTTCACCACGTAGCGCGCGGCAGGCGTTGACCAAGTTTTTGAGCAGAGCGACTTTATCCATCGCGGTGCGCTCGATTTTGGCCGGGTTCGCCACCGGATAAGGCGCGAGCATGATGCTGTCCCCGGTTTTTCCTGCCAGGGGCGCGACGATTTGCCACAACTCTTCGGTGATGAAGGGGATGATCGGGTGCGCGAGCCGCAGCGTGGCTTCCAGCACGCGCACCAGAGTACGGCGCGTAGTGCGTTTTTCTGCTTCGTTGCCGTGCTGCAATTGAACCTTGGCCAACTCCACATACCAATCGCAATACTCGTCCCACACGAATTGGTAAATCGCCTGCGCGGCCAGATCGAAGCGGTATTGCGCGAAGGCGCCGGCGACTTCCTGTTCCGCAAGCTGCAAGCGGCCGATGATCCATTTGTCCATATCGGAATATTGCAGCGGATGGTTTTCGTCCAGCCCGGCATCGTGCCCCTCGCAATTCATCAACACGTAGCGCGTGGCGTTCCACAGCTTGTTGCAGAAGTTGCGGTAGCCGTCGCAGCGCTGCAAATCGAATTTGATGTCGCGGCCATGCGTGGCCAGGCTGGCGAAGGTGAAGCGCAACGCGTCCGTGCCAAACGCGGGAATGCCCTCGGGGAATTCCTTGCGCGTGGCTTTTGCGATGGATTCCGCTTGCTTCGGATTCATCAGGTTGCTGGTGCGTTTTTCCACCAGCCGCTCGAGGTCGATGCCGTCGATCAAATCCAGGGGATCCAGAATATTGCCCTTGGATTTGCTCATCTTCTGCCCCTGCGCATCGCGCACCAGGCCGGTGACATACACTTCGCGGAACGGCGCCTGGCCGGTGAAGTGCAAGGACATCATCACCATGCGCGCCACCCAGAAGAAGATGATGTCGAAGCCGGTGACCAGCACGCTGGTGGGCAGATAGCGCTTGAGTTCCGCGGTTTGTTCCGGCCAGCCGAGGGTGGAGAACGGCCACAGCGCGGAGGAAAACCAGGTGTCGAGCACGTCTTCGTCCTGGGTCAAGGCTTTATCGCCGGCTTGCTGCTGCGCCTCGGCCAGGGTGCGCGCGACGTAGATATTGCCTTCCGCGTCATACCAGGCGGGGATGCGATGGCCCCACCATAATTGGCGCGAGATGCACCAGTCTTGAATGTTGGTGAGCCACTGGTTGTAGGTGCTGGTCCAGTTTTCGGGGACGAAGCGCAAGTCGCCGCTATCCACCACGTCCAAGCCGCGCCGGGCGAGGCCGTCCATTTTCACGAACCACTGGTCGGTGAGCATGGGCTCGATCACTGCGTGCGTGCGCTCGCCGCGCGGCACCATCAGCTTGTGCTGCGGGGTGTCTTCCCGCAGATTGCGCGCTTGCAGCTCCTCGATGATGCGGGCGCGCGCGTCGTAGCGGTCGAGGCCTTGGTACTCGGTGGGGCCAAAATCATTGATCTTGGCGTCCAGCGTGAAAATATTGATCGGGAGCAGTTCATGACGCGCGCCGACCTGCCAGTCGTTGAAATCATGCGCCGGGGTTATCTTCACGCAACCGGTGCCGAAGGCGGGGTCCACGTAATCGTCGGCGATGATCGGGATCGAGCGTTCGGCGAGCGTCAGCCGCACCTGTTTACCGATGAGATGCTGATAGCGTGCATCGTCCGGGTGCACCGCCACCGCAACGTCGCCCAGCATGGTCTCCGGGCGCGTCGTGGCGACGATCAAGTGCCCGCTGCCGTCTTCCAGCGGATAGCGGATATGCCACAGAAAACCGTCTTCCTCTTCCGAAATTACTTCCAGGTCTGAGACGGCGGTGCCGAGCACCGGGTCCCAGTTGACCAAGCGTTTGCCGCGATAAATCAGCCCATCTTCATGCAAGCGCACGAAGACTTCGGCCACGGCTTTGGATAGACCCTCGTCCATGGTGAAGCGCTCGCGCGACCAATCGCAGGAAGCACCCATGCGGCGCATTTGACGCGTGATGGTGGAGCCGGATTCCTGCTTCCATTCCCATACGCGATCGACGAAAGCTTCGCGCCCGAGATCATGCCGCGTCTTGCCCTCGCGCTCCAACTGGCGCTCGACCACGATCTGCGTGGCGATGCCCGCATGGTCGGTGCCCGGCTGCCACAAGGTGTTGTCGCCCAGCATGCGGTGGTGGCGGATCAGCGCATCTTGCAAGGTATGTTGGAACGCGTGCCCCATGTGCAGCGTGCCGGTGACATTCGGCGGCGGCAGCATGATGCAATAGGCGGCTTGGTCTGCGGTTTGGCCGGCGTCGAAATAGCCGCGCGCCTCCCATAGCGGATACCAGCGGTGCTCGATCTCGTGCGGCTCGAAACTTTTAGCGAGTTCGCTTTTATTGGGTTCCATAGGGGGGCGATCTAAAACGGAAAGGCGGGAATTATACCGGAAAGGGTTTGCAGCTAAATCGAAGCCTGCGGGGGCGATGTGTAGCGAATTGACTCAACTTGACTCAAACAAGGTAGTTAGCGCATGATTCACGCGATAATGAGCGTCCGAAAAATGACACACAACCTATCGAGAAAGCCCCCCATTTATCGAATTTAATTTGCCGCGCAAGGCCGCATTGCTTGCAAGGCGGTGGTATAGGTAATCAGCGAATATGTGCGTTACTAGCCGCTGGTACTGTTAGGTTCCTCTATACCTCGTGGCAATACGCACGGGGCAATAGTTTTGCGGCAATAACCGAAGAGTTTATTTACTCGATTGTTGGGAGCGTGGGGTTTGTCCCTATTGCAGGAGCGCCTTCCCTGCAACGGCGCGAATTGGATATTGACAGAAAACAAAGGGTGGTTTTTGCAGCTTAGGGCGCCACACAAAATACTATGAGCTTGATATCAGAGAACGTCAAAGACGTATTATTGAGTCCGGCGACACAAACAAGTAACTTCCGGCCAGAACAAGGGTCTCTGGATGAATCAGAAGTCGATTCTGACGGAGTGCTTCATAAGACCGGGATATTGCCATCGCAGGAACTCAAATCCCAAGTTAATGTTACCAGAGAAATTTTCGCTCTGGAGCCGATCCTGGAAAATCAATACCAGCCAGCCAGCCTGGATCTCCGGCTGGGGCCTGTCGCATATCGAGTTCGCGCGAGCTTCCTGCCGGGGAAAAATGCGACGGTTAAACAGAAGCTCGAAGAATTCGCGATGCACGAGATGGACATCACCAAAGGTGGGGTGCTGGAACGCGGTTGTGTCTACATCATTCCGCTGCTTGAGGGTTTAGACCTAAAGCATCGCATGTCGGCAATGGGCAACCCAAAGAGTTCCACCGGACGGCTAGACATATTTACGCGGCTTATTACCGATTACGGAACGGAATTCGACCAAGTCCGCGAGCAATACCAAGGCATGCTCTACGCCGAGGTATCGCCACGCACCTTCAGCGTGCTGGTTCACAAGGGTTCGAGATTGAGCCAGATACGAATACGCCGCGGCAAACCGCCCAGTTCCGACAAGGGCATGTGGGACTTGCAGAAAGAATTCCAGGTTGTTAGCTCAACCCTGAGTGAAGACGATATCCGCAACGGGGTTCCAGTTTCGGTGGATGTGCGGGGCGACAAGTCGGGTGGGCTCATTGGCTACAAGGCTCGAAATCACGCTGGATTAATCGATATCGACAAGATTCAACACTATGAAGTGCTTGACTATTGGGAGCCCGTCTACGCACCACGTCGCGGCGGGCTAGTGTTGGATCCGCAGGACTTTTATATTCTGGCATCGCGGGAAGCCGTGAAGGTTCCGCCAACACACGCGGCCGAAATGATCGCTTATGACACACTGGTCGGGGAATTTCGAGTCCACTATGCCGGTTTTTTCGACCCCGGTTTCGGGCATCCAGAGGCGGGAGGCGAAGGGTCGCGAGCCGTCCTGGAGGTTCGCTCCTATGAAGTCCCGTTTGTGATTGAAGATGGCCAAGTGGTTGGCCGGCTGGCTTATGAGCGCCTAACTGCGATACCGAACCAGCTTTATGGCGCTACCAACTCGTCGTACCAAGGTCAAGGGATTAAGCTAAGCAAGCACTTCAAGCCACTGCCGCCTTCCGAGCTTCGTTAATCGCCTGGCTCGGAAATGGGATCAGAGTATTCCGCACGCCCCCGCAACTTACGGTCATTAACATTCGAGAGCGACTCCATGTGGCATCGACCACAATCCAGCTAACGGTGGGGACGTTGGTTGGAGGCTGTAACCCAACACATTTCCTCAGAGGTATCGGGCATATTCAAAGAAAATGGGGGCCAAGGTGGCGTGCCCGTATTCCGCCGTGTCTTTGGTGTTGCGTAGCTTGTCAGCAGAGCCGTTATTCTTGTTTGCAATCTTCGCCATCAGGTGTTCCCTGGGACAGGGTTTAGCGGCAGAGTATGCCAGAGCTAAATCAGGATTTATTGCTTGGCGGCGGCCGCTTGAACGGCGCGAGTTGTTTCTTCAGCTCATCGGCGATGGTGTCGCGCACGGTTTCTTCGAGCATCATCATGTGCTGATCGAGCATGCTGGAGAGGACTTTGTCGAGCGAGAGGTGAAGCATCCCGCTGAGTTCTTCGGAGAGGGTTTGGTGCAGGCTTTCCTTGAGGATGCGCACCACGTCGGTTTCGATCAGCGCGGCGATGCTGCGCAGCGTTTCGTCAGGTAGCGCAGGGGGCAGGATTTGGGTATCCGCCACGAGGGCCGGTATTTCAATTTCGGTTGGCGGCAGCGCCACATACTTGGCGCCGGGCGGGATTTCGATGCTGAACCCGGGATGCGATTCGGGCTCCGTCGCGGCGGGCGCCGGTCCGGTTTGCGCTTGGGCGATGCGTGCGTCCACTTCGGCTTGAACTTCTGCTTCCACGACGTCGAGCTGCGCCAACACGGCTTCGGTTTCCGCCTGTTTGAGCGCGGGGTCAAGACGCATCGGTTCAGGGATGAGGTCGAGTTCGAGTTCAAGCGGCACGGCGAGCGGGTCGGCGGTAATTTCCTCGGTCAGTACGGGGATGGCGTTTAAATCGACGCGAGGCGGTTCCACGAGATCAGTGAGCACGGGAATCTCGGGTTCGTTCGCGGCATGCTTTTTAATCAATGCATCCAGTTTGTCGAAGACGTCATCGCTCATGAGCAACTCCCATGTCATGGGTGCTGATGTCGTAACCGCGGTCGCGGTAAAAGCGGAAGCGGTCGCGCGCGGAGGCGGTATCGTGCGTTTCACCGCTGACGATCTCGATCAAGCGCTGAAACTTGCTGAAGAAAGGCGGCCAAGCGGCATCGAGATTGATCAGCAGCGTGTCATGCAGGAGCGCGCTCTCGCTAGTATGAATCAGCACCGGCGTTTCCGCGGCGAGCGGCGATTCGGCATGACAGTGCGGAATGAAGCCCGTGGCGGGTTCCTGCCAGAGCAGGTGATCGAAGCGCTCGGCGAGCTTGGCATCCGGCGCATAGACATTGACCCGTATTTTTTGCGACAGCGCTTTGGCGCACAAGCGGCACGCGAAGCGCAGCTTGTCGTCGACTTTAGTGTAGAAATCGATGCGGGTCATGGCGGTGATTATGCGTTGGCGCGCTTGATCAGGAAGTGGGTGAGCAAGGGCACCGGGCGGCCGGTGGCGCCTTTTTCCGTGCCGGATTTCCATGCGGTGCCGGCGATGTCGAGATGCGCCCAGTCGTATTTCTTTGTGAAGCGAGACAGGAAGCAGGCGGCGGTGACCGAGCCGGCGGCGCGGCCGCCGATATTCGCCATGTCGGCGAAGTTGCTCTTCAGTTGTTCCTGATAATCTTCCCATAGCGGCATATGCCACAGGCGATCGTAGGCATCGTCCGCGGCATGCTGCAGCTCGCGCGCGAGCGTGTCGTTGTTGCTGAACAAGCCGCTCGCATGGTGGCCCAGGGCGATCACGCAGGCGCCAGTCAAGGTGGCGACATCCACCACCGCTTGTGGCTCGAAGCGTTCGGCATAAGTGAGCGCGTCGCACAAAATGAGCCGGCCCTCGGCGTCGGTGTTGAGAATCTCGATAGTTTGGCCGGACATCGAGGTGACGATATCGCCCGGTTTGTTGGCGTCGCCGTCGGGCAAGTTTTCGCAGGTGGGGATGATGCCGACCACGTTGAGCTTGAGCTGCATCTGCGCGATCGCTTTCATCGTGCCCAGTACGCTGGCCGCGCCGCACATATCGTATTTCATCTCGTCCATTTCGGCGGCGGGCTTGAGCGAGATGCCGCCGGCGTCGAAGGTGATGCCCTTGCCGACCAGTACCACGGGCGGGGCTTTTTTCGTGCCGCCTTGGTAGTGCATCACGATCAATTTCGGCGGCTGGCGGCTGCCTTTCGCGACCGAGAGGAAGGAACCCATGCCGAGTTTTTCGATTTCGGGCGTGTCGAACACCTCCACTTTTAGGCCATAGGTTTTGCCTACGCCCCGGGCTTGATCGGCGAGATAGGTCGGCGTGCAGATATTGCCGGGGAGGTTGCCCAGATCCTTGGCCAGATTCATGCCTTGCGCGATGGCTTGGCCGCTCACCACCGCGGCTTCGGCCTCACTGATTTCATTGCGGCGCTGCACGGATAAAGTCAGCTTGCGCAGCGGACGGCGCACTTCATCCTGCTTGCTTTTGAGTCTGTCGAAGCGGTACACCGCTTCCATCGCCACCATCGCCGCTTGTTCGATGCGCCAGGTGACGCTGCGTTTTTTCACGCTCAACTCGGTGAGGTACACCACCGCTTCCAGCGAGCCGGTTTCGTTCAGCGTCTTGATCGCTGCCTTGATCGCGGTGCGGTATTCGTTTTCCTTGAAATCCCGTTCCTTGCCCAAACCGACCAGTAACACGCGGTCGCACAGCGTGCTCGGCACGTTGTGCAAGAGCAGCGTCGTGCCGTTTTTCCCCTCCATATCGCCGCGGCGCAGGATGTCGGATAAATAGCCCTTGGCGACGCGGTCGATCATTTCGCCGGCGAGGGAGAGCTTGCGTGTTTCGTAGACGCCGATGACGACGCAGGCGGAGCGTTGTTTTTCCGGGCTTCCGCTTTTTATGCTAAATTCCACGCTTTAAACTCCTTTATGCATTAAATACTTAGCGAAACAGAATGATTTCTGAATTATTCGCGATTCTGCCCCTAAAAGTCAAAGTTATCCCTTATTAAATGATCTATCGCCGCGCCCTGATTCAGGAACTGATCGTCACCATGCTGGCGGTATTCGTCATCCTGCTCGCGATCACCGGCGTGACGCAGTGGGTGCGGTACCTGAGCCAGGCGGCGGCGGGCGCATTGGCGCCGGAGGCGGTGCTGGCTTTTCTCGCATTCAGCACGGTCAGCGCGTTGCCGGTGCTGCTCACGGTGACGCTGTTTTTGTCGGTGCTGCTCACGCTGTCGCGCATGTCGCGCGATAACGAGATGGTGGTGTGGCAGACCGCGGGCGTGGGAATCACGACCTGGATCAAGCCGGTGATGGGCTTATCCGGGCCGGTCATTGTGTTTATCGCGCTGATTAGCCTGGTGGTCTCGCCTTGGTCGCTGCGCAAAAGCGCGGAATATCGGCAGAAGCTGGAAAGCCGCGAGGACATTTCTTCGGTGGCGCCAGGTGTGTTCAAGGAGTCGAAGCAGGCCGAGCGCGTGTATTTCGTGGAGAGTCTCGGCGCCAGCCAAGCGCAGGTCAAAAACGTGTTTATCCGCTCCGAGCAACAGGGCCGCCTGGGCGTGATGGTCGCCAAGCAAGGCTCGCAAAGCGTGGCCGAGAATGGCGATCGTTTTCTCGTGCTCGAACAAGGCCGTCGCTATGAGGGGCTGGCGGGGAAAGCCGATTACCGCATCATGCAGTTCCAACGTTATACCGTGCGGGTCGAGCCGTATGAGGTCAAACTGGGGGCGCCCAGCATGAAGGCGACGCCCACGCTGGATTTGCTCCGAGAGCGCAACCGCGATAAAACCGCCGAGTTGCAATGGCGCATGAGCTTGCCGGCCAGCGCGGTGCTGCTGGTGCTGCTGGCGATCCCGCTGAGTTTTTTCAACCCGCGCTCCGGGCGGCCGTTCCATTTGGTCGCGGCGCTGCTGATCTACCTGATCTATAGCAATCTGCTTTCGATCTCCCATGCCTGGGTGCTGGCCGGCAAGGTCTCGCCCTGGGTCGGGGTATGGAGCGTGCATCTGGTGATGCTGTTCCTGCTCACCTATTTTTACCATCTGCGCCAGACGCTCGCGCCCTTTCTCGCGTGGCGCCGTAAATGAAGATCGTCCACCGCTATCTCGCGCATGAGGTGTACAGCGGCACGCTGTTGGTGTTTTCCGCCTTGCTGGTGCTGTTCGGCTTTCTGGATTTGATCCATGAGCTGGAAAGCCTGGGCAAGGGGCATTACCAACTGCACCACATTTTGATGTATGTGGCGCTGCAAATTCCCGGCCATGTGTATGAACTGTTCCCGATCGCGGCGCTGATCGGCACCCTGTATGCACTGGTGCAACTCGCGAATCATTCCGAAGTGACGGTGCTGCGCGTCTCCGGCCTGTCTGCGGCGCGCATGGCGTTTTCGCTGCTGCGCGCGGGCTTGCTGTTCGTCTTGTTCACCTTCGTCGTGGGCGAATTCATCGCGCCGCCGAGCGAGCGCGTCGCGACCCAATTGCGCATCCGCGCGATGAGCACCGTGGTGGCGCAGGAATTCCGCTCCGGTTTGTGGATGAAAGACGGATCGAGCTTTGTGAACGTGAAGGAAGTGCTGCCGGATTCGACCCTGGTGGGCGTGAAGATATATGAATTCGATCCCAACTATAGCCTGCGCGCGATCAGCTTCGCGCGCGAGGGAAAATACATCAAGGATAATAGTTGGCTGCTGAGCAATGTGGAGCAAACGCGGTTCGAGGGCTCCAGCACGCGCATCTCAAGCTTGCCGCAAGCGTATTGGAACTCGGTGCTGAACCCGGATATGTTGAGCGTGTTGCTGGTGGTGCCGGAGCAGATGTCAGCGTGGAATCTGTTTTTTTACGTCAAGCATCTGAGCGAGAACAAGCAAAAAACCTCGCGCTACGAGATCGCGCTGTGGAACAAGCTGGTCTACCCGCTCGCCACCCTGGTCATGATGCTGATGGCGCTGCCGTTCGCTTTTTTGCATACGCGCCTGGGCGGCGTGAGCGGCAAGGTGTTCGCCGGGATTATGCTGGGGCTGTCATTTCACTTGTTGAACCGCGTGTTCGCCAACTTGGGCGTGCTGCATGATTGGTCGCCCCTCTTCAGCGCAGGGTTTCCGACCGCGTTGTTCTCTCTTTCTCTGGTCGGCCTGCTGTGGTGGCTGGAACAGCGCTGACGGCAATTGTCAGCACATCACGAGACGGGTGCGGGCAAGCCGATCATGCAGGAATTTCCGGTCGTGATCGAACCAGGCCCAGAGCAAACCCGCCACGCTGAATACACTGAACCATGCCAGCACGAAGCGCAAACCCGCCTGGGCAAAGCGTAATGGCCGGCCATCAGCGCCTTCCACTCGGAAGCGCCAGGCCCGCATCGCGACGGTTTGTCCGCCGTGCGTCCAGAACCAGGAAAAGTATCCCAACATCACCAGCAGCAGGTAGGCTTGGAAGAACGGCATCGCGCCGGGTGCTTGTGGATTGCGCAGCAGGATGAATATCAGCGCGGCGATGAACAGCACCGCGCCCAGCACCAGCATTTCATACAACATGCTGGCCAGGCGCCGGAATACGCTCGGTGTAATGAACGCAGGTGTTGCACTTTTTGGGTTAGGCTCTATCATTTGTCTTGGCATTTGTTTTTAGCGTTCGGTATTTCGACAGCCGAATGTTCCGCATTCGCGCAGCAGAAGGAGAAAAGATGCGCATTATATCCCAGCTCATGGCCATCCCCGGCGTCATCGCCGCCGGCGAATACGCCTTTCGCGGCGACCGCTATTCGTTCGAAGGCAATATGACCGATGAGCTTGCGCGCATGGCGTCGATCCTGTGCCGTTCGAACACGCTGGCCGTGAATATGCAGGCCGAGATTTTTTCCGCTTTCTCGGAGAATTGCGGCTGCAAACCGGTTCAAGGCTGGATCGTGCGCGGCAGGGAGATGTCGGTGTGCGTGGTGGGTAATTATTTTTGCTTCTGTCAAAACACGCCGGGCCTGCTGAACGATGTGATGACCATCCTGCGCGCCAAGGTGGGCGATATCGAGGAAAACCCATTGGTGTATATGTACGCCAAACTGGGCGGCGACGTGAACGAGAAGCTGTATTAACGTGAAACCCGCTTCGTGGGTTTCCCATTAACAATGGAGCTGCAATGAGCTTAGACCAATTGATGCAAGTGCCCGGCGCGCTCGCCGCGTTTCAATACGATGACAAGGGCGGCCTGCAAGCGCACCAAGTGAAGGAAGGCTCCGAGCTGACGCCGCAGGTGCTCGATTTGCTGGCGCACACTTGTGTCGCCAATATGGCGATCGCCACCATGGAAGCGCGCGGTTGGGAGGCCTTGACCGGCCAGGCCGGTTTCGAGCCGGTTCAAGGATTTTCGCTCGTGGGCTTGGATTGGTCAGCCGTGGTGGGGCGCAATCACGGCGTGGTGGTGAAAAACCGCGACGCGGATTACGAAGCGGCGTTTGCCGCGCTGGCCAACTGTCCGGCGTAAGGGACGGTTATGTTGAAACGCCTGTTGGTGCTGGATGGGGTCGTGGCGGTTTGCCGCGTTCAAGACGATGGCGAGATCATTGATTCCGCCGGGCTGATTTCGGACGAGATGATGACGCAGATGGCGCATTTCGCGCTGTGGTATCGGCGCATGATTTCGGGCAACAGTGATGTGTTTTCGCTGTTCTCGCAAATGAACGGCTGGACGCCGGTGCGCGGCTGGATCGTGAAGGGTGCTGCGATGAGCGTGCTGTCGGTCGCCAATATCGTGGCGATGGTCGAAAACAAGGACGCCGCGTTTAATCCGATCTTTGCGGCATTAGAAGAAGCCGCGCACGACTAAGCAGCGCTGCTACTTGGCGGGAGCGAGCGTTGGGGTCGGCGCGTCCTGGGGCGGGACAGTAGCCGGTGGCTGGGCCTGAGGGGCCGGCGTTTTCTGCGTTTGGTAGCGCTCCCACTTTTTCTTCACTTCTTTTTGTTTTTCGGGAGGCTGCTTTTTGATCTGCTTATAGCGTTCGCGCGCGGCTTCTCGCTGTTCTGGTGTGAGGCTTGCCCAGCGAGTAATGCGCCGCCGCACGCGCTCTTGCTCATCCGGCTTCATTTTCGGGTACTTATCCGCCACTTTTACCAGATTGTTGCGCAAGCGGTCGGTGAGCTGCGGCCACTGCGGTTCCAATTCAGCGAGCAGTTTTTTTTGTGCGGGGGTAAGTTGCTGCCAAGCCGGCGCTTTGGGCTCTGGCTTGGATGCGGCGGGCTTGGCTTGTGCGGGTTTGGTCTCGGCGGGCTTGTCGGCGGCGTGGCTGGGCAGCCCGAGTGCGAACAGCAAGATTAGCGCTGGGTAGAACTGTCGAGCCATGAGTGGAAATCGTGGTCAGTATAAACATTCAATGGAATATCGCTGGCCAGCAGCGCGGCGTCGACGTCTTCGTCGTGATTCATTTCTTGCTGCCAGTACATTACGCCCGCCAAGGCAAGCATCAGCATGGCGAGAGGCAACCATTTGCGCGGCGCAATCATAGGGTGTTGCGTATGTCCATGATGGCCGGCGAACGCATAGGGGCTGGCCGATACTTCTTGTGCAACGAACGCATCCAATGCGCGCTCACGCGCTTGTTTTAGGCGTTCGGTCACCCGGGCATCCAAGCGGCCCAAGCTGTAATTCAAATCCTGTTTGATTTTGTTGCCGAATTCTCGATCATTCATAGCTCGACCCCTTTCGCTTTCAGGACTTCGGCCAAGGCGTGCGTGGCACGCGAACAGTGGGTTTTCACACTGCCTTCCGAACAGCCCATGACCTCCGCAGTCTGCGCGACATCCAATTCTTCCCAATAACGCAATAGGAACGCTTCACGTTGACGCGTGGGCAATGCATTAACTGCTTTATCAATTATTTCAATTACTTGCAGCCTATCCAATTGATGGGTCGGATTAGTCTTCCAATTTGATCCATCAGCAGCCTCCAAAGTTTCCAAAGGATCGTGATCTTCCTCCGCATGGCTCGGCGAGAGCGAGGAGAGCAAGGTGGTCCACATATTGCGCACCTTCTGCCGCCGGTAATAGTCCCGGATGGTGTTTTGCAGGATGCGCTGGAACAGCATCGGCAGTTCTTCACTGGGTTTATCGGCGTATTTCTCCGCAAGCTTGAGCATGGAATCTTGCACGATGTCGAGCGCGGCCTGTTCTTCATGCACCCCGAAATAGGCTTGCTTGAACGCGCGGCGTTCGACGATTTTCAGGAACTCGGACAGTTCGTGACGGGTGGCCAGCGGAAGCTTTCGATTGGTTAAGGCAGCGCCATGTTAGCAAAATGGCCGGCCTTTTGCAGTGGATTCGATGCGCATGCCAGACCCCTGAAATCCCGCGTAACTTGCGGGGAAATCAAATGTTTTTGGCATGGAGCACTTGACCAAACTCGACGTAAACGTTAGTGTTTCATGTTCTTTTCCCGAAATTCAAAGCTCAAGGCAGTTCTATGGAAATCACTGGCGCGGAGATCACCGTGCGCTGTTTGCAGGAGGAGGGCGTCGAATTCGCTTTCGGCTATCCCGGCGGCGCGGTGCTCTATATTTACGACGAAATATTCAAGCAGAACAAAGTCAAGCATGTGCTGGTGCGCCATGAGCAGGCGGCGGTGCATGCCGCCGACGGCTACGCGCGCGCGACCGGCCGGGTCGGCGTGGCGCTGGTCACATCCGGCCCCGGCGCGACCAACGCGGTAACGGGTATCGCCACCGCGTACATGGATTCGATTCCGATGGTGATCTTGAGCGGCCAGGTGCCGACGCCCGCCATTGGCCTGGATGCGTTCCAGGAAGTGGATACCGTGGGCATCACGCGCCCCTGCGTGAAGCACAACTTTTTGGTGAAAGACGTCAAAGATCTCGCCGTCACCATCAAAAAAGCGTTTCATATCGCTGCCACGGGCCGGCCGGGTCCGGTGTTGGTGGATATCCCCAAAGATATTACGGCGCACAAGACCACATTCGAGTACCCAAAGAGTGTCACCCTGCGTTCTTATAACCCGGTGACCGTGGGCCACCCGATGCAGATCAAAAAGGCGGTCAAACTGCTGTTGTCCGCTAAGCGTCCGTTCATTTATACCGGCGGCGGCGTCGTCCTGTCGGAAGCGTCGGGCCAATTGACCAAGCTGATCAAGCTGCTCGGCGTGCCTTGCACCAGCACGCTCATGGGCTTGGGCGGCTATCCGGAAACCGATCGCCAGTTCCTCGGCATGCTCGGCATGCACGGCACCTATGAAGCGAATATGGCCATGCAGCATTGCGACGTGCTGCTCGCGGTCGGTGCGCGCTTCGATGATCGCGTCATCGGCAACACCGAGCACTTCAATAGCGAAAAGCGCCAGATCATTCACATCGACATTGACCCCTCGTCGATCTCCAAGCGCGTGAAAGTGGACGTGCCGATCGTCGGCGGCGTGGCGCAGGTGCTGGATGAATTGATCAAGCAGTTGCAAGCGTCGAAGGACCGCGGCGACCAGGCCGCGCTGAAGACCTGGTGGACGCAGATCGAATTGTGGCGCTCGAAGAATTGCATGAAGTACGATCGCTCGTCCAAAATCATCAAGCCGCAATATGTGGTCGAAAAATTATACGAGGTGACCAAGGGCGACGCCTACGTGACCTCCGATGTCGGCCAGCACCAAATGTGGGCGGCGCAGTACTACAAATTCGACAAGCCGCGGCGCTGGATCAATTCCGGCGGCCTGGGCACCATGGGCTTCGGTATGCCCGCCGCGATGGGCGTGAAGATGGCGTTCCCGAAAGCGAACGTGGCATGCATCACGGGTGAAGCGAGCATCCAGATGTGCATTCAGGAGTTGTCCACTTGCAAGCAATACCATCTGCCGCTCAAGATCATCAACCTGAATAACCGCTACATGGGCATGGTGCGGCAGTGGCAGCAATTTTTCCACGGCAACCGCTACTCGGAATCCTATATGGACGCCTTGCCCGATTTCGTGAAGCTGGCGGAAGCCTACGGCCATGTCGGCATGCGCATCGAGAAGCCGTCCGATGTCGAGGGTGCGTTGAAAGAAGCTTTCAAACTCAAGGATCAGCTCGTGTTCATGGATTTTCTCACCGACCAGACCGAGAACGTGTTTCCGATGGTGCCGGGCGGCAAGGGCTTATCCGAAATGATTTTGGCGGAAGACCTGTAATGGCGACGCGGCATATTATTTCTGTGTTATTGGAAAACGAAGCGGGCGCCTTGTCGCGCGTGTCGGGCTTGTTCTCCGCGCGCGGCTACAACATCGAATCGCTTACCGTGGCGCCGACCGAGGACGCCACCATGTCGCGCATGACCATTGTCACTCGCGGCACGGAAGAGGTGATCGAGCAAATCGTGAAGCAACTGAATAAGTTGATCGAAGTGGTCAAAGTGCTGGACCTCAACGAAGGCTCGCATCTCGAGCGCGAGCTGATGTTGGTCAAGGTGAAAGCCGAAGGAAAATTGCGCGAGGAAATGAAGCGCATGTCGGATATCTTTCGCGGCCGCATCATCGACGTGGCGGATAGCACCTACACCATAGAATTGACCGGCAACGGTTCCAAGCTGGATGCCTTTCTGGAAGCGCTCGACCCGGGCGCTATTCTGGAAACGGTGCGCACCGGCGCCTGCGGCATCGGGCGCGGAGAGCGGATTTTAAAAGTTTAGTGCGTGGTGGGGGCGAGAGGGGTTATCCCCTCCCGTTTCCTTCTCGCACATCTCACTCTGTCTGAAAGGAAAATCATGAAAGTTTATTACGACAAAGACGCCGATCTCTCGATCATCAAAAAGAAAAAGGTCGCGATCATCGGTTATGGCTCGCAAGGCCATGCCCATGCCAACAATCTGCAAGACTCCGGCGTGAAAGTCACCGTCGGCCTGCGCAAGGGCGGCAGCTCCTGGGATAAGGCGAAGAAAGCCGGTCTGAACGTGAAAGAAGTCAGCGCCGCAGTGAAAGAAGCCGATGTGGTCATGCTGCTGGTGCCGGACGAGCAGCAGCCCGCCGTGTATGAGCAGGAGATTGAGCCGAACATCAAAAAAGGCGCTGTGCTGGCGTTCGCGCACGGCTTCAATGTGCACTTTGGTCAAATCGTGCCGCGCGCCGACCTGGACGTGATCATGATTGCACCCAAAGGCCCGGGCCATCTGGTGCGTTCCACTTATAAGCAAGGCGGCGGTGTGCCGTCGCTGATCGCCGTGCATCAGAACGTATCGAAAAAAGCGCAGCAAATCGCTTTATCGTATTCCTGCGCCAACGGCGGCACGCGCGGCGGCGTGATCGAAACCAATTTCCGCGAAGAATGCGAAACCGACTTGTTCGGCGAGCAAGCCGTGTTGTGCGGTGGCGCGGTGGAACTGGTCAAGGCCGGTTTTGAAACGCTGGTCGAAGCCGGTTATGCGCCGGAAATGGCTTATTTCGAGTGCTTGCACGAGTTGAAGCTGATCGTCGATCTGATGTACGAAGGCGGCATCGCCAACATGAACTACTCCATCTCCAACAATGCGGAGTATGGTGAATACGTGACCGGCCCGAAAGTCATCAACGAGCAATCGCGCGCCGCAATGAAAGAAGCCTTGGCCAATATTCAAAATGGTGTCTACGCCAAGAATTTCGTGGTCGAAGGCCGCATGAACTACCCCGAGATGAATGCGCGCCGCCGCCTCAATGCCGAACACCCGATCGAGATCGTAGGTGCAAAGCTGCGCAGCATGATGCCGTGGATCAGCAAGAACAAGCTGGTCGATTCTTCTAAAAACTAATGTGGGTAAGCGGGTAGCGGGAAACGGTGAGCAGTAGCCGTTTTTTCCCGCTCACTGCTCCCCGATTACTACTCACGCCATGTATCCCCACCCCATTATTGCCCGCGAGGGCTGGCCGTTTTTGGCCGCCTCGCTGTTGTTGGCCCTTGCGCTGCACTTTATTATTGGCAAGTGGGCGGCCTTCCCGGTTTGGCTGTTTTTTGTATTTGCGCTGCAATTTTTCCGCGATCCGCCGCGCACGCCGGAAAGCAGCGATGCCCATGCCGTGCTCTCGCCCGCCGATGGCCGCGTGGTGGTGGTGGAGCAGACAATGGATCCCTATCGCAACACCCCCGCGCTCAAGATCAGCGTGTTCATGAATGTGTTCAACGTGCACTCTCAACGCAGCCCGGTTGCGGGCACGGTGGAAGATGTGCGCTACTTCCCTGGGGCCTTCCTGAATGCGGTGTTGCCCAAGGCCTCGCTGGAGAACGAGCGCAATGCCGTGCTGGTGAAGATGGATAACGGCGCGCCGATGACGGTGGTGCAAGTCGCCGGCCTGATCGCGCGGCGCATCCTGTGCTACACGAAAGCGGGCGAGCATTTACAGGTTGGGCAGCGTTACGGCTTTATTCGTTTCGGCTCGCGCCTCGACGTGTACTTGCCGCCCGAGTCGAAACCGCGCGTCGCGATCGGCGATAAAATCTATGCGGGCCAGACAGTATTGGCTGAGTTGGCATAGGATGGCAAAGATCGCCTTCATGTGCTTAAATCAGCCTTCATGCAACGGCCCCATAAACTACTGATCGACCCCAGTCTGCGCAAGAAGGGCATTTATCTGCTGCCCAACTTGTTCACCACCTCCGCCTTGTTCGCCGGCTTTTACGCCATTGTGCAGGCGATGAATGGTCAATTCGAGCATTCGGCGGTGGCGATTTTCGTGGCCATGGTGCTGGATGGCATCGACGGCCGCGTGGCGCGCTTGACGCATACCCAAAGCCCATTCGGAGCGGAGTACGACAGCCTCTCCGATATGGTCTCCTTTGGTGTGGCTCCGGCGTTGGTGGTCTATGTTTGGGCCTTGCAGGGCATGGGCAAACTCGGTTGGATCGCCGCCTTCATTTTTTGCGCCAGCGCCGCGCTGCGCCTTGCGCGCTTCAATACCCAGCTTGATGTGGCGGATAAGCGCTGGTTCCAGGGCCTGCCCAGCCCCTCGGCGGCAGCCGTGGTGGCGGGCTTGGTATGGGTCTGCGTCGAATTCGAATACAAGGGCGCGGATGTCACCTGGCTAGCCTGGGGCGTCACGCTTTTCGCCGGCCTCTCCATGGTGAGCAATATTCCGTATTACAGTTTCAAGGAAGTGAATATGCGCAAGAGCATTCCCTTCGTCGCCTTGCTCTTGATCATCCTCGGCTTCGCCTTGCTCACCTACAAGCCGCCGGTGGTGTTGTTCCTGTTCTTCGTGGCCTATGCCTTGTCCGGCTATGTCATGACGGTGATTCGCTTTACCAAAAGAGACGAAGCAAAATCCAAACCGGAATAAGTTATTCTTGCGTGGCTAAATAAAAGCCGATATATTTCTAGCCATGTTCGCATTTGCCCGCAATCAGTTCGTGTCCTATCTGGCCAATGTCCTGTTGGCCAGCCTGTTGCTGCGCGTCGCGCGCTAAAAACTCCCCCACAATTTGTTGTTTTCGGTGAATCGGCTAAACTGCCGGTTTGATTGATTTTTTTGCGCCGCACCCATCACACTGGGCGGCGTGAGATGCATGGAGCCTCTCATGACAGACCATTTGATTATTTTTGACACCACCTTGCGCGACGGCGAGCAAAGTCCCGGCGCGTCCATGACCCGCGAAGAAAAAGTGCGCATCGCCAAGCAACTGGAGCGCATGAAAGTCGATGTGATCGAAGCCGGCTTTCCGGCCGCTTCCAACGGCGATTTCGAGTCGGTCAAAGCCGTGGCGGACGTGATTAAGGACAGCACCGTCTGCGGCTTGGCGCGCGCGCTGGAACGCGACATCGATCGCGCCGGCGAGGCGATCAAGGGTGCTAATTCCGGGCGCATACACACCTTCATTGCCACCAGCCCGATCCACATGGAAAAGAAACTGCGCATGACGCCGGATCAAGTGGTCGAGCAAGCCGTGAAAGCGGTGCAGTGGGCGCGCAAGTGGACCGACAACGTGGAATTCTCGCCCGAGGATGCGGGCCGCTCCGAGTTGGATTTTCTGTGCCGCGTGCTGGAAGCGGTGATTGCCGCCGGCGCCACCACGGTGAATATCCCCGATACCGTGGGCTACAACATGCCGCAGCAATTCGGTGAGCTGATTCGCAATTTGCGCAGCCGCGTACCGAATGCGGACAAGGCCGTGTTCTCGGTGCATTGCCACAATGATTTGGGGCTGGCGGTGGCGAATTCTCTGTCCGCCGTGATGAATGGCGCGCGCCAGGTCGAATGCACCATCAACGGCTTGGGCGAACGCGCGGGCAATGCCGCGCTGGAAGAGATCGTGATGACGGTGCGCACGCGCCAGGATTTTTTCGCCTGCGATACGCGCATCGACACCACGCAGATCGTGCCTGCCTCGCGCCTGGTGTCGAGCGTCACCGGCTTTCCGGTGCAGCCGAACAAAGCCATCGTCGGCGCGAACGCCTTTGCGCATGAGTCGGGCATCCATCAAGACGGCGTGTTGAAGCACCGCCAAACCTACGAAATCATGCGCGCGGAAGATGTGGGCTGGAGCGCCAATAAAATGGTGTTGGGCAAGCATTCCGGCCGCAATGCGTTTCGTACCCGCTTGCAGGAAATCGGCATCGAGCTTGCATCCGAAGATGCCGTGAACGCCGCGTTTGCGCGCTTCAAAGAATTGGCCGACAAGAAGCACGAAATTTTCGACGAGGATTTGCACGCCCTGGTCAGCGACGAAGCGCAA
>JACRIU010000025.1 GCA_016235775.1 Hydrogenophilales bacterium
AGTCGAAATCATTCCTGGCGATGTAGGCAGCTCCATCGTGCTGGACAAAGTCCTGATGGTAGCCGATGGCGACAAGCTCTCGGTGGGCCAGCCTCTGCTGGCCGGTGCGTCCGTGAATGCCACGATCGTATCGCACGGCCGTGGCGACAAGATTCGCATTTTCAAGATGCGCCGTCGCAAGCACTACCAGAAAAATCAAGGTCATCGTCAAAACTACACCGAAATCCGCATCGACGGAATTTCCGCGTAATTCGCAAGGAGCATAAAACATGGCATCAAAAAAAGGCGGCGGCAGTACCAGTAACGGACGCGACTCACACTCAAAGCGACTGGGCGTAAAAAGCTACGGCGGCGAGTTGATTAACGCTGGCAGCATCATTATCCGCAAGCGCGGCACACAGGTTCACGCGGGCGATAATGTCGGCATGGGCAAGGATCACACGCTGTTTGCCAAGATCACCGGCAAGGTAGTATTTGCCACCAGGGGCGCGCTGAAGCGTAAAACGGTTTCCATCGTCGCTGCTTGACAGTACACGTTGGATCGGATCAGCCCTATCGCAAGGTAGGGCTTTTTTATTTGCAGAACTGTACAGCGTCGCAGGTCGGGTTAGCGCGCAGCGTAACCCGACGTCTTCAGACAATGAAATTTGTCGGGTTACGCTGCGCTAACCCGGTCTACAATTTATGAAATTCATAGACGAATCCAGAATCGAAGTCTTCGCGGGCAAGGGCGGCAACGGCATTGCCAGCTTCCGCCGCGAAAAATATATCGACAAGGGCGGCCCGGACGGCGGTGACGGCGGTCGCGGCGGCAGCGTATACGCGCTGGCGGACCGCAACATCAATACGCTGGTGGACTACCGCTTCGCCCGGACGCACCGCGCCAAAACCGGCGAATCGGGGCGCGGCTCGGATTGTTACGGCAAGGGCGCCGATGACGTCGTGCTGCGCATGCCGGTTGGCACTGTCATCACCGACATCAATAGCGGCGAGGTCATTGCCGATCTCACCCACGACGGCGAAAAAGTGTTGCTCGCCCAGGGCGGCGTCGGCGGCCTGGGCAACATTCATTTCAAATCCAGCACCAACCGCGCGCCTCGCCAATGCACGCCCGGCACCGAGGGAGAAGCACGCGAACTGCAACTCGAAATGAAGGTGCTTGCCGATGTCGGCCTGCTCGGCATGCCCAACGCCGGAAAATCCACTTTCATCCGCGCGGTTTCTGCCGCCCGCCCCAAGGTCGCCGACTATCCGTTCACCACCTTGCACCCCAATCTGGGCGTGGTGCGCGTGTCGCATGAAAAGAGCTTCGTGATCGCCGACATCCCCGGCCTGATCGAAGGCGCGGCTGACGGTGCGGGGCTGGGACACCAGTTCCTGCGCCATCTGGCGCGCACCCGCTTGCTGCTGCATCTGGTCGATATCGCACCGATGTACGAAGGGACCGATCCGGCCTCCGAGGCACACGCCATTCTCGAAGAGTTGAAAAAATACGACCAATCCCTGTATGAGAAACCGCGCTGGCTGGTGTTGAACAAGCTGGATTTGCTGCCGGACTGTGATGAAAAAGTCGCCGCCTTTCTCAAGGAATTCACCGACTTTGATCGCCACTTTGCCATTTCGGCGATCAACGGCGAAGGCTGCAAGGAATTGACTTACGCCATCATGGATTATTTGCTGGAACTGAACGAACAAGAACAACTGGCTGTCGCAGAGAGCGCGCAGGAAACCGACACAAGCTCCATTTAATACACCATGACAACCGTATTGACCCAATGCAAGCGCATCGTTGTAAAAGTGGGCAGCAGCCTGGTGACCAATCAGGGCGCGGGGCTCGACCTTAACGCGCTGGGCAACTGGGCACATCAAATTGCCACGCTCAATGCCAGCGGGCACGAAGTGGTGCTGGTTTCTTCCGGCGCCATCGCCGAAGGCATGCAACGTCTCGGCTGGCGCGCTCGCCCTACCTCGATACACGACTTGCAGGCCGCTGCCGCCGTCGGGCAGATGGGCCTGGTGCAAGCCTATGAAAGCTGCTTCCGCCAACACGATTTGCATGCCGCACAAATACTCCTCACCCACGCCGATCTGACGAATCGCGAGCGTTATCTGAACGCGCGCACCACCCTGACCACGCTGCTTTCCCTGCGCGTCATCCCGATCATCAACGAGAATGACACGGTCGTCACCGACGAAATCAAATTCGGCGACAACGACACGCTGGGCGCGCTGGTCACCAATCTGATCGATGCCGACGCGCTCATCATCCTCACCGATCAAAGCGGCCTGTACACCGCCGATCCGCGCAAAGATCCAACTGCGACACTGGTCAGCGAAGCACGGGCCGGCGATGCAAAACTGGAAGAGATGGCCGGCGGCGCAGGCAGCTCCATCGGACGCGGCGGCATGATCACCAAAATCCTCGCCGCGAAACGCGCCGCACGCAGCGGCGCACATACCGTCATCGCCTCGGGGCACGAACGCGATGTGCTGCTGCGCCTGCTGAAGGGTGAACCTATCGGCACGCTGCTCACCGCGCCTACCCTGACATTGGCCGCACGCAAACAATGGCTGGCCGATCATCTGCAAGTGACCGGCAAACTGGTACTGGATGCAGGCGCGGTAAAAGCATTGCGCAACAAGGGCACGAGCCTGCTGCCGATCGGCGTGAAAGAGGTGCTGGGAGAGTTTGGGCGCGGCGCCGTTGTCGCGTGCGTCAGCGAAGACGGCAGCGACATCGCGCGCGGCCTGACCAACTACAACGCCGGCGAATCACGGCGCATCGCGCGCCACGCCAGCCAGGAAATAGCGTCCCTGCTCGGCTACGGCGG
>JACRIU010000021.1 GCA_016235775.1 Hydrogenophilales bacterium
CCAAGGGCGTGGTGTGGGGCCCGATCAAGGACATGATTCACATCAGCCACGGCCCGGTCGGTTGCGGCCAGTATTCCTGGGCCGCGCGGCGCAATTACTACATCGGCACCACCGGCATCGATAGCTTCGTCACCCTGCAATTCACTTCCGATTTCCAGGAAAAGGATATCGTCTTCGGCGGCGACAAAAAGCTGGAAAAAATCATGGACGAAATACAGGGTCTGTTCCCGCTGAATAAAGGCATCACGGTGCAGTCCGAGTGCCCGATCGGCTTGATCGGCGACGACATCGAAGCGGTGTCGAAGAAAAAATCCAAGGAATACGGTGGCAAGACCATCGTGCCGGTGCGCTGCGAGGGTTTCCGCGGCGTGTCGCAATCGCTCGGCCATCACATCGCCAACGATACCATCCGCGACTGGATATTCGACAAGGCGGATGCCAAGCATCCCGATTTCCAAGGCACCCCGTACGACGTGGCCATCATCGGCGACTACAACATCGGGGGCGACGCCTGGGCCTCGCGCATCCTGCTGGAAGAAATGGGCTTGCGCGTGATCTCGCAGTGGTCCGGCGACGGTTCCATCGCGGAATTGGAAAACACGCCTAAAGCCAAGCTCAACGTGCTGCACTGCTACCGCTCTATGAATTACATCTCGCGCCACATGGAAGAGAAATACGGTATTCCTTGGGTGGAATACAACTTCTTTGGCCCGAGCAAAATCGAGGCGAGCTTGCGCGAAATCGCCAGCCACTTCGACGACAAGATCAAGGAAGGCGCAGAGAAAGTGATCGCCAAGTATCACAAGATGATGGATGAGGTGATCGAGAAATATAAACCGCGCCTGGCGGGCAAGACCGTGATGCTGTTCGTGGGCGGCTTGCGTCCGCGCCATGTGATCGGCGCCTACGAGGATCTGGGCATGAATGTGGTCGGCACCGGCTACGAGTTCGGCCACAACGACGACTACCAGCGCACCACGCACTACGTGAAAGACGGCACGCTGATTTATGACGACGTAACCGGCCTCGAGTTCGAGAAGTTCGTGGAAAAGATCCAGCCCGATCTGGTCGGCTCCGGCATCAAGGAAAAGTATGTGTTCCAGAAGATGGGCGTGCCGTTCCGGCAGATGCACTCTTGGGACTACTCAGGTCCGTATCACGGCTACGACGGTTTTGCCATCTTCGCTCGCGACATGGATATGGCGATCAACAACCCGGTATGGAGCCTGACCAAGGCGCCGTGGAAGAAATAGTCTGAATGGTGCGCATAGCGCACCCTACAAAGAAGGAGTTTTAACATGCCCCAAAATACGACCAACGTGATCGACCATTTCAACTTGTTCCGCGAGCCGGAATACATCGAGATGTTCGAGAGCAAGAAAAGGAATTTCGAAAATCCCCATCCCGTCGATAAAGTGGAAGAGATTCGGGATTGGACCAAGACTTGGGATTACCGGGAAAAGAATTTCTCGCGCGAGGCGTTGACGGTCAACCCGGCCAAAGCCTGCCAACCGCTGGGCGCGGTGTTTGCCGCGGTCGGATTCGGGGGCACACTGCCTTTCGTGCACGGTTCGCAAGGTTGCGTGGCCTACTACCGCAGCCACTTTTCCCGCCATTTCAAAGAGCCTTCATCCTGTGTGTCGTCTTCCATGACCGAAGACGCAGCGGTGTTCGGCGGGCTTAACAATATGGTCGACGGCCTGGCCAACGCCTATGCCATGTACAAGCCGAAGATGATCGCCGTTTCCACCACCTGCATGGCGGAAGTGATCGGCGACGACTTGAACGGCTTTATTCAAACGGCCCGGGGCAAGGGCAGCGTGCCGGAAGACTTCGACGTGCCCTACGCGCACACTCCGGCATTCGTCGGCAGCCATATCACCGGCTACGACAACACGCTCAGGGGCATCGTCAGCCACTTCTGGGAGGGCAAGGCGCGCGAGCCAAATTCCAAAATCAACTTCATCGGCGGCTTCGACGGCTACACCGTGGGCAACTTGCGCGAAGTGAAGCGCATATTCGGCCTGATGGGTGTGGAGTACACCATCCTGGCGGACAACAGCGATGTGTGGGATACGCCCGCCGACGGCGAATTCCGCATGTACGACGGCGGCACCACGCTGGTAGACGCCAAGGCGGCGCTGCATGCCAAGGGCACCATTTCGATGCAGCAGTACTCCACCGAAAAAACCATGGCGTATATCAAAGAGAAAGGCCAGGAAGTAGCTTCGTTCAACCACCCGGTCGGCGTCGCGGCCACCGATAAATTCCTGATGGAAGTCTCGCGCCTCAGCGGCAAACCGATCCCGGCGGAACTGGAAAAAGAGCGCGGCCGTCTGGTGGACGCCATCGCCGATTCCAGCGCCCATCTCCATGGCAGGAAATTCGCGCTCTACGGCGATCCGGATCTGATGCTCGGTCTCGCCGGATTCCTGCTGGAACTGGGTGCGGAGCCGGTGCACATTCTGTCCACCAACGGCGGCACGGAATGGGCGGCCCAAGTGCAGGCGCTGCTGGACAGCTCGCCCTTCGGCAAGGGTTGTCATGTCTATGCCGGCAAGGACTTGTGGCACATGCGCTCGCTGCTGTTCACCGAGCCGGTGGATTTCCTGATCGGCAACACCTACGGCAAGTTCCTGGAACGCGATGTGGGTACGCCGCTGGTCCGTATCGGTTTCCCGATTTTCGATCGCCACCACCACCATCGCTATCCGGTGTGGGGCTATCAGGGCAGCATGAATGTTCTGGTCACGATCCTCGATAAGATTTTCGACGAGATGGACAAGAACACCAACGTGCCGGGCAAGACCGACTACAGCTACGACATCATCCGCTAACGGGCAGACGGGCGGCGAGTCTTGGCTCGCCGCCCGCACAAAGGAAACGCAGCATGGCCACTATTACCTTCAGTTCGCCGCTCATGGAAAAGGACATCACGGTCTATGCCATCGTCGGCGACACCCAACAGAGCATCCTCAAACTTGCCAAGAAGTACAAGATTCCGCTGCCCTTCGAATGCGAGGACGGCGAGTGTGGCTCCTGCGTGGTGCACGTCACCTCCTTGGAAAACAAGCCACGCATGAGCCAAGCGCTCACCGAGAAGGAAAGGCACACCTTGGTGGCCGAAGGGCTGATCACCAAGCAAGAACTGAAGGACGCCGAGATCAACGACATGCCGCCGGCTTACCGCTTGGCCTGCCAGTTCATCCCGCGCGACGAGGAAATTCTGGTTCGCTTTAGCGGCGAACCCGGCGTCGGGATTTGAGCGCGGGCGTAAGGAGTAAAAGCATGAGCACGATTACTTTTCTGACACAGCCATTTCGTGACAAGAAACTGACAGTGCGGCTCGCGCCGCAGGAGCAGCGCACCCTGTTAAGTCTGATCCAGGAATACAAGTTGCCCAAGAAATGCACCTGCGGCGAAGGAAAATGCGGTAGCTGCGCGGTCAAGGTGGCGCCCATGCATCGCCAAACAGGCCCGCGCACGGTGCGTCTGAGCGACGAGGAAAGAACAGCCTTATTCAAATCGGGGAAGTTGTCTCGGCAGCAGTATGAGTCCGATGGGCTGCCGGATATTCCGCCGCTGTGGCGGCTGGCGTGCCAGTACGTGGTGATGGACGAAGAAATTATGGTGGCCTTTTAGTTGCTGGTTTGAAGGGAGTGAACCCATGAGCGCCTTATCCAGCAAAATCCAGGAAGTGTTCGACGAACCGGCTTGCGGCAAGAACCAGGGCAAATCGGAAAAAGAACGCAAGAAGGGCTGCGCCAAGCAATTGGCGCCGGGTGCGGCGGCCGGCGGCTGCGCATTCGACGGCGCCAAGATCGCGCTGCAACCCATCACGGATGTGGCGCATCTGGTGCATGGCCCGATCGCCTGCGAAGGCAACTCCTGGGATAACCGCGGCGCGAAGTCTTCCGGCTCGCGCTTGTATCGCACCGGCTTCACTACCGACGTCAACGAGATGGACGTGGTCTACGGCGGAGAAAAGCGTCTGTACAAATCCATCCGCGAGGTGATCGAGAAATACGATCCGCCCGCAGTTTTCGTGTATCAAACCTGCGTCACCGCGCTGATCGGCGACGACATCGAAGCGGTGTGCAAAGCCGCCAGCGAAAAATTCGGCAAGCCGGTGATTCCGATCGACGCCCCTGGTTTCGTGGGCAACAAAAATCTGGGCAACAAGCTGGCCGGCGAAGCGCTGCTGGATTATGTGATCGGCACGCAAGAGCCGGAATACACCACGCCTTACGACATCAATATCATCGGCGAATACAATTTGTCGGGCGAGCTGTGGCAGGTGAAGCCGCTGTTCGACAAACTCGGCATCCGCATTTTGTCCTGCATCTCCGGCGATGCCCAGTACAAGGAAGTGGCTTGGTCGCACCGGGCGCGCGCCACCATGATGGTCTGCTCCAAGGCCATGATCAACGTCACGCGCAAACTGGAAGAACGCTACGGCATTCCTTATTTCGAGGGTTCCTTCTACGGCATCTCCGATATGAGCGAAAGCTTGCGCCAGACCTCGAAGCTATTGGTGGAGCGCGGCGCGCCGGCGGAACTTCTGGTGCGCACCGAGGCGCTGATCCGGGAGGAAGAAGCCAAGGCCTGGCAACAACTCGAACCCTACAAGGCACGTCTCGTCGGCAAGAAAGTACTGCTGATCACCGGCGGGGTGAAATCCTGGTCCGTGGTTTCCGCGCTGCAAGAGGTGGGCATGGAAATCGTCGGCACCAGCGTCAAGAAATCCACTGTCGAAGACAAGGAGCGCATCAAGGAATTGATGGGCCAGGACGCGCACATGCTCGACGACATGACGCCGCGTGAGATGTACAAAATGCTGAAAGAGGCGCGCGCCGAAATCATGCTCTCCGGCGGACGCTCGCAGTTCGTGGCGCTCAAGGCCAAGATGCCCTGGTTGGATATCAATCAGGAGCGGCACCACGCCTACGCCGGGTATGACGGTATGGTGGCCTTGGTGCGAGAAATCGACAAGGCGCTCTACAGCCCGATGTGGGAACAGGTGCGGCGTCCGGCTCCATGGGAATCATAAAGGGTGGGTTAGGCGCGTTTTATGCGCCGTAACCCACCGAACAACACATCC
>JACRIU010000026.1 GCA_016235775.1 Hydrogenophilales bacterium
ACATCGGCACCTTGACCGCGAACGCGGTAAAGAAGGCGAGGAAGATCAGCACCTGCTCTTTAAGGCTGAGCGAAAGTTCGTGATACTTCAGAATTTCGAAATGACCGGTTTGCAGATACAGGTAGATGAAAGCCACCAGCATCAACAGTGAGCCGAGCAAGGTATACAGGAAGAACTTGATGCTGGCGTATACCCGGCGCGCCCCACCCCACACGCCGATGGCGATGAACATCGGGATCAGCATCGCTTCCCAGAACACATAAAACAAAATCGCGTCGAGCGCGGCGAATACGCCAATCATCAGGCCGGACATGATGAGGAAGGCCGCCATGTATTGCGCCACGTTGCGCTCGATCACTTTCCACCCGGCGATCACCACCAGCACCGTGGTGAAACTGGTCAGCAGAATGAACAGCACCGAGATGCCGTCCACGCCCAAGTGGTAGTTGATTTTGAAAGTCTCGATCCAGGGCGCAAGCTCCACGAACTGCATGCCGGGGCTGACGAGATTGAATTGGGTGTAGAGCGGGATCGATGCCAGAAAGCCCAACACCGCGCCGATCAGCGCCAGCCAACGCGCGGCGAAGGCATTGCGGTCGCCGGTGACGAGCACCGCCACGCCGAAGAATATCGGCAGCCAGATGACCAGACTTAGAAGCGGCATTCCAAACAGCATAGTTAATTCCAAGTAAGGAGTAAGGGGTGAGGTGTAAGGAGGGCTAAGCGTAGTGCCGACTTCACGGCTTCTGACTCTTTTCGCCTCTCCCCTCTCCCCTCACGCAACTTTAACAAACCAGGTAATCAGCACAAACACGCCGATCAGCATCGCAAACGCATAGTGGTAAATGTAACCGGACTGGAATTGGCGAACCACGCCCGAAAAGCGGCCGATGAGCTTGGCGGTGCCATTCACCAGCCAGCCGTCGATCACGCGTTCATCGCCCTGCCTCCACAAGCCGCTGCCGATGCGGCGCGCACCGCCGGCGAAGAACCAACTGTAGAACTCGTCAAAACCATATTTGCGTTCGAGGATGGCGTAGAGGATGGAAAAGCGCGTGGCGATTTTGGCCGGCCATTCGGTGAACACCCTATACAACAGATAGGCCGCCACTACGCCGCCCAGCGCCAGCCAGAACGGCAGCGTGCTGACCGAGTGGGTCGCCATCGACCAGGCATCGTGGAAATGCTCGGACAACTCCTTCATCGCTGGATGCGCCGCGGACACATGAATTGCATCGCCGAACCAGTTGCCATCGACAATCGGCCCCACGGTGAAATAACCGATGAATACTGAAGGAATCGCCAGCAGCACCAAGGGCAACCAAACTACCCAAGGTGTTTCGTGCGGTTTGCCGCCATGCCCATGGCCGTGTTCATCATCATGCACCGGGAAGCGCTCCTTGCCGTGGAACACCAGGAAATACATGCGGAAGGAATAGAAGGCAGTCACGAACACCCCCGCCACCACGGCAAAGTAGGCGAAGCCAGAGCCGGCCAAATGCGAGGCGCCCACCGCTTCGATGATGGAATCCTTGGAGTAGAAACCTGAAAAGAAAGGGGTGCCGATCAGCGCCAGCGAACCGACGAGCGAGGTGAACCATGTAATCGGCATGTATTTGCGCAGGCCGCCCATGTAGCGAATATCCTGATTGTGGTGCATGCCGATGATGACCGAACCCGCCGCCAGGAACAGCAGCGCTTTAAAGAAAGCGTGCGTCATCAGATGAAAGATCGCGACCGAATAAGCCGATGCGCCCAGCGCCACGGTCATGTAGCCCAACTGCGACAGCGTCGAGTACGCCACCACGCGCTTGATGTCGTTTTGAATAATGCCCAGGAAGCCCATGAACAAGGCGGTGATCGCGCCGATCACCAGCACGAACGACAAGGCGGTGTCGGATAACTCGAACAAGGGCGACATGCGCGCCACCATGAAGATACCGGCGGTCACCATGGTCGCGGCGTGAATCAGCGCCGAGATCGGGGTCGGGCCTTCCATCGAATCCGGCAGCCACACATGCAGCGGGAATTGCGCCGATTTACCCATGGCCCCGATGAACAGCAGGATGCAAATCACCGTGATGAGCGACCATTCCTGACCCGGAATCAGCTTGATCGTCTGACCTGCCAAGGCTCCGGCTTGGCCGAACACTTGCACGTAATCGAGTGAGCCGGCATAGGCCAGCACCAACCCGATACCCAGCAGGAAGCCGAAATCGCCGACACGGTTGACCAGGAACGCTTTCAGGTTGGCGTAGATGGCAGTCGGTTTGGTGTACCAGAAGCCGATCAGCAGATATGACACCAGACCCACTGCCTCCCAACCGAAGAACAGTTGCACGAAATTGTTCGACATCACCAGCATCAGCATGGAGAACGTGAACAAGGAGATGTAGCTGAAGAAGCGCTGGTAGCCGGGGTCCTCGCTCATATAGCCGATGGTGTAGATGTGCACCATGAGCGAGACGAAAGTCACCACCAGCATCATCATGGCGGAGAGCTTGTCGATCAGGAAACCGATCTCGAAATTCATGCCGCCGCTGGTGAGCCAGGTATAAATCGCGCCGTTGAAGGTATGGCCCAACTGCACGTCCTGAAACACTTGATACGAAGCCACGCAAGAAATGGCTACGCCAAGGATCGTGATGCGATGCGACCAGGTGCGTCCGATCAGCCAGCCGAACAAGCCTGCGATCACCGCCCCCGCCAGCGGGGCCAGCGGCACGATCAGATATAAGGTTTGCATGTCGATCATCTTCATTTCCGATTAGCCCTTGAGGTGATCGAGATCGTCCACGTTGATGGTGCGCAAATTGCGGAACAGCACCACCAGAATCGCCAATCCGATGGCGGATTCGGCTGCCGCCACCGTCAGAATGAAAAACACGAATACCTGGCCCGACATATCACCCAGGTAATGCGCGAAGGCGACGAAATTCATATTCACCGCGAGCAGCATGAGCTCGATCGCCATCAGCAGAATGATGACGTTCTTGCGGTTGAGGAAAATCCCCAACACGCTGATGGCGAACAAAATGCCGCCGAGGATCAGATAATGGGATAGGGAGATCAACATATCCTCCCGCTTTGTTTGTTCACTATGTATTTCCCAAAAATGGTGTTGACTTCGTAAACACCCTCTCCCCGGCCCTCTCCCGCAAGCGGGAGAGGGAGTAATGCGGCGCGGAGCACAGCAATAAATTTACTGCTCCCCTCTCCCACTCGTGGGAGAGGGGCTGGGGGAGAGGGAATCAGCCCAAGCAAATTACTCATCTGCCGCCGCCGGCGCATCGGGTTTTTCCGCCGGCATCGACACAAGTCGGACTCGGTCTGCGCGCTTCACCCGCACTTGCTCAGCCGGGTTTTGATACTTGGTGTTCTTGCGCCGGCGCATGGTGAGCGCAATCGCCGCCACGATCGCCACCAGCAAAACCACCGCGGCGATTTCGAACGGGTAAACGTACTCGGTGTAGAGCAAGCGCCCCAATTCCTTGGTATTGCTGTAGTCGGCGCCATGCGCCACCGGTGCCGGCATTTGCTTGAGGCCGAAATGCTTGCCGCCCAGGATGACCGCCATCTCCAGCACCATCAGTACGGAGACGATCCCGGCCAGCGGCAGATAATCCCAAAACCCCTCGCGCAGCTTGTCGAGATTGATGTCCAGCATCATCACCACGAACAGGAACAGCACCATCACCGCGCCCACGTACACCAGTACCAGGGTGATTGCGAGGAATTCCGCCTCCAAAAGCAGCCACAAGCCCGCGCCGGTAAAAAACGCCAGCACCAGGAACAGCGCCGCATGCACCGGATTGCGCGCGGTAATCACGCGCATGCCGGCAAACAGCAGGATCGCCGAGAAGAGATAAAAAACAAATGGTTCAAAATTCATATTTATTGTTAGGTGTTAGGGGTGAGGCGTTAGGTGAAAACCTTTTCGCGCCGCCTCACTCCTCACTCCTTACCCCTCACATCCTTATCGATATTTCGCATCATCCGCCCGATCCTGGGCAATCCTATCTTCGTACTTATCCCCGACCGCCAGCAGCATCGGCTTGGTGAAATACAGATCGCCGCGCTTCTCGCCGTGGTATTCGAAGATGCGCGTCTCCACGATGGAATCCACCGGGCACGATTCTTCGCAGAAACCGCAGAAGATGCATTTGGTTAAATCGATGTCGTAGCGCGTGGTGCGGCGCGTGCCGTCATCGCGCTGATCGGATTCGATGGTGATCGCCAGCGCCGGGCACACCGCTTCGCACAGTTTGCACGCGATGCAGCGCTCTTCGCCGTTCGGATAGCGGCGCAGCGCGTGCAAGCCGCGGAAGCGCGGGCTCATCGGCGTTTTTTCATCCGGATACTGCACGGTGATTTTGCGCGCGAACAAATGGCGGCCGGTCAACTGCATGCCTTTCAACAGTTCAAGCAACAGGAAGCTGCCGAAGAAATCTTTTATGCGCGTCATCATCTTCGGGGCCTCAGTGGAAGAGATAACCGTAAGGAGTTTGCATGGCCGCGCCGATCACCACGATCCAAACCAGGGTGATTGGGATAAACACTTTCCAGCCCAGGCGCATGATCTGATCGTAGCGATAGCGCGGGAAGGTGGCGCGGAACCACAAGAACAAGAACAGCACAAAACCGGTCTTGGCCAACAGCCAAGGCAAGCCATCCGGCAGGAAACCAACCGGCGACAACCAGCCGCCCAGGAACATGACGGCGGTCAGCGTCGCCACCAAGATCATGTTGGCGTATTCCGCCAGGAAGAACACCGCGAAGGCCATGCCCGAATACTCGACATGGAAGCCGGCCACGATCTCGGATTCGCCCTCGGCCACGTCGAACGGCGAGCGATTCGTCTCAGCCACGCCGGCGATCAGATACACGACAAACAGCGGGAACAAGGGCAAGAAATACCAATGCATCACACCGCCGGCCTGGCTGCGCACGATTTCGACCAGATTCAAACTCTGCGCCGCCATCAGCACGCCCACCAGTGCAAAACCCATGGCGATTTCATAAGACACGATCTGCGCCGCCGAGCGCATGGCGCCAAGGAAAGCGTATTTGGAATTGGAGGCCCAGCCCGCCACCACCACGCCGTACACGCCCATCGAAGTGATCGCCATGATATAGAGCAGGCTCGCGTCCACATTGGCCAGCACCATCTCGGCGCTGAACGGCATCACCGCCCAGGCGGCGAGCGCCGGTGCGAGCACCAATATCGGCCCAAGCAGGAACAGGAATTTGTTCGCGCCGCTGGGGATGATAATTTCCTTGAACATCAGCTTCAGGGCATCGGCGATCGGCTGCAGCCAGCCCTTGGGACCGACGCGGTTAGGGCCGATGCGGATCTGCATGTAGCCGATGATCTTGCGCTCGGCGTAAGTCAGGTAGGCCACGCACACCATCAGCGGCAAGGTGATCGCGACGATCAGCAGCATGGTTTTCACGAAGGTAAAAATCTGCGGCCCCCACACCGGGCCGAACCAGCTTTGATAGTAAGGGAGGAAGAATTCCATCATGCGCGTGTCACCGTAATGGCATCAAACATACCGCCGAGCGCAGCGGTCAGGGGATGCGCCGCCGCGACGCGCACGCAGTTATCCGGCAAGCGATCATCGCGCGCCACGGGCAATTGCGTTTGGCCGGCGCCCTGTTTGAGCAGTATCATGTCGCCCTCATTCAAGCCGAGGCGCTGCATCAAGCCGGCATTCGCCCAAGCGCGCGGCGCTTGCGCATCCTTGGCGGCCTGCAAGGCCGGCGCCCGGCGCACGATGGCATCGGACTGATAAATCGGCACTTCCCCAATACGTTCGACGCCATGCGTTTTCACGCTGATATCGGCCAATACTGGCAGCGAAAGCGCATTGCTGAATACCGCTTCACCGCCCGCGAGCAGCTCATTGCGCACGTCTTCGGTGCTGTTGTATTCGAAGCCGGGTAAGTGCAGCAGATTGCCGAGTACGCGTAACACTTTCCACGCCGGACGGGTTTCCCCCTGCGGTTTCACCACGGCATTGAACGGCTGCACGCGGCCCTCGGTGTTGATGTAGACGCCGGAGGTTTCGGTGAACGGCGCGATCGGCAGCATCACATCGGCGTAGTCCAAGGCCAAGTGTTTGAATGCGGACATCGCCACCACCATTTCCGCCGCCATCATGGCGTTCATGGCTTGTTGCGGATCTTGGCTATCCAGTTCCGCTTCCACATTCAGCAGCACATAGGCCTTGCGCGGTTGCGCCAGCATCTGCGCTGCATTCAAGCCACCGGCTTTGGGCCACGCGCCCGCGACATAAGCGCCGACGCTATTCGCCGCTTCGCCCAGAAAACCGAATTTCGCGCCCAGCACGCGCGCCAACTCCAGACCGAGGCTATGCAAGGTCGCGGCTTGCGGGTGATGCTGCGCCAGATTGCCGAGCAAAATCGTGGCGCTTTTCCCGGCGCATAGGCTGGCCGCGATCGCTTGTGCTGCCGCATTGGGCGTCACGCTCGACAGTGCATCGCGATAAGCCGCGCCCAGCTCCACGCCCTTTTGTTGCGCAGCGGCTTTTACCACTTGCGCCAAGGCATTCACCATCGAACCCGGCGCCACAATGGCCTTGTTGGCCACTGCGCACAGCAGATCATCGTCCACCGGGTTGATCAAATTCAGTTGGCCGCCATGCTTCACGGCTTGACGCAGCCGGTGCGCGAGCAGGGGTTGTTCCTTGCGCAGCGTGCTGCCGACGATCAGCATGGCGCCCGCTTCCGCCAAGGCTTCGACCGGCTGCCCCAGCCAAGGCGCCCCGCTCCGTTGCGCGTCGGCGCTGAAATCGGATTGGCGCAGGCGATGATCGACGTTGCCGCTGCCGAGTGCGCGCGTGAGTTTTTGCAGCAGATAAAGTTCTTCCAGGGTGCTATGCGGCGTGGCCAGCGCGCCGATCGCTTCCGCGCCGTGCTTGGACTTGATTTCGGCCAAGCCGTTGGACACATATTCGAGCGCGGTCTGCCAATCGGTTTCGCGCCACTGGCCGCCTTGCTTCACCATGGGTACGGTCAGGCGCTCGGCGCTATTCAGCGCTTCATAGGAGAAGCGATCCCGGTCCGCCAGCCAGCACTCGTTCACCGCTTCGTTATCGCGCGGCAGCACGCGCAGCACGCGATCTTTCTTGATGTGCATGGATAGGTTGGCGCCCAAGCCGTCATGCGGGCTGATCGAGGGACGACGGCTCAATTCCCAGGTGCGCGCGGTGTAGCGGAACGGCTTCGAAGTCAGCGCCCCGACCGGACACAGATCGATCAGATTGCCGGAAATCTCGGAATCCACCGTCTGCGAAATGAAGGGCATGATTTCGGAATGTTCGCCACGCCCCGCTTGGCCCAATTCCATGACACCGCCGATTTCCTGGCCGAAACGCACGCAGCGCGTGCAGTGAATGCAGCGCGTCATGTCGGTGGCGATGAGCGGGCCCAGATTCTTGTTCACCACCACGCGCTTTTCTTCGGTGTAGCGCGAGCTGCCACACCCGTAACCCACGGCCAGGTCTTGCAACTGGCACTCTCCGCCTTGGTCGCATATCGGGCAATCGAGCGGATGATTGATCAGAAGGAATTCCATCACGCCTTGTTGCGCGCGTTTCGCCTTATCGGATTTGCTGGTCACCTTCATGCCGTCGGTGACCGGCGTGGCGCACGCGGGCAGCGGCTTGGGCGCTTTTTCCACATCCACCAAACACATGCGGCAATTGGCTGCGACCGACAATTTGCGGTGATAGCAGAAACGCGGGATATAGATGCCGAGCTTGTCGGCGGCATCCATCACCGTGCTGCCTTCGGGCACCTCTACTTGCTGGCCGTCGATTTCGATATGCAACATGCTAATGACACCCGTCGATGGGCCGCTTGTGTTCGATGTGATGCTCGAACTCGTGGCGATAATGTTTGATGAAGCTTTGCACCGGCGTGGCCGCGGCATCGCCCAGGGCGCAAATCGTGCGCCCGCTGATGTTTTTGGAAACATCGACCAGCAAATCCAAATCTTCCATGCGCCCTTGTCCGTGCGCGATGCGATGCACGACGCGATACAGCCAGCCGGTGCCCTCGCGGCACGGCGTGCATTGGCCGCAGGATTCCTCGAAGTAGAAATACGACAGCCGCTCCAGCGCGCGCACCATGCACACCGTGTCGTCGAGGATGATGACCGAGCCGGCGCCGAGCATCGAACCTGCCTTGGCGAGGGAGTCGTAGTCCATGGTGCAATCCATCATCACTGCGGCCAGCAACACGGGAACCGAGGAGCCGCCAGGAATGCACGCTTTCATTTTATACCCGTCGCGCATGCCGCCCGCCATTTCGAGCAGCGCGGGAAACGGTGTGCCGAGCGGGATTTCGTAATTGCCCGGTTTGTTGACTTGGCCGGATACGGAAAAAATCTTGGTGCCGCCATTGTTGGGCTTGCCAAGTTCCAGGAATTTCTGCCCGCCATTGCGCACGATGTACGGAATATTGGCGAAGGTCTCGGTGTTGTTGATCACCGTCGGACGGCCATACAGCCCGAAGCTGGCCGGGAACGGCGGCTTGAAACGCGGCTGGCCCTTCTTGCCCTCGATCGATTCCAGCAAGGCCGTCTCTTCGCCGCAGATGTACGCGCCGAAGCCGTGATGCGCGTTCAACTCAAAGCTGAAGGAGCTACCGAGAATATGCTGGCCGAGATAACCCGCCGCGCGCGCATCAATCAGCGCGCGCTCGAAGTGTTCGTACCTGTCCCAGATTTCGCCGTGGATATAGTTATAGCCGCGCTTCGCCCCCAGGGTGTAGCCGGCGATGAGCATGCCCTCGATCACGCTGTGCGGGTTGTAGCGAATAATGTCCCGGTCCTTGAACGTGCCCGGTTCGCCTTCATCGGTGTTGCAGACGATGTATTTGTCGCCCTCGAAATGGCGCGGCAAAAAACTCCACTTGAGGCCGGTGGGAAAACCCGCGCCGCCGCGACCGCGCAGGCCGGAGGTTTTCACCTCGGCGATAATCGCTTCGGAAGTCATGTTTTCCGCCAGGATTTTCTTCAAGGCCTGATAGCCGCCGACGCGCTCGTAGTTGGCGAGCGTGCCCGGTTCGGGATGATCCAGCGTATTGAGGATGACTTTTTCCGGCATGCTTATTCCAACTCCGCCAGCAGCTGGTCGATTTTTTCCGGCGTCATGAAACCGCACATGCGGTGGTTGTTCACGATCATCACCGGCGCATCGCCGCACGCGCCCATGCACTCGCCCTCGATCAGCGTGAACTTGCCGTCTTCGGTGGTTTCGCCGTAGTTGATCTCGAGTTTCTGCTTCAAGTACTCGCCCACGTCGTGCCGCCAGGTGACGCGGCACGGCAAATTGGTGCAGATCACCAGCTTATGTTTGCCGCGCGGCTGCGTGTCATACATATTGTAGAAAGTCGCCACTTCGTACGCCGCGATGCGCGGCATGCCGAGATAATCCGCCACGAACTGGATCGTGTCGCCGGAGAGCCAGCCTTTTTCCTGCTGCGCGATGCGCAGCGCCGACATCACCGCCGATTGCTTTTGATCGGCCGGATATTTGGCGATTTCGCGGTCGATCTTCGCCAAGGATTCTGCGGACAGCGTCATCGATCAATTTCCCCAAACACAATATCCTGCGTGCCGATAATCGCCACCACGTCGGCGATCATGTGGCCGCGCGCCATTTCATCCAGCGCCGCCAGATGCGCAAAACCCGGCGCGCGAATTTTCATGCGGTAGGGCTTGTTGGCGCCATCCGAGACCAAATAAATGCCGAACTCGCCCTTGGGATGCTCGATGGCGGCATAGCATTCGCCGGCGGGCACATGGAAACCTTCGGTGAAGAGCTTGAAGTGATGAATCAACTCTTCCATATTGGATTTCATATCCAGGCGCGACGGCGGCGCGATCTTGTGATTTTCCGTGATCACCGGGCCGGGGTTCTGGCGCAGCCACGCCACGCATTGCCGGATGATGCGGTTGGATTGGCGCATCTCTTCCATGCGCACCAGGTAGCGGTCGTAACAATCGCCGTTGACGCCGACCGGAATATCGAAATCCATGCGGTCATACACTTCATACGGCTGCTTCTTGCGCAGATCCCAGGCGACGCCCGAGCCGCGCAGCATGGGGCCGCTAAAGCCCAGGGCCTGCGCGCGCTCCGGCGAAACCACGCCGATGCCGACCAGACGCTGCTTCCAAATGCGGTTGTCGGTGAGCAGGGTTTCATACTCGTCCACGTAGGCCGGAAAACGCTGGGTGAAATCGTCGATGAAATCCAGCAGCGAACCTTGGCGATTTTCATTGAGCTGGGCGATGTCGCGCTCGTTGCGAATTTTCGAGGCTTGATACTGCGGCATCTGATCCGGCAGATCGCGATACACGCCGCCCGGGCGGTAATACGCGGCATGCAAGCGCGCACCGGAAGCCGCCTCATAACAATCCATCAAGTCTTCGCGCTCGCGGAAAGCGTAGAGGAACACCGTCATCGCGCCGACGTCGAGCGCGTGCGCGCCGAGCCATAGCAAGTGATTCAGCAAGCGGGTAATCTCGTCATACATAACGCGAATATATTGCGCGCGCTCCGGCACCTCGAGCTGCAGTAGCTTCTCGATCGCCATCACATAGGCGTGTTCGTTGCACATCATGGACACGTAATCGAGGCGGTCCATGTAGGGCACGGATTGAATAAAGGTCTTATTTTCGGCGAGCTTTTCCGTGGCGCGATGCAATAGGCCGACGTGTGGATCTGCGCGCTCGATGACCTCGCCATCCAACTCCAACACCAGACGCAGCACGCCATGCGCGGCGGGGTGTTGCGGACCGAAATTGAGCGTGTAGTTGCGAATCTCAGCCATTGAAAGAGCCTTCCCGAATCGTGCGTGGCGTGATCTCGCGCTCTTCAATGGAAACCGGCTGATAGACCACGCGCTTCTGATCCGGGTCATAGCGCATTTCGACATAGCCGGTCAGCGGGAAGTCCTTGCGGAACGGATGCCCGACAAAACCATAATCGGTGAGGATGCGGCGCAAATCGGGGTGGCCTTCGAAGATGAGGCCGAACAGATCGAATGCTTCGCGCTCAAACCAGTTGGCGGCCGGCCAGAGATCGATGACCGAATCCACCACGGGGAAATCGTCGTCCTCGGCGAACACGCGCACGCGCAGGCGCTGATTTTTGCTGACCGACAGCAATTGATACACGGCGGCAAAACGTTTCCCGCTCCAGGCGCCATCGCCATAACTTTGATAATCCACGCCACACACATCGATCAGTTGCTCGAAGCGCAGATCGTAGTCGTCGCGCAGTAGCTTCAACACAGACAGCATCTCGGCGCGCGGCAGCACCAGGGTCAATTCACCCACGTGCTCCTGGAGCGTGAAATCGACGCCTTCGAGCAAAGTGTCAAGACGCGCGGAAATGGCTTGAAGCTTAGGGTTCATGCGGGGCTTTAACGTGAAACTCGCGCAGCGAGCCTGCGTCCCTCTCTCCCACTTGTGGGAGAGAGCAAGGAGAGAGGGAAACGGTCATAGCGAGTTTCATTTTCAGGAGTGATCGTTGTCATGACCGTTAGGGTTAACGCGCAATGGTATTGGTGCGTTTGATCTTGTTTTGCAGCTGCACCAAGCCATACAGCAAGGCTTCGGCCGTCGGCGGACAGCCCGGCACATATACATCGACCGGCACAATGCGATCGCAACCGCGCACCACGGAATAGGAATAATGGTAATACCCGCCGCCGTTGGCGCACGATCCCATGGACAGCACCCAGCGCGGCTCGGCCATCTGGTCGTATACCTTGCGCAAAGCAGGCGCCATTTTGTTGCACAAGGTGCCGGCAACGATCATCAGATCGGATTGGCGCGGGCTGGGACGGAACACGATGCCGAAGCGGTCCAGATCGTAGCGCGATGCGCCCGCTTGCATCATTTCCACCGCGCAGCAGGCCAAGCCGAAAGTCATGGGCCACAAGGAGCCGGTGCGGGTCCAATTCACCACGGAATCGACCGTGGTGGTGATGAAGCCTTTTTCCAGGACGCCTTCTATTCCCATTCCAAGGCTCCTTTCTTCCACTCATAGATGAAACCGACCACCAGGATGCCAAGGAAAATCATCATGGCGACGAAGCCGAATAGACCGATCTCTTCCAACACCACGGCCCAGGGAAAGAGAAAAGCGATTTCCAAATCGAACAGGATGAACAGAATGGCGACGAGATAGTAGCGCACATCGAATTTCATGCGCGCGTCTTCAAACGCTTCAAAGCCGCATTCGTAGGGGGATCGTTTTGCGCTGTCCGGGCGATGCGGGGCCAGCAAGAACCCCATGCCCATGGCGATGACGCCGACGGCCAAGCCAACGGCGACAAACAGCAAAACGGGGAAATAATTCTCCAGCACTCTCCTCCACCCCCGGCTGGCATCTTAGGCCAGCGCTTTAATTGAGACCCGCCAGTTAGTTCCTTACTGGCAATTCATTATTTTGTGGGTTCAGTCTATTGGTGTTCAGCGCCCGGTGTCAAGCGCCGAAATGGATATTTATTTATTATTATTCAATATGTTATACGATTATTTTGACTTATTATCGCATAATGATCGTTTATGGTGCCGACGGCGAGACTCGAACTCGCACGGCTTGCGCCACCGCCCCCTCAAGACGGCGTGTCTACCAATTCCACCACGTCGGCAAAGCTTTTAAGGGTTATTAGTTGGGAATATCTTTAGCCTTGGAACCACTCGGTGCAGCAGGTTGCTGCGGTACCGCAGGCGCCTGGGTCTGAGCGGGCGCCAGTTCCTTCACCGTCATCGGTGCATGCTGCTTGGCAAAGGCGAAATAGGTCAGCCCCATGCTGGTCAAAAAGAAGACCGTGACCGCGATAGCGGTGGCGCGGCTCAAAAAATTGGCCGAACCCGATGCGCCAAAAAGGCTGCCGGATGAGCCGCTACCAAACGCCGCCCCCATGTCTGCGCCTTTACCATGCTGCAGCAATACCATGCCGATCACGGCCAGCGACGCAATGATATGCAGTATCCAAACCAGAGTTTCCATCATTAAACCTTATGCAGCCTGAGCGGCTGCTTTGCAAATTGAGACAAATTCATTGGCATCCAGCGACGCGCCGCCGATCAAGCCGCCGTCGATATCCGGCATCGCGAACAGTTCGGCCGCATTCGACGCCTTCACGCTGCCGCCATACAAAATCATGATGTTTTCGGACAAACCCCTATTGTGCTCGGACAGCAGCGCACGAATATACGCATGCACTTCTTGCGCCTGTTCCGGCGTAGCGGTCTTGCCGGTGCCAATCGCCCACACCGGCTCATACGCGATCACGCAGCGGCCAAAGCCTTCCATCCCAGCCTTATCCACCACGGCTTGCAACTGGCGCTCCACGACGTTGGCGGTAATGCCTTTTTCGCGCTCTTCCAGCGTCTCGCCCACGCACAAAATCGGGATCAGACCACCTTGCTGCGCGGCGGCAAACTTTTCCGCCACCGTCGCATCGTCCTCGCCGTACAGGGCGCGACGCTCCGAATGGCCCACTATCACAATGCTGCAACCGAGATCGCGCAGCATGCTCGCGGATACTTCCCCGGTATAGGCGCCTTTTTCGTGTTGGCTCACGTTTTGCCCGCCCCACACGATTTCACTGCCTTGTAGCGTGAATTGCACCTGAAAAATATAGGGGAAGGGCACACAAACGCCGCAATGCACGCCTTTGACCCCGGCCATGCCGGCAACAATTCCATCCAGCAAGGTCTTGTTGCCGATCAAACTGCCGTGCTGCTTCCAGTTGCCAACAACCATCCGCTCGCGCATAGCTTTCCCCGTGTTCGCAAAGGGGTGCATGTTAGCGAGTTACCTTTAACGGGTCAATCCCAAACCCCGTGTTAATCAATGAGCTATGCTGAATTTTGAATTGTCACAATTCAGCAACAATCGGCGGCTAGTATGCACGCCGTAGCAACGTAATTACCCACACTTTATGGAGGTAACCTCAAATGTTTCAACGTAAGCTTTTCAAACAGCTCGCTTTGGCCGGTTTTGCCGCCTGCGCTTTAGGCGGGTTTGCCCCGGTGGCGAGCGCCGCCGAAGAGATTATCAAGATTGACGGTTCCAGCACGGTTTACCCGATTACCGAAGCGGTCGCCGAGGAGTTCCAGAAAGCCAAGAAAGGCGCCATCAAAGTCACGGTGGGCATTTCCGGCACCGGTGGCGGTTTCAAGAAATTCTGCCGCGGCGAAACCGCGATTTCCGACGCCTCGCGCCCGATCCTGAAAAAGGAAATGGAAGCCTGCGCCCAAGCCGGCATTAAATATATCGAGTTACCCGTGGCCTACGAAGGCATCACCGTGGTGGTCAACCCGCAAAACACCTGGGCCAAGCACATCACCGTGGCCGAATTGAAGAAAATCTGGGAACCCGCCGCCCAAGGCGTGATCACCAAGTGGAATCAAGTCAACCCTGCCTGGCCCGATGCGCCGATCAAGCTGTTTGGCCCTGGCGCCGATTCCGGCACCTTTGACTACTTCACCGAAGCGATCGTGGGCAAGGCCAAATCCAGCCGCGGCGACTACACCGCGTCGGAAGACGACAATGTGCTGGTGCAAGGCGTATCGCGCGATAAAAACGCCATCGGCTACTTCGGTTTGGCTTATTACCTGGAAAACCAGAAAAAACTGAAGTCGGTGCCGGTAGCAGAGAAAGAGGGCAAAGCGCCGGTCGCGGTTTCGATTGAATCGGTCAAGAATGGCTCCTATCAGCCGCTGTCGCGCCCGATTTTCATCTATGTATCGGACAAGGCATACGACCGTCCTGAAGTTAAGGAATTTATCCAGTTTTACCTGAAGCAAGCGCCCAAACTCGTGGCCGAGGTCAAATATGTGCCGCTGCCCGATTCAGCTTATAAGCTGGCGTCTGACAACTTCGCCAAGCGCAAGCTCGGCACCGGCTTCGGCGGCGAAGCGGAAGTGGGCGTGCTGATCGAAGAACTGCTCAAGCGCGAAGGCAAACACTAAAAAAACGCAACAAAACCATCGGGGTGGCATAGCGCCACCCCGATTTTGTTTGCCGGGGAACCGGTCCTGAAGGTAATCTATGCGGGTTTTAAGAACCCCATACAACATAAATAATTCAGGGGTTCATAATTGAATAGCCCGGCTCAAATAATGAACGAAGATTTTTCCCTTCCTGTCAGTTCTCGTCTGGCGTTCCGCTTTTCGCGGCACCTGCGCGAGCGCATTATCGAATTCATTTTATTTCTTGCCGCCTGCATCGCGGTGTTGACGACACTCGCGATCGTCGTGATTCTGGTTTACGAATCGATTCCGTTTTTTCAGCATGTCTCGCTCAAGGATTTCCTGACCGACACGCAATGGACGACGCTGTTCGACGACGCCCATTACGGCATCATGCCGCTGGTGGCGGGGACGCTGGTGACCACCGGCGTGGCGCTTTCGGTCGCCATTCCGCTCGGCACCATCATCGCCATCTATCTGAGCGAATTTGCCTCACACAAGGTGCGTGAGATCATCAAACCGTTCTTGGAATTACTGGGCGCGGTGCCGACCGTGGTGTATGGCTATTTTGCGCTGGTGTTCATCACGCCCTTGCTGCAAAGCACCATTCTGCCCAATCTGCCGGGTTTCAACATGCTCTCGGCCGGTTTGGTCATGGGCATCATGATCATCCCCTATGTTTCTTCGGTGAGCGAAGATGCCATGCGCGCGGTGCCGATGCACATGCGCGAAGCCTCCTACGCCATGGGCGCAACGCGATTTCAAACCGCTTTCCATGTAGTGACACCTGCCGCCTTCTCGGGCATTGCCGCCGCTTACATCCTGGGTGTGTCGCGTGCCGTGGGCGAAACCATGGTGGTCGCGGTGGCCGCCGGCATGCAACCGAATTTGACGTGGAACCCGATGGAGCCGGCGGAAACGATGACGGCTTATATTGTGCAAGTGAGCCTGGGGGATCTGCCGCATGGCAGCATCGGCTACCAGACCATCTTCGCGGTGGGATTGACGCTCATTTTAATGACGCTGGTATTCAACATCATGGGGTTCTGGCTTACCCGCCGCTTTAGGGAGCGTTACTGACATGAGCGCGAGCAACGAACAGCACATCCAAGAAATTCGCGCCCTGATCAAAAAGCATAAGATATGGGACAAGGTGTTCGCCATCGTGGGCCTGCTCTCCATGCTGGTGGGCGTCACCACGCTCATCGTGCTGTTCGCCAATCTGGCGATCGATGGCGCACCGCGTTTGTTGTCGTGGGATTTCTACACTTCATTCCCCTCGCGCCGGGCGGGCTCGGCGGGTATTCTTTCCGCCTGGGTCGGCACCACCCTGGTCATGCTGGTGACCGCCATCTCGGCGGTACCGATCGGTGTCGCCGCCGGTATTTATCTGGAAGAATACGCGCCCAAAAACTGGTTCACCGCCATCATCGAAATCAATGTCACCAACCTCGCCGGCGTGCCTTCCATCGTGTATGGCCTGCTCGCCTTGGGCTTGTTTGTCTATCAATTCGGCTTGGGGCAAAGCATTCTCGCCGCCGGCCTCACCCTGGCGCTGCTGATCCTGCCGGTGGTGATCGTCGCCACACGCGAGGCAATCCGTTCCATTCCGCAAGCCATCCGCGAGGCCGCCTACGCCGTAGGCTCCACGCGCTGGCAAGTGGTGCATGACCATGTGCTGCCCTATTCCACCGGCGGTATTTTGACCGGCGTGATCATCGGCCTGTCGCGCGCCATCGGCGAGACCGCGCCCATCATCACCATCGGCGCCTTGACCTTCATCGCCTTCCTGCCGGATTCGCCGTTCAAAGGCGAATTCCCCTATATCTCTTTCGATTGGATCATGGCGCCGTTCACGGTGATGCCGATCCAGATGTTCAGTTGGACCTCGCGTCCGGAACAAGATTTTCAAATCAACGCGGCGGCAGCCGGCATGGTGCTGCTGGGTATGACGCTACTCATGAACGCAGTGGCCATTTACCTGCGCTATCGGATCCGAAGGAATATCAAATGGTAGAACTGGCTGAAACACCCGCCCTGAATGAAGTTAAAGATGCGGAGGGCATCGTTGTCAAATCAAAAGCGGAGGTCAAGGATCTCAACTTTTACTATGGCGGTTTCCAAGCCCTGAAGCACATCAACATGCCGATCGCCGACAAGCGCGTCACCGCGCTGATCGGCCCCTCCGGCTGCGGCAAGTCCACCTTCTTGCGCTGCTTCAACCGCATGCATGACCTCTACCCCGGCAACCATTACCAAGGCAAAATTGTCCTGCATCCGGACAACACCAATATTCTCGGGCCCAAGGTCGATCCCATCGAAGTGCGCATGCGCATCAGCATGGTGTTTCAGAAGCCCAATCCTTTTCCCAAATCGATTTACGAGAACGTCGCCTACGGCCTGCGCGTGCGCGGCGCGCGCGGCAAACGCTCCTTGGACGATAAGGTGGAAGAAGCCCTGCGCGGCGCGGCGCTGTGGGATGAGGTCAAGCATCGGCTGAACGATTTGGCATTCAATCTTTCCGGCGGCCAGCAGCAACGCCTGTGCATTGCCCGCGCGCTCGCCACCGATCCGGAGATCATGCTGTTCGATGAACCGACTTCGGCGCTCGACCCGATCGCCACCGCCAGCATCGAGGAACTGATCTCCGAACTCAAAAGCAAAGTCACCATCCTCATCGTCACCCACAACATGCAGCAAGCCGCACGCGTCTCCGATTTCACCGCCTTCATGTACATTGGCGAGCTGATCGAATTCGGCGTCACCAACAATCTGTTCGTGACGCCCGCCAAGAAACAAACCGAAGACTACATTACGGGGCGCTTCGGTTAAGCCATCCCCATAAAACCTTCTTAACCACGGGGGACGCGGGGAAATCTTTTTTTTGCATTCCCCGTGTTCTCCGTGCCCCCGTACCCCGTAGGGTAGGCTGCGCGCTGGTTAATGCGCTTCTCCCGCCCGCTCGGCGCGCCGCTAAAATCGGCTACAATATCCGTTTTCGAAATCACCCCTTGGAGCTCTGCTTATGTCGATGTCGGACCGCGACGGCGTAATTTGGTACGACGGCAAAATGGTGCCGTGGCGCGAAGCCACCACCCATGTCCTCACCCACACCCTGCACTACGGCATGGGCGTATTCGAAGGCGTACGCGCCTATAAAACCGATCAAGGCACGGCGATTTTCCGTTTGAAGGAGCACACCGACCGCTTATTCCGCTCGGCGCACATCCTCGGCATGAAAATGCCCTACGACAAGAAAACCATTTCGGATGCACAACTCGCATCGGTGCGCGACAACAAGCTCGAATCCGGCTACCTGCGTCCGATGGCTTTTTTCGGTTCGGAAGCCATGGGCATCTCGGCTAAAACGCTCTCTACGCACGTCATCGTCGCTGCTTGGACCTGGGGCACCTACCTCGGCCAAGAAGCCTTGGAAAAAGGCATTCGGGTTAAAACCTCTTCCTTCTCTCGGCATCATGTGAACATCACCATGTGCAAGGCGAAAGCCAATGGCAACTACATGAATTCCATCCTCGCGCACCAGGAAGCGGCGCATGATGGCTACGATGAAGCGTTGCTGCTCGACGTCGATGGTTTCGTCGCGGAAGGTTCGGGCGAAAATGTGTTCATGGTTCGCAACGGCAAGCTCTATACGCCAGACCTCACCTCGGCCTTGGAAGGCATCACCCGCGACACCATCATCACGCTCGCCAATGAAATCGGCCTGCAGGTGATCGAGAAGCGCATCACGCGCGACGAAGTGTATAGCGCCGACGAAGCCTTCTTCACCGGCACCGCCGCGGAAGTGACGCCGATCCGCGAACTCGACAACCGCGCCATCGGCGAGGGCAAGCGTGGCCCGGTAACGACTCAACTGCAAACCATGTTCTTCGATTGTGTGAAGGGCAGAGACACCAAACACAAGGACTGGCTTACTTACGTTTGAGAGGAATCAAAGATGGCGGAGACAAAAGAAAACACCCAACGCTACGTCGAAATCAGCGCCGAGCAATTGCCCCTGCATTGTCCCACGCCGGAGATGGCGCTGTGGAACGCGCACCCGCGCGTGTATTTGCCGATCGAGAAGAAGGGCGAAGCGCTCTGCCCCTATTGCGGCACGCTGTACAAACTCAAGGGCGGGCCTGTCGCTTCGCATCATTAACGCGCTAAAAACAATCTAGCCACAGAGATCACAGAGGTCACAGAGAAAAGCCTGTTGGCTGCTAAACAATTGGAGGGGTTCTCTGTGTGCTCTGTGATCTCTGTGTGCTCTGTGATCTCTGTGGCAAATATATTTATCCGTCCTAGCGGTCTCTCTCGATTAGCCTCGTGACCAAAATCCTCATCATCGCCCCCGCCTGGGTCGGCGACGCCGTCATGGCCCAGCCGCTGCTCATGCGTCTCAAGCAACGCTTTCCCGATGCAACGATCGACGCCTATGCGCCGCCCTGGGTCGCCCCGGTGTTGCGCCGCATGCCGGAAATCAGTGCGGTCATCGACAATCCTTTCACGCATGGCCAACAGCGTTTTTTTGACCGCATCAAAGCGGCGCGCGCATTGCGCGCGCACCGGTACGATCAAGTCATTGTCTTACCCAATTCACTCAAGTCGGCGCTGATTCCTTTTTTTGCGCGCATCCCCTTGCGCACCGGCTATGTCGGCGAATTTCGCTATGGCTTGCTGAACGATGCGCGCCCGCTGGACGCATCGGCTTATCCTTTGATGCTGGAGCGTTTCGCGCTGCTGGCGGAGCCGCGTGGCCAGGCCCTCGCGCGCCCTGTGCCCCATCCGCGCTTGATCACAGTCGAAACGCAACAAGCGGCAACGCTGGCGAAACTGGGATTAACCTTGGCGCAACCCGTCATCGCGCTCTGCCCCGGCGCCGAATACGGCCCGGCCAAACGCTGGCCTGAAGCGCATTTCGCCGGCCTGGCGCAAGCGCTGCAACAGCGCGGCTATCAAATCTGGCTGATCGGCTCGAAAAAGGATCAAGCGATAGGCGAGAACATCGCGCAAATAAGCCATCACGCCTGCCGCAATCTGTGCGGACAAACTTCGCTGGATGAGGCGGTGGATTTACTCGGTGTAGCCACGTCCGTGGTCACCAATGATTCCGGCTTGATGCATGTCGCCGCCGCGCTGGATAAGCCGCTGGTCGCGATCTATGGCTCCAGCAGCCCCGGTTTTACGCCGCCCTTGTCCGGCAAAGCGCGCATCGTGAGTCTCCATCTGCCCTGCAGCCCGTGCTTCAAGCGCGAATGCCCGCTGGGGCACTTGAACTGCTTGCTCAATATCACGCCGGATCAGGTGCTCGTCTTGCTTGAAACGGCCAAGGGGCCAGCCCCTTAGCCGTTGATGGATGGAGAAGTCAGGCGACCTTTTTGGTGCAGGAAGCCGGCAAGGTGATGCGCGAGATGAAGGACAGAAATTCGCTATCCTTCTTGGGTTCCTGGTTGAAGCGGATCTCGATCTTGCCGCCGGCCTTTTCCACGAAGCGGCGAATCGCATCCATGCCCACGCCGCGGCCGGAGATATCGCTGACATTGTCGGCGGTGGACATGCCCGACTGAAAGATCAGCTCGGCCAATGCCTGCGCCGAGACATCGCCTTTCGCATCCAGCAAACCATTTTGGATCGCTTTGTCCTTGAGTTTTTTCACCGCCAGGCCGCGGCCGTCATCCGAGATGGAGAGAACGACCTGGTCGTTTTCCTCGTTGACTTCGACGGTGATGGTTCCAAAGTCCGGCTTGCCGTGCGCCTTCCGTTCCTCCGTGGTTTCGAGGCCGTGATCAATCGCATTGCGGAAGCTGTGCGTGAACACGTTCTTGATGACCGGCGCGATATCCGGGACGAAGCGGATGTTGTGGTCTTCGATAACGACATGGGGAGCGGACTTGCCCAGCTTCTGCGCCAGCTCGGGCATGGAGCGGACGATCGCGTCCAGCAGCGATTCCATGGATTCGGTGCCGATGGCGCCGGTGATGGCTTTGACGTCCTTGAGCGCCTGCCGCAGGCTGTTCACGTCATGATCGTTGATGCCGTCGAGAATGTGCTTGAGCTTATCGAGCAGGCCCTGCTCGACAAACATGCCCGCGGCGGTATTGCCGGCGAGTTTCTCCTTGTAGATGGTCTCGTAGGTCTGCACCAGCCGGCGCGTTTCTTTCAGTTCGGCCAGCATCTTGTCCTTGTCCCAGCTTGCCGCGCCGTGCTTGCGCATTTCATCGTAAGTGCTCTCCGCCGCATGCGCCACATCCGTGATCGCGGTGAACCCATAGGTGCGCGCGTTGCCCTTGATGGTATGCATATTGCGGAAAAGCGTGGCGATCGTTTCTGCGGAGGGTTCGCCGGTCTCCGCGATGAGCTTCTCGTTGTCATCGGCAAAGCGGTAGGCGTCCCGGACGAAGGACAGGAATTTGTCTGCCGCGACGGACAATATCTGCCCGATCACGTCGAGTTCCCATTTTTGCTTCTCGGCCTCGGCCTGCAAGCCGCGCAGCTCGGTCACGTCGCGCACCGTGACCATCAGTTTTTCGACGCTGCCGGTTTCGCCGAGGATCGGATCCCAATCGAGCTCCATGATCTTTGTCCGGCCATCCGGCATGGTCTTGGTGAATTCCTTGACCAGGCAATGGCGGTTAAAATCGAACATCATCGCGTCTTCGCCCAGGATGGCGTCCAGCGCCGCCGAAATCTGCGACAAGGCATTGCCGCCGAGGGCGGTATTGCTGAACAGAAGCTCCATTACGCCGGCATTGGCGATATTTTTCGACTCGACGATGCTCTCCAGATAAGCCGAGTACTCCGGATGAATCTTGCCGCCGGGCAGGATGGTGAAAATGCCCTGGTGCATGTTCTGCATCATATTGTTGATGTCGTTGGTTTTTTGCCGCAACTGCGCGGTGCGCTCTTCGACTTTCTGCTCCAGGGTCCGGTTTTGCTCCTCGATCACATGCAGCATCTGGATATTCTTGAAACTGACCACGGCCATGCGCGCAAGCGTCTGCGCGAACTCCTGATCGGTATCGCTGAACTTGACCTGGCCGACATGGCCGCAGAAATTCATCACGCCGAAGATGTCTTCATTGTCGAGCATCGGCACGCTGACGATGGCGCGGGGGGAAGTATCGTCGCCCGGTTTGGCTTCGAATGACTCGCCTTTGGAGGTGTCGGGGATGTAAATGATATGCCTGTCTTTCGCGGCCAGGCCGGCAATCCCTTCACCCAATTTAAAGGTCCGGGCGCTGCGCTCCATCTCCTCATGCCGTGGCGGGTAATAGGACGCGACTTCAAGCTGCTCCCTTTCCTTGTTGTACAGATAGACCGAGCCCCACTCGACATCCGTCTGCTCGCGCATCACCATGAGCGCATGCTCCAGCACCTTGAGGGGATCGTGCATCGAAGTCAGCGACTCGCCGGTTTGATTGAGTATTTTCAGATCGCTGATCTTTTTCACGATCGCGTCCCGCATGTCCGCGAAACTCTGCGCCAAGCTGCCCAGTTCGTCCTTGCGGCTGGTGTCGATTTCGAGATTCAGCTTGCCGTGCGCCAATTGATACGCATTGGTTTTCAGGGCGTCGATGGGTTTCGTGATCGCGCGGGCAAGCAAGAAACCGATCAAGAGCGCGGAGACCAAGCCGGAAATGATGAGTCCGCCCACCTTGGTCTGCGTTTTCTGAACCTGTTCCGTGAGCTGGTTGCTGTTTTGCAAGGTTGAAGCCTGCTGATTTTTCACCAATGCATTGAGCCGGTCCTGGATTTGCACCACCAGCGGAGACAACTCCTTGCGAATGACGAAAGCGTCCTGCCGCCAATCCTCCGCGCCGTGGATCTGGATCAGCTTGTCGGCGGCGGCGCGCCATTCCTTCAAGACCTTATTGATATTTTCCAAGGCGGGCTGCTGCTCGAAAGTCAGCATGTCCTGATTGTACTTGTTGAGCTTCTCCACATCCTTTTCGGCCAGCTCGACATAGGTTTTGAAATTCACTTTGTTCGTTTCCGCGCGGAACGCCAAAAACAAGCGCAGCTCATTCAGCGAGCTGGAGAAATTCGTGCGCAGCGAAAAAATATCCAGCAATAATTGGCGGCGCTCCTCGCTGACTTTTTCGCTGCTTTCCGACTGCATCATTTCTTGCAGGTTTTGCAGGATGGTTTGCGCGCGTGGGTTCACTTCAATGCTGGCGAAACCGATCGCCGGCACATTTTTAACATCGTTGACGGCATAGACCAGCATCCGATCCTTGTAGCCTTGCAGCTTGACGAGTCCTTCCTCGACCCCCTTCACCATGGTCAGCGTCGCGGGATCGCGCTTGATGGCTTGCATGGCCGCCAGCGTCTTCACCGACTCGGATATCTTGCTCATATTGTTGAGATAGTCTTTCTTGTGCAACTCTTCCTTGCTCAACAAATAAAAGCCCAGCGAGGCGGAGGCGCGATCCAGCTGGTCGACGATCTTGAGCGACTGCTCCATCGCCGGCTGAACCTCTTTCACCAGCGAGGCAAGCTTGTCCTTGTTGGACTGCAAGCTATCGTGGGAAATAAAGCCAACCGCTATCAGCAATGCGACCAAGATGCCAAAACTGATCCAGATCTTCTTGCGTATGGTGAATGTAAACATGACTTAACCTCCCATGTACTCTAGCTAATAAAAAACAAAACGCCTGTTTCCCGTCCTGGTAATCGCGCCGATGACATCGAGCGCGTCATTCACGCCACCATCTTTTTAACCGCATCCAGCACGTTTGCGCCATTGAACGGCTTGACGATCCAACCCTTGATGCCGGCCGCCTTGCCGCGCTCCTTCATGCCGGCGTCGCTCTCGGTGGTCAGCATGATGATGTTGACCGTCTTGTTGCCGACCTCCGAACGAATTTTCTCGACCATGGTCAGCCCGTCCATATTGGGCATGTTGACGTCGGCAAAAATCAGTTTGACCTCAGGATTGCTCTTGATTTTGACCAAGCCATCCTTACCATCCACCGCGGTCGCTACCGTGATGCCGTTTTTGCTCAAAAACCCGCTTACCTCGCTGCGCACCGCGTCCGAATCGTCCACTACCAGCACTTGTGCCATGATGTTGCCCCTTCCGTTAAATGCTCAAAAAAGCTCCAACTCGCCACTGCTGACGAGTTCGTTCACACTCTGGTTCGACTCGGCGTATTTTTCCGGCGCCCAATCAAGACTAAAGACGAATTTCTGGTAGACGAAACTGGACGCCAGCTTGCCCTCGGGATCGCTTACTTTATATTTGAAGCAGAGCTGCGGATCATCGGTGCCGAAGGAAATGTACTTGCGCAGGTGGTTCACGATAATGGGGATTTCCACGCGGACCTGCCCGAGCGTGTCCTGATGGTCCTTGATCCCGTACCGGCTTTTAAAGCTGCCCCAGATCATGTTCGACAGCTCGCCCAATACCGCATTCACATGTACGAAATTCGGCTCGGGCGTATTGACCGAGGATTTCTTGGCGTGGATCATCTCCATCACCTTCTCTTCCTCGGTTTGGATCGTCATGTATCCCCGGCACCAATTGCTCTCCAGCGGTATCAGGCTGAACAACTCGCCGTAAATCAGTTTGTCCTTGACGATATAAGGCTGCTCGGCTTCGACCTGCATTTCCTTGAAACTGGCCCTGAGCGCGGCAAGCGACATCGCCTTCATCTCGGAAACGAACTCGGTCGGGTAATGCCGGCTGAACAAATAGGTTTCGATCAGTTCCTTGGCCTGGGTGTAGTCGCCATAAGCGAAGACGCCCGCCAAGCATTTCGCAACCTCCGGGGGTAAATCTTCCGGCGCACGATCCGGCAATAAACGAAGAAAAATCGGCAAGTCGGGACGCACGATGTGGATCGCGTTGACCAGATCAAAGCAATCGCGGCCCTCGCTGTCCGCTTCCGCCAGAAAGATCGCGCCCAAGTCGATGTTGGTGCCGATGACAGTGGATGCATTTTCAGGATTCGCGCGGTAGCCGACCAGATTGCATTCCTCGAAAAACGACTTTATTTCCGCCAGGATTTGGGGATCGTGTTCCACCACGATGACCTTGCTGAGCACATCGTGCTCGGCCTCGCTCTGCCGGGTAATCACACTCATTTGCGCTGCTGCTTGCATTCGGGCTCTCTCTTTCTGCTGATTCGGGGCGCGTCAGAACAGCTCCAAGGTGCCCATTTCCACTGATTCTTCATTTTTCGGCTGCTGCACCAGATCGAAATCCAATTCGCCGAAGGATGAGACATAAAGGCTGCCGTAAAACTCGGCGCCCTCCTCCGATTGCGCCTTGATGTGCATGTCGTGATCGATCGGCCAACTCTTGACATGCTTCAGGCTCTCCCGGCCCAACTGGTTGGGCGTGGACATGCCCAGATGGGGAAAGTACTGAACCAGTTCGCGCTTGAGTGCGCCGCAGAAATTGTTGCCGATTTCGGCGATGTAATCGCAGTACCGGCTCAGGGGCAATTCGGCAGCGCCCAATGTCAGGCTGTCGGCGACATATTTCATGGAAGCTTCTTCGCAGGAAAAATGCAGCAGCAACATCAGCCGGAAATCATACGAAGAGAGGGTAAGCATCATAAAACGCTGCACCCTGATATCATCCGGCTCCGCCACGGGCTGCATCTGCCAGGCGGGATGAACCTCCGTCCGCAACGACTCTTCCAAGCATCGATGCAGTAAATTCTCAAAACCGGTTTTTGCGCGCTGCGAGATCATGGTTACGAAGGGACATCGAGTTTGTTTAGTCTGGAATCCAGCGCGTGCACGGCGGTAATGATCATTTTCCCGCTCGCCTGAATATCCTGGAATGTCGCGGTCGTAACCAAGTCATTTTTATACAGGCTATCCCGGTAATTGGCGCTGAAGCCTTCGGCGCGGGTAGCCAGCGATCTCACTTCGTCGGCGACGACCGCGAAACCGCGGCCCGCTTCGCCGGCGCGCGCCGCCTCGATCGAGGCATTCAAAGCAAGAATGACGGTTTGCTTGACGATGTCGGAGAACTCGCGGTTTTGCTTCAGCATGAGCGCGTTCTGCTGCATCAGTTTGGACATTTCGTCGTCCCAGCGATTCAGCGTGGAAAGAATGGTCAGCAAGCCGGATACATCCTTTTGCAATTCGACCTTGCAGGATCCCGCATTGTCTTGGTACCGGGAAAGCGCATGCTCCAATTCGCGAATGCGCCCCTCCAAGCCCTGGCTGGTCGAATGCAGCAATTGCCGGCTTTCGCTTTGAGCGGCTTCCGCCGCCTGCAAAGCTGATGCGTGCTCCGCGCGCATTTCCCGAATGAGGTCATCATGGCGGGTGCTAAGCGCGTCCAATTCGGACGCGGGAACTTTATCGACCAGTTGATGCTGCAAATGCGCGCGCTCCGTTTGCCATTCTGCTCGCAAGCGTTTTACATAAACCAAGCGGAAGAACAGCGCGCACAGCGCCCCGCCCAGGACCATGCCGCCGATCATCGTGATAAGAGCATTCATTCTGTTTTCTCAGAAGTAGTTCGGGTTTCTGGCGCCCAAAAAAATGTTTATTTCAAAATAACTTAGGCCGGAAGGCTGTTGCATAGTCCGGTCTTCGCGCCGCAAGCAAACGGATGCGGGTGGAGAATGTATCGGCGAGCCCCGTGAAAACTGTAGGACTAACGCTCATTCTTTCCGGCGTGTTGCCTGGTACAGGCAGCGGGGTGGGAAATCGGGAAATAAAGCGGGAGGCGCTTAGTGCGCTAAGAATCTCTCGGATTGACTCGGGAGTGCGGCACACTCCCCGGTATGCAGCTAAATCGTCTTGGAATAGCGCGGCTTAGCCGTCTCCGCCGCTTCCAGATACACATCGAAACACATCGCGATATTGCGCAGAAAGAAGCGGCCCAGCTCGGTGACTTCGATGCGCGCCGGGGACAAGCGCACCAAGCCATCCCGTTCAAGTTCGCCGAGAGGAACGATTGCCGCGCTGAAGAAGGCGTCGAAGTCGATGTCCCACTGTTGCGCGAAGGTTTTTCGCTCCAAAGCCAAATCGCACATGATGCGGGTAATGGCGTCGCGCCGGATTTTATCCTCGCGCGAGATGCGCAAGCCTCGATCGATCGGCAGGTGTCCCGCATCGACGCGGTCCTGATAGTCCGTCAGCCGTTTCGAATTCTGGGCGTACACATTATCGGTTTGGCTGATGGCGGAAGCGCCGAAAGCATAGATGTCGCAATGCTTATGCGTGGTGTAGCCTTGAAAGTTGCGGTAGAGCGTTTTATCGCGTTGCGCGCGCACCAATTCGTCTTCCGGTTTGGCGAAATGATCCATCCCAATATAGACATAGCCGGCCTCGGCCAGTTTGTCGTGTATCAGCATTTGCAAGCCCAGCCGCACGGGAAAGCCGGGCAAGTCCTGCTCATTGATGAGCTTTTGGTGTTTCTTCATCCAAGGCACGTGCGCGTAGCCGAATACCGCCAGCCGGTCGGGCGCCATCTCGATCACGCGTTCGAGCGTGTGCGTAAAACTCTCCAGGGTCTGGTTCGGCAGCCCCACCATGAGATCGACATTGATGCTGGTAAAACCCGCTTCCCGCATCCAGCCGATGGCATCCCGGATCATGGCCTCGGGCTGAATCCGGTTTACCGCGCGCTGCACGCGCTCATCCAAATCCTGCACGCCGAGACTGAGCCGGTTGAATCCGGCGGCGCGCAACGCCGCCACATGCTCGCGCGTCAATTCGCGCGGATCGACTTCACACCCCGCTTCCACTTCCGGCGCAAAGTTGAAGCGTGCGCGCAGATGCGCCGCCAAACGTGCGATGTCCGCCGGTTTCAGATAAGTGGGGGTGCCGCCGCCCCAATGCAATTGCCGCACCACGCGATCCTTCGCGGTCAATTCGGCGATCAGATCGATTTCGCGCAGCAGGCAATCCAGATAGCTGGACGCTTTGGAATAGTCGCGCGTGGCGACCATATTGCAGCCGCAGTAGTAGCACAGGGTGTCGCAGAAAGGGATGTGGACATACAGCGACAGATCACGGCCGCAGGCTTGGCTTTGCGCCAACTCCTCGCGCCATTCCTTTTCCCCGAAACCCTCCGTAAAATAGGGCGCGGTCGGATACGAGGTATAGCGCGGGCCGGGCTTGCTGTATTTTTCCAGCAACGCGATAGGAAGAGTCTTCATGAAACGATATCCGGATATGATTTTCCATTGTATCGCATCCGTGCCAACGACCTCGCCCGAATTTTCCACTAGGCGATGCGCGCCACGGCAAGGTGGTTTAGTCCCGCTATTCGCGGCATAATCCCAGCATAAATTCACCGAGGAACCCGCATGACGACCTATCCCAAAGAAATCTTCAAGGCCTATGACATTCGCGGCATCGTCGGCAAAACCCTCACCCCGGAAATCACCGAAGCCATTGGCCACGCCATCGGCTCCGAAGCGGTGGCGCGCCAGCAACAAGCCATCGTCATCGGCCGCGATGGCCGCTTATCCGGCCCGGCGCTGTCACAAGCGCTGGCGCGCGGCATCCAGAAGGCCGGCATCCATGTGATCGATGTCGGCATGGTCGCCACCCCCATGACCTACTTCGCCGCATATGAACTGAAAACCAACTCGGCGGTGATGGTCACCGGCAGCCACAACCCACCCGATTACAACGGCCTGAAAATGGTGCTGGGCGGCGAGACCTTGGCGGGGGAAACGATTCAGAAACTGCGTGAACGGCTGGAGAAAAACGATCTCGCCCACGGCAGCGGCAGCTACACGCAACAAGCTATCGCGCAGCAATACATCCAGCGCATTTTGTCCGACATCAAACTCGCGCGGCCGATGAAAATCATCATCGACTGCGGCAACGGCGTGCCCGGCGCCTATGCCCCCGCGCTATTCCGCGGGCTCGGCTGCGAAGTCACCGAGTTATTCTGCGAAGTGGACGGCAATTTCCCCAACCATCACCCCGACCCCTCGCAACCGAAAAACCTGCAAGACCTGATCAAAGCGCTCGCGGAGAGTGATGCCGAAATCGGCCTTGCCTTCGACGGCGATGGCGACCGCCTCGGCATCGTCACCAAAGACGGCCAAATCATTTTCCCGGACCGGCAATTGATGTTGTTCGCCGCCGACGTGCTCTCGCGCAACCCCGGCGCGGAAATCATTTTCGACGTGAAATCCACGCGCAAACTTTTTGGCTGGATCAAAGCGCGCGGCGGCAGGCCCCTGCTGTGGAAAACCGGCCACTCCTTCATCAAAGCCAAAATGAAAGAAACCGGCGCCCTGCTCGCCGGTGAGATGAGCGGCCACATTTTCTTCAAGGAACGCTGGTACGGCTTCGACGATGGCCTCTACGCCGGCTGCCGCATGCTCGAATACCTCTCCAAGCAAGCCGACATCAACGCCACCCTGCACGGCCTGCCCAATACCGTAAACACCCCGGAACTCAACATCACCATGGCCGAGGGCGAGCACTACGCGCTGATGAACACGCTCCAGCAAACCGCCCAATTCACCGGCGCGGACGAAGTCATCAAACTCGACGGCCTGCGCGTGGAATATCCGGATGGCTTTGGTTTGGCGCGGCCTTCCAACACCACGCCGGTGATCGTGCTGCGCTTCGAGGCCGATACCGAGACTGCGTTAAAACGGATTCAAGACGATTTTCGGCGCGTGATCTTGGAAGCCGCGCCAGACTTGGTGTTGCCGTTCTAATTAAGCACGGGGCTTTACTTGCCGGCAATTTGCCCTGCCAAAGGGATGCGCGTAAGCTTTCTACGTTAAGCGTGCGTTCACGCGGAACGCTCAGCCGGAAGACGACGCGCCCCTTACTTAAACCTTAAACGATGTGGATATATGCCCACCGTACTGCGCAGCGGCCCCTATCGTTTCTACTTTTACGCGGGTGATCGCGGCGAGCCGCCTCATATCCACGTAGAGCGTGACGACGATACGGCTAAATTTTGGTTATCGCCCGTAAGATTGCAAACAAGCGGCGGTTTTTCCCGTTCGGAAATTGCCCGGCTTTTGGACATGGTAGCTGAATATCAGACCCAACTTTTGGAGGCATGGAATGCTTACTTCAATGATTGAGCTTGAGGTCCCGGCAGTGCAGGGGGTCGTCATGACCGACGACACGATGACGGTGGATTTAGTGGATGGACGCAGCATTTCCGTCCCGTTGGCCTGGTACCCAAGATTAGTTAATGCAACGCCTCAAGAACGTAACGCTTGGCGAATTATCGGTCAAGGTCATGGCCTGCATTGGGAAGCGTTGGATGAAGATATTAGCGTAGAGAATTTACTCATGGGGAACGGGTCTGGAGAGAGCCAGAAATCGTTTCAACAATGGCTTTCTAAGCGTGGGTAAGCTTAAGTTTCTGTAAACATTCAAAGCAAGGGCCGCAAAAATCTAGCGCAAGCATCCTTGCTTGCTTGCATGCCGGCAGGATGCCGGCGCTACAACCCCCATTCTCTGCCTGCGGCTTGGGTTAACCTTTTCTTACGTCACCCATGCAGGGTGCTACAAATCAGCGCCCTGCCAGCAACGCTTTCAAATCAGCAATCACCTGCTCCGAATTGCGCCCCGCCTCGGCGGAGAGATATACCTTGGCGACCAGGCCTTGGGGATCGATGAGGAAGGTGTTGCGCTTGGCAAACTTCATGACGACGAGCTTGGCGAGGGAACCGTAACGCTCCGCCGTCGCACCTTGCTGGTCGGCCAGCAGCGGGAACGGCAAGCTGTATTTTTTGGCGAATTCTGCGTGCGAAGCCGTGTCGTCCACGCTCACGCCCACCACCTCCGCCCCCAACTTACGCAGGGTAAAAATATCATCGCGGAAAGCACACGCCTGCTTGGTGCAGCCGGGTGTGTCGTCTTTGGGGTAGAAATACAGCACCAGCCATTTACCGCGATAATCCGCCGGCCGGTGCAGTTTTCCGCGCTGGTCGGGCAGATTGAAATCCGGCGCTGCTTGCCCCGGCTGGGGGGCATCCCCGGCGTGGCTGGCGCGCACCAGGATGAAGGTCAGCACGGCGGCGGCTGCGATAAACAGCACCCAGTATTTCATTTCTAAACTCCTTGCCTGCTATTAGCCCTCAAGCCCTTTTTTCAGCAATTCGGCCACCACTTCGTTCAGCCCCATCTGGCGTTCTTGCGCCAATGCCTGAATCTGTTGCACCAAATCGCCATTCAGCTTGACCGCGAACGGCACCAAACCCCGCGCCTGATCGAGCTTGCGCTGCTCGCGCCGGTCGGGAACCGCGCCCGCTTCTTTACCGAAGCGCGCGGGCGTGCCGGCATGACTCATGCGGGCGCTGATTTTGAGTCCTTTGTTTTTTTCCAAATCGGTCTTTTTCATGCGGGCAATTCCTAGTTGATGCGAGACAGCATTCTACGCGGGTTTGCCAAGGGTGTTTTTAAAACACACCACTGATATGATTCGCATCATCTTGGAAAACTTCGACTCACCTCAAGCGCTCGGTCTATTCGCGCTGATCTTTATCGCGGCGGTGCTGTATTCTTCTGTCGGCCACGGCGGTGCATCGGGTTATCTCGCGGCGATGGCCTTGTTCGGCGTCGCGCCCGCCGCGATGAAGCCGCTCGCGCTTAGCATGAATATCATGGTGGCGGGTTTGGGCTTTGTGCGGCTTGCGCGCGCGGGCTATTTTAAATTCAACTTGTTCTGGCCCTTCGCCTTGGGCTCGATTCCCGCAGCTTATTTCGGCGGCGCATGGCAACTCACCGATGCCTCTTACCGCGCTATCGTCGGCATAGCGCTCTTGCTTGCGGCTTGGCGCATGTTCGCCGAGCATAATGACGATATGGCGCGCCGGCACCCGCCCTTCGCCGCCGCCTTGCTTTTGGGTGCGGGCATCGGCTTGCTGTCCGGTTTGACCGGGATTGGCGGCGGAATTTTTTTGAGCCCGATTTTGCTGATGTTGCATTGGACCACCATGCGTGAAAGCGCTACGCTCGCGGCGGCCTTTATTCTGGTGAATTCGGTCGCGGGCTTGGCGGGCTATGCCGGTAGCCCCCACGCAGCGTGGCCGGAGTCGTTATGGCTTTTCTTGCTGGTGGCCTTAGCCGGCGGATTGCTCGGCTCGGAACTCGCCGTGCGGCGGCTCGCACCCGCGATATTGAAGCGCCTGTTGGGCGTAGTGCTCATCGTTGCCGCAGGGAAAATGCTCTGGACTTGAACCTCTCCTACTTCCGCCCGCCCTGCGGCTGCGAACGGCGGCTGGCATAGGCCATGTCGCGTTCGATGGACTGAGTTTCAACCCCTTCGATTAGCGCACCCGCATCGCGCCGGGCCGGTTCCGGCTGCCACCAGTGTTGCCAATTGCGCTGGCGTTCGGCTTCGATCTTGGGGTCTTGACGCATTTTGCGCATCAGGGCGTCGATTTCCGACTCGTAGGCGTAGCCTGCTTCGTTTTTCATGGTGTTCTCCTCCTCTGGAAGGGGCATAACATAGCGAAAGCCGAACGCCAGCGCAAATGCTAAAATGCGCCGATGTTTTATTGCCTGGCACGTCAGCTTCTATTCTCGCTCGATCCCGAGACCGCGCACGATCTCACGATTCATGGCCTTGCCGGGGCCGCCCGCACCGGGCTGCTCGGACTCGCCCTCCCCGCTCTGCCTGAATGCGCCCCGCGCACGGTGATGGGAATCAGCTTCCCCAACCCGCTTGGTTTGGCCGCCGGCCTCGACAAAAACGGCGAGTGCATCGAGGGCATGGCGGCGCTGGGTTTTGGTTTTATCGAAATCGGCACGGTGACGCCGCGCCCGCAACCGGGCAACCCCAAGCCGCGCCTGTTCCGTCTGCCCGAAGCCAACGCCATCATCAACCGCATGGGCTTCAACAACCACGGCGTCGATCATTTGATCGAGAACGTGAAGCGCTCGAATTATCGCGGCGTGCTCGGCATCAATATCGGCAAGAACTTCGATACGCCGATCGAAAATGCGGCCGACGATTACGTGACCTGTCTGCGCAAGGTCTATCCCCATGCCGGCTATGTCACCGTGAACATTTCCTCGCCCAACACGCAGAATTTGCGCGCCCTGCAAGGGGCAGACGAACTCGATGCGCTGCTCGCGCGCTTGAAGCAGGAACAAACCCAGCTCGCCGACCGCCATGGTAAATACGTGCCGTTCGCGCTCAAGATCGCACCCGATCTGGATGACGCGCAAATCCAAACCATTGCCGAGCGTTTGATCCAGCACAAAATCGACGCCGTGATCGCGACCAACACCACGATCGGGCGCGAGGGCGTGGCGGGGCTGGCGCATGCCGAGGAGACCGGCGGCCTAAGCGGCGCGCCGGTAAAAGCCAAATCCACCGCCGTGATCCGCGCCTTGCACCAGAAGCTGGATGGCGCGTTGCCGATCATCGGCGTCGGCGGGATCATGAACGGCGCGGATGCGCGCGAAAAAATCGACGCCGGCGCATCCCTGGTGCAGATATATACTGGCTTGATCTATCGCGGCCCGGACTTGGTGGCGGAAGCCGTACAAGCCCTCTGCGCGACGAATCACTAAATCACCTAATCACCCAATCACAATAACCATGAGTCCATCCCCACCATCTGAAGCGCAGCGCCAAGGCACGGCCGGGCTCGCCGTCGCCGCCGTCGGCGTGGTCTTCGGCGATATCGGCACCAGCCCGTTGTACACCATGAAGGAGGTGTTCGCCGGGCACCATCCCATGGCCACCACCCCGGACAACGTACTGGGTATTTTGTCGCTGGTGTTCTGGTCGCTCATCATCATCGTCTCGCTCAAGTATGTGGTGTTCATCATGCGCGCCGACAACAACGGCGAGGGCGGAATCATGGCGCTGATGGCGCTGGTCGGGCGCAAGGCGCCCATCACCACGCGCAAAGGCTGGCTGCTCGCGGTGCTGGGCATCTTCGGCGCGTCGCTGTTCTACGGCGACGGCATTATTACGCCCGCGATCTCGGTGCTGTCAGCGATAGAAGGCTTGCAGGTTGCCTCGCCCGCGTTCGGGCCGCTGGTAATGCCGCTCTCGCTCATCGTACTGGTGCTGCTGTTCGCGATTCAGAGCAAAGGCACCCGCCATGTAGGCGCCTGGTTCGGCCCGGTCATGACGCTGTGGTTCATCACGCTCGCGGTGATGGGCGCATACAACGTGCTGCGCACGCCCGAAGTGCTGTACGCGGTCAGCCCGCATTTCGCTTTTAATTTCTTCACCGAAAACCGGGGCTATGGCTTTCTCGTGCTGGGCTCGGTGGTGTTGGCAGTCACCGGCGCCGAGGCGCTGTATGCCGACATGGGCCACTTCGGCCGCAAGCCGATCCGCTATGCCTGGTTCGCCTTCGTGCTGCCGGCGCTGCTCTTGAATTATTTCGGCCAGGGCGCACTGCTGATCCGGCATCCGGAAGCCGTCGCCAACCCGTTCTATCTTCAAGCGCCCGCATGGGCGCTGTTCCCGCTCATCGGCCTCGCCACCGCGGCGACTTTGATCGCTTCGCAAGCGGTGATCACCGGCGCCTTCTCGGTCACGCGCCAAGCCATTCAGTTGGGCTACCTGCCGCGCATGCAGATCGTCCACACCTCGGAGCATGAGATCGGGCAAATCTATATTCCCTTCATCAACTGGGCGCTGCTGGCCGGCATCATCGCCCTGGTGCTGGGGTTTCAGTCGTCCAGCCACTTGGCGGCGGCCTATGGCATCGCGGTCACCGGCACCATGGTGATCGACACCATCCTGGGGTTTGTGGTGGTGCTCACCCTGTGGCGCTGGAACCGCTATATCGCTTTCATCGGCGTCCTCGTCTTCCTCGCCGTGGACTTGGCCTTCTTCGCCGCCAACTCGCTCAAACTGCTCCAGGGCGGCTGGTTCCCGCTCATGATCGGCCTGCTCGTCTTCACGCTGCTCTCCACCTGGAAACGCGGGCGTCAAATACTGCTGCAACGCATGCAAACCGGCGCCATCGCCTTGGAGCCATTCATCCAAGGCCTCATGGCGCACCCTCCGGCGCGCGTCCCCGGCACGGCGGTATTCATGACCGCCAGCCGCGAAGGCGTGCCGCATGCGCTGCTGCACAATCTGGCGCACAACAAAGTGCTGCATGAACGCGTGGTATTCCTCACGGTGGTCACCAAGGATGAACCCTATATCTCCGCCAACAAGCGCGTGAAAGTGGAGAATCTCGGCAGCGGCTTTTATCGGCTCTACTTGCACTATGGCTTCAAGGATTCGCCGCACATTCCCAAAGCCCTGCTCTTGTGCAAGCAGTTCGGCTTGGAATTCGACATGATGCAGACCTCATTTTTCCTGAGCCGCGAAACCATCATCTCCACCGGCTTGCCCGGCATGGCCCTGTGGCGCGAACATCTCTTCATCGGCATGGCGCGCAACGCGGAAAGCGCGATGAGCTTCTTCCACATTCCGACCAACCGGGTGATCGAGCTGGGTTCGCAAGTGGAAATCTAAAACCTTTTTAACCACGAATTAACACGAATGAACACGAAATCAAAAACCAAGTATCGCTGCATGCCGATCATATTGGCATGCAGCGATAATGGTTTTATTCGTGTTCATTCGTGTTCATTCGTGGTTCCAAACTGAAAATCTCTATGCTGATCGGCGTCCCCAAAGAAATCAAAGATCACGAATTCCGCGTCGGCGTCACGCCGGCCGGCGTGCATGCGCTGGTCGCCGCCGGTCATGAAGTGCGGGTGCAAACCAATGCCGGCGCCGCGATCGGCTTCTGCGATGCCGATTACGCCGCATCCGGCGCGCACATCGCGCCGGATGCAAAAGCAGTATATGAATGTCCGCTCATCGTCAAAGTAAAAGAGCCGCAGCCGGACGAGCTCGCGCGGCTACACGAGGATCAAGTGCTGTTCTGCTATTTGCATCTCGCCGCCTCGCCGGAACTGACCCAATCCCTGCTCCAGCAAAAAGTCATGGCGGTGGCCTATGAAACCATCACGGATGCTGCGGGCGGTTTGCCCTTGCTGATTCCCATGTCGGAGGTGGCCGGACGCATTGCGATCCATGTCGGCGCGAATTGCCTGCACATGGCCAACGGCGGCGCGGGCGTGCTGTTGGGCGGCGTACCCGGCGTCGCACCCGGCAAAGTGCTGGTGATCGGCGCCGGCAGCGTCGGCACGCAAGCGGCGCGCATGGCAGTGGGCCTGGGCGCCGACGTCACCATCCTGGATATCAATCTGCAACGCCTGCGCTACCTGGACGATGTGTTCGGCCCGCGCCTGAAGACGCGCTATTCCGAGCCACGGGCCATCGCCGAGCTCACGCGCGAGGCCGATCTGCTGGTGAGCTCGATCTATCTACCCGGCAAGCGCGCGCCGAAACTGATCACGCGCGACATGGTGCGCGGCATGAAGCGCGGCGCGGTGCTGGTGGATGTGGCCATCGATCAAGGCGGCTCATCCGAAACCTCGCGCCCGACCACGCACACCAGCCCCACCTATATCGAAGAAGGCGTGGTGCATTATTGCGTCACCAATACGCCGTCTGCCGTAGCTGCCAGCGCAACTGATGCCTTGACCCACGCCACGCTCCCCTTTCTGCTCAAACTGGCGCAAGACCCGCAAGCCACCCTGCGCGAGCATCCTGGCTTGCGCGGCGGCTTGCAACTGTATCGCGGCCAGGTTACCCACGCTGGATTAGCCGAGGATTTGAACCTGCCCTATGTCAGCGCAGAATCGCTGCTTACTTGAAAAAGCCAAGCCCAACTTAGGACTGGCATGCGGTTTCTTTTTGCATGAAAGTTATCCAATGTTGTGGTAAGGGTGCGACACCAAGCTATGTTGCACCATTTGTGTCCGTGGGTTTGTCGTAGGCGACCAGCGTCCAAGCGATTTCCACCGCGTCGTCTTCCTGTATTCCGATGAATCTGCCAAGCCCTCTCACGGGCCGTTGCGTGAGGCCATAGGGCATGGGCCGGCCGGCTTCGATGAAGCGGCGATGCTCGGTGATGCCGGGCGCGTCAGCCGCGCATTCCCACACGCCGGTCTGCGGGCAGTTGACGGCGCTGGTGGCTTTTGATTTGAGCGGCAGGCGTTTGGGCGTAGCAGGGCTTGGGTTGTTGGGGTTGCCTGCGTCGCTGGTCTTGCCGGGGGTGGTGGGGCGCAGGCGGATGCTGTTGACGATGGTGTCGAAGAGCTTGATGGCTTGTTGGTCGGTGAGGGTGGGGCGAACATGGCGGACACCAGCCCCCGGATTGATACCGGTAGCCAATTCAAAATAAAAGGCTGGTTCGATCGCGGAATCAAGCTTGCCCTGCGTATCCCACACAAGATGGTGCGTGAAAAAACCGTGATCGGTGGGAAGTGCGGC
>JACRIU010000006.1 GCA_016235775.1 Hydrogenophilales bacterium
GCGGTCCCCGGATAGGGCGTCAGAAAATAGAAGGCGGTGTAGTCCGCGCGGATTTCCTTCGCGAGACGGAATGTTTCTTCCATGTCTTCCTCCGTTTCGCCCGGAAAGCCGATGATGAACGTTGCGCAGCAGCGCAGCTTCAGTTTGTGCATCAGGCGGAAAGTACTGCGCGCCACGTCGGTGCGCGTGTGTTTTTTCATCGTCTTGAGAGTTTTGTCGGAACCGCTTTCCACGCCAAAGTCGAGCTGAATGCAACCGGCCTGTTTCATCAGCATCAGCATTTCCTCGTCGGCGCGGTCCACGCGCGCCTGACAGGCCCAGCGCAGTCCCAGATTTTTTGCGGCGAGCTGCCGGGAAAACTCCATCATCCACTCACGGTCTCCCGTGACGAGATCATCGCAAATGTAGAAACCGCGAATACCGTAATTATTCACCAACCCTTCGAGTTCGGCGATTACGTTGAGCGCCGAACGCCGCCGGACTTTTTTCCCCTGCACGATGTGGCTGGCGCAATAGATGCAGGGATAAGGGCAGCCGCGGCTGGTGAAGATGGTGGTGATGCGATCCAGGGCATGGCCGCGGATCATGCCCGGCGGCGCGAGGTAGGAGCGGAAGTCGAGCAGGTGCCGCGCGGGGAAGGGGATGGAGTCGAGATCGTCAATCAGCTCGGGCGGACCGGTGTAGGCGATCTCGCCGTCTTTCCAGTAATAGAGACCTTTGATGCTTGCGATCTCCTCGTATGCGCCGGATTCGAGACATTGCACCAGCCGGCTCATGGAGCGCTCACCCTCGGCGTACACCAGATAATTCACGCGCAGCTCGCGCAGGGTCTCCACCGGCTTGGCGGTCGCGTGCACGCCGCCGCAGACAAAGATCGCCTGCGGGAATTCCTGTTTCAGTTTTTCGGTAAGACGCCGCGCTTTCGGATACGTATTTGTGTAGCAGCCGAGGCCGATGATCTGCGGCGCAAATGCTTTAATCTGTTCCATGCAGGAAGCGACGTCCGGATCAATGTCGAATACCTGAATCTCATGGCCTTGTTGCTCCAGCATGGCCGCGATATAAAGAATACCGAGCGGTGGGACGATATTGTTGCCTTCCGAGATCTGTACATTGATCAGGCTGATTTTCATGCGGCACTCAAGGTCATTCCCTTATGAATACTATGTGAATACACGGCGTATCGCTTTTTCTTACCCGAGTCATATTAAACCCCGACTCAATTCTGTTTGACATCGTATTTTATTGCTATATTATTTTAATAAATAGAATAATTGAATAGTTTATAATAAAATGTTGTTTCTATTGTCAATGATCTCTTACAACCACTGGGGCCTATAGGACTAACTTGGAAGAGCGGACGAGACCGTGAGGTCAGGGGTCTGAGCGCCGCAGATATAGTTCGAGAAGAGGAGTTTCATAAATGAATATTGCGATACTTGTTGGGGGGCTGCTGATCGGTGCCACCTACGGTTACATCGCTCAACGCGGTGCATTCTGCCTTAATTCTGGTTTCCGGTTTGTCGTCACCCGGCGTGACTTCACCAAGGTCAAGGCTTTGGGGGTCGCTCTTGCGGTGCAGATGATTGCCGTGCCGGTGCTTTTCGCAGCTGGGCTGGCGCATCCCACTTTTCCGGCATTCTTCCCCGTTGGCGCCATTCTTGGCGGCTTGCTCTTCGGGGCCGCGATGTACTGGACCGTCGGCTGTGCGGCGGGGGTGTGGTTCAAGTCCGGCGCGGGCAGCGTGGGTGCGATGGTGGCAACTGTCGGCATGGCTCTCGGCGCGACGGCCTTCGAAGCGGGTCCGTTACGCGGCGTGCGCGATGCCATCCACAATCTCGGCGGCGCGGTTTCGTTCGAGCCCACCGCACTTGGCGTTCCACTCTGGGCGCTCACCGTTCCTATAGGACTGGTATTGCTGGTCCTGCTGTGGCGCACTCAGTCAAGCACCGCCGGGGCGTGGACCTGGCGGCGCACGGGACTGTTGCTGGGTCTGGTCGGTATTGTAGCTTGGCCGTTGTCGATGCTTGCGGGCCGCGACTTCGGCATGGCCGCAGTGCCGGGAACTGTTGAAGCAGTGAAATTCGTGAGCGGCAACCCGGTTTCGCTCCGCGGTTTCGGAGGATGGGACATACTCTTTGTTTTTGGCCTTCCGCTTGGTGCCTTTATCGCCGCGCGCCGCGAGGGAACCATCACGGCATCCGTGCCCAACGCCACCGGTCTGATGAAGGCGCTCGTCGGCGGTGTCGGTCTTGGCGTCGGCGCCTCGCTCGCCGCCGGTTGCACCGTCGGTCATGGCCTGACCGGCATTCCACTGCTTGCGCCGGGCAGCATCGTGACCATGGTGGCCATTTTCGCGGGCAGCGCGCTGACCGGATTCTATACGCTCACGCGCGAGCGCAATGCGCCGCAAGTTGCTCAGCCAACGGATTGCTCCGGCGTGCCGTTTCCCCGCGGCGCGAAGAACCTTTCCTCTTCCTGCGGCGACTCGCCGGCAGTCGTCAAGCCGGCGCCGCAAAACAACGGCGCCGCGACAAATCCCGGTGCGAAGACGATCACCATCATCATTCAGAATCCGCCGTACAAGGGCGACAACAAGGCGTGGCATGGGCTGCGCTTCGCCGGCGCTTCGATCGCGGAAGGCATGAATGTGCACGTGCATCTGCTGGACGACGGGGTCGAGGTCGGCAAGCGCGGACAAAAGCCGCCGGACGGCGCGGTGAACTTGGAAGAATTATTGAAGGAATTGATGGAGTATGGGCTGGAAGTCAACGCCTGCGGTCTGGCGCTCGACGGTTGCAAGCTCACGGAGAGCGAGATGATCTCCGGTATCAATCGCGGATCCATGAAAACGCTGGCAAGCTGGGTCAATAGCAGCGATTTGTTAGTGACGTTTTGACGAAGGAGGTCTGCATGAAAAACAGAATCATGTTGCTGGTAGCCACGCTGGCGATGGTGTTCGCCGTAAACCTGGCGCCGGCCGAAACGATGAAGGGCCGGATTCTCGGCGAGCAATGCGCCAAGAGCGGCAAGATCGGCGAGTGTTATCTCAAGTGGGCCGAGCCCATGGTCTTCTGGACCCAGGAAGGCGATTACTTTCACATCAAACTCGCCGGCAAGGATCTCGACAAGGCTTCGCCCGACGGGCAGATCGGCAAAGTAAATGACCCAAACACGTTCGCGGGCAAGGACCTCGACGAGGTTTCGCTCGACAAGGCCTTCGGGCAGGAGGTCGAGGTGGAGGGCAAGGTCCTCAAGCAAGGCAAGGACAAGGGCAAGATCGAGATCGCGAAACTGACCCTCCTCAATCCGCCCGGCAAGAA
>JACRIU010000024.1 GCA_016235775.1 Hydrogenophilales bacterium
TAAAAACAACCCTGGTCCGGGTTTTCGTTTTTATTGGTGTTCATTCGTGTTCATTCGTGGTTAAAAGGCTTTGCGCGCTTGAATTCCCCCGCCGTCTGGGTGTTCGATCTCGACAACACCCTGCACAACGCCACGCCGCATATTTTTCCCCACATCAGCCGCGCCATGACGGGCTATTTGCAAGCGCATCTGGGCCTGGACGAGCCCGGCGCGAGTGCGCTGCGCATCCGGTATTGGCAGCGCTATGGCGCGACTTTGTTGGGCTTGATCCGGCACCATCCCGAGATCGATCCCGATCATTTTTTGTGGCACACGCATCAGTTCCCGCACTTGCATTCGATGCTGGTGTTCGAGCGCGGCTTGCGCGGGCTGCTGCGGCATTTGCCGGGCAAGAAGATATTGTTCTCCAATGCGCCTGAGCATTACGCGCGGCTGGTTTTGGCGGCGATGGGCGTCGCGGATTTATTCAGTGACGTGATCAGCGTCGAGCGCACCGGCTTTCGCCCCAAGCCCGACGCGCATGGCTTTCGGCAGCTCTTGCGCAGGCACGGCATCCGGCCCGCGCGCGCCATCATGGTGGAGGACGACTTGGACAACCTGCGCACCGCAAAGCGCCTCGGTATGCGTACGGTGTGGGTGACCACTTCGACCAAATCCCCACCCTATGTGGATGTCAGGGTACAATCCGTGCTCCAGTTGCGGCGTGTTTTGTTTCAGATTAAAAGCCAAAAAATATAAAACAGGAGGAGATATCATGGCAGCAAAACCCGGTGAGCGAAAAAACCAGATTCTGCAAACCCTGGCGGAGATGTTGGAAAAACCGCAGCAGGAAAAAATCACCACTGCCGCTCTCGCGGCGCGGCTGGATGTGTCGGAGGCGGCCTTGTACCGCCACTTCGCGAGCAAGGCGCAAATGTTCGAGGGCCTGATAGAATTCATCGAGCAGACGCTGTTTGGTTTGGTGAATAAAATCACGGCGGAAGAAACCGAAGGCCGCAAACAACTCGATGGCATCATTTCCCTGCTCTTGGGCTTCGCGCAAAAAAATCCCGGCATGACCCGCGTCCTGATCGGCGATGCGCTGGTGAACGAGAACGAACGGCTGCAAGCCCGCATCAACCAATTGCACGATCGAATCGAGGCGACGTTGCGCCAAGCCTTGCGCATTGCCGCCACGCAGAGTGATGCGCCCGCCGAGCCGGATGCGAACGCCGTGGCTAATTTAATGCTCGCGTTCGTGGTCGGGCGTTGGCATCAATTCGCAAAAAGCGGTTTCAAGCGTTCTCCGCTCGACCTGCTCGATGCCCAAAAAGCGGCTCTCCTGCATTTTTCGTAGCCTAAAAAACCAAAACAAAACATATTGTTAGCGCCTACCCGAAGTGCGGTGCGGCGCTGCAATCAAGTTTTTGCTTTCCGCTCCGATAATTCCAGTGCATGGATGGGATTTGTTTTTCCGGAAAAGAACGGGAGTTCGCAATGAAAGCAAAAGCCGTGTTGATTAAACGCTCGACAGTCATATCTGTTTTCCTGGTCGGCGCCGTGATTGCCTTTTGTTCGGCGACTAACGTGCGCGCCGATCCGATCCCACTTGAAGTGCAGGCGAAGATCGTCTAATTAAGTCCTGCCGCCGGCGCAGACCGCGCAGCCGGGGTCACGCTTCAGGCGCACGCTGCGCCATTCCATCGTCAGGCTGTTGAGCAGCAGCAGTTGACCGCTCAAAGTCTCGCCGCACCCCACGATCAATTTTATCGCTTCCGCCGCTTGTGTACTGCCGATAATGCCGACCAGCGGCGCGAATACGCCATTCTCGGCGCATCTCATCTCATCCGCCTCGCTGCTTTCCGGAAACAGGCAGTGGTAGCACGGTGCATTTTCGGAACGAAGATCGAACACCGACACCTGGCCATCGAAGCGCACCGCCGCGCCGGACACCAGCGGCTTCTTCTGGGCGATACAAGCGCGGTTGATGGCGTGGCGGGTGGCGAAATTATCCGAGGCATCCAGCACGACATCCGCGCTCGCCACCAGTGTGTTCAATAAATCCCCCGCTGCACGCTGCGTGACCGCCGTGATATGCACCGCCGGATTGATCGCCCGCGCCGATTGCGCGGCAGATTCGGCTTTATTCATGCCCAAGGCGGCGGTTGGGTGCGCGATCTGGCGCTGCAAATTGGTCAGGTCCACCTGATCGTTATCGCACAGCGTAATCCGGCCCACACCGGCAGCGGCGAGATAGAGCGCGATCGGAGAGCCGAGTCCGCCACAGCCTACCACCAGCGCATGCGCGGCGAGCAGCTTGGCTTGCCCTTCCACCCCAATTTCATTGAGCAGGATATGGCGGCTGTAACGCAGGAGTTCTTGGTCGTTCATGAAGGGGAAAACGGCAATGGACAGGTTTAAACCCAGGAGCTTAGTTCATTAACCGCCAAGACGCCAAACACCTTGCCACAGAGATCACAGAGGACACAGAGAACAGCCATGCAAAGTTGAGAGGGCGCATCTCCCTCTGTGTCCTCTGTGGCTAAAATTTTGCTTGTAGCGAAAAGTGAAAACTATCGATACTCGCGCAATTCCGGCGGCGTGGAATCGTGATCCCCGTGCGCATGATGCTCGTACACTTGCGCAAAAATGCGCCGGGAACGTTCGCGTTGTTCCGGCTGGGTCAGATTTTGGCATTGCACGGTCTCGATGTAGTGAATCAGGCTGCGCTTGAGTTTGGTGAAGAGGGCGTTATCCAGATGAAAGCCCTGGTCGATCAGGGCGGCCTCGATTTTCCCCAGGGTGTAGAACGGCAATTCGTAGCGGATGAGCAGTCCGGTATCGCCCACCGCGCTGAGCACGGTCAGGTGTGGCAAATCTTGCAGCAGAATGAAGGCTTCCTTGGCTTGGCCGGCCGGCAGGCGAGTAAAGCTGAGTTGGCGCGTGCGCTCGGTGTCGGCGTATTCCATGCGGTTCTCCATAAAATGAGACTCGCGCAGCGAGCCTATGTCCCTCTCTCCCGCTCGCGGGAGAGAGCTAGGAGAGAGGGAAACGGGCATGGCGAATTTCATTTTTTGGTTTGGCCATAGCCATGACCGTTACGATTGCAGTATTTACAGCCCAAGGATAGCCCCTTGCGATGGATTTGCAAGCGCCCGTGCTGTACCACGGTGCTAGCCGTGATAAGCGGCGAAGGCTAAAATAGCGGGATTTTCCGCCATCCTTGCGCTTATCCGCGCCACCTAAATGACTCTACCCTTCGATTCCACAGATAAACGTCAAGCCGCCCTGGCTTATCACCAGTTTCCCAAACCCGGCAAGCTGTCGGTCGATTCATCCAAACCCTGCGCCACGGTGGCGGATCTCACGCTGGCTTACAGCCCCGGCGTGGCCGAGCCGGTGCGCGAAATCGCCAAGGATCCGGAGAATGCCTACCGCTATACCAATAAGGGCAATTTGGTCGCGGTGATTTCCGACGGCACCGCGATTTTGGGCCTGGGCAATCTCGGCCCGCTCGCGTCCAAGCCGGTGATGGAGGGCAAGGCGGTACTGTTCAAGCGCTTCGCCGGCATCGATGTGTACGACCTGGAAGTGGATGCGAAATCACCCGCGCACTTCATCGAAACCGTGGTGGCGATCGCGCCGACTTTCGGCGGCATCAATTTGGAAGACATCGCCGCGCCGCATTGCTTCGAGATCGAGAAGGCCTTGAGCGCCAGGCTGGATATTCCCGTGTTTCACGACGACCAGCACGGCACGGCGGTGATCATTTGCGCCGGGCTGCTCAATGCCTTGGATGTGCAAGGCAAGGCGCTCGCCAGCGCCAAACTGGTGTGCCTGGGCGCGGGCGCGGCGGGGCTGGCCTCGATGGAGCTGCTGATCGCCATGGGCATGCCGCGCGGCCATATAACGATGGTGGACAGCAAAGGCGTGATTCACGCCGGCCGCAGCGATCTCAATGCGTATAAGCAGCCCTTTGCGCATGCCTCGGAAAAGCGCACTTTGAGCGATGCGATGGCGGGCGCGGATGTGTTCGTCGGCGTCTCGGGCGCCAATTTAGTGACGCCGGAAATGTTGCAGAGCATGGCGGCAAAGCCGGTGGTGTTCGCGCTGGCCAACCCCGATCCGGAAATCCGGCCGGTGTTGGCGCATGCCGCGCGCGCCGATCTCATCATGGCCACCGGCCGCAGCGATTACCCCAATCAAGTGAACAATGTGCTGGGCTTTCCCTTTATCTTTCGCGGTGCGCTCGATGCCCGCGCCAAGCGCATCACGCAGCCGATGTTGATCGCCGCGGTGAAAGCGCTTGCGGCGCTGGCCAGAGAGCCCGTGCCGCAAGCGGTGCTGGATGCGTATCAGCTCAAAGCGCTTGCCTTCGGCAAGGATTACATCCTGCCCAAGCCGTTCGATCCGCGCCTGATCGAGCGCATCCCGCCGGCAGTGGCGGCTGCTGCCGGCAGCGCCTGATGCGCGTATTGCCCCTCGACGGCGTTGACGCGCTGGAATCGCCGCGCAAGTTCGGCTTGTTGCTGCTGTTGTGCGTGGCTTGGCTGCTCCCCGGTCTGGTCGGTCATGCGCCATGGCGGCCGGACGAAGCCGGCGCCATGGGGATTGTTCAGCACATCCTGAACACGGGTAAATGGCTGGCGCCCACCTTGGCCGGCGAGCCCGATCTGAGCTTCGGCCCCCTGTATTACTGGACGGCGGCGCTGTTCGCCCAGGCTTTTTCCTGGGCCTTGCCGGTGCATGATGCGGCGCGTCTCGCGAGTGGTTTTTACGTGGCGCTCACACTCGGCGCGCTCGGTTTCGCCGCGCGCGAAAGTTTCGGCCCGAGCATGCCGCGCCTGGCGCTGGCCTTGATGATCGGCAGCGTCGGCTTGCTGGCGCACGCGCATGAAATGATTACCGATACCGCGCTGCTGGCGGGGTATGCGTTGGTGTTGTGGGGGCTTGCCTTGAGCGCGCGCCGCGCGAATCCGGCGGGCGTGCTGATCGGCGCCGGGCTGGGTATTGCATTTCTGGCGCGTAGTGTAGTGCCGGTGGCGGTGATCGTGATGACGGCGGCCTTGTTGTTGGCTTTCCCCGCTTGGCGCACGCGGCGCTATGCACGCACCACGCTGATCGCGTTAGTCGTGAGCCTGCCTTTCCTGACGATCTGGCCGTGGCTGCTGCATCACTTTGCGCGGGCCGAGTTCTTCATCTGGTGGCGGATTGAAAATCTGCCGCTGCTCTACAAATTTTCTTTTGCGGGTGCGAAGAGCGAGCTGGTGTATTTTCTGCGCACCTTGCCTTGGTTCGCGTGGCCGGTGCTGCCGATCGCGCTGTGGTCGCTGTGGGGGTACCGCAACAAGTTGCTGCGTGAACCGGGATTTCAGTTGCCGCTGGTGTTTTTCGGCATCCTGTTCGCTGTCGCCTGTTTGAATGCGGAAAAGCGCGATATTCATTTATTGCCTATTTTGTTGCCCTTGACCTTGCTCGCGGTGCCAGGCGCGGAGACGCTGCGTCGCGGTGCCGCGAATGCGCTGGGCTGGTTCGGCATCATGACCTTCGGCCTTTTTTCCGCCTTCATTTGGTTCGCCTGGGCCGCGCTCATGAGCGGGCATCCCGAACGCTTCTATCGCCATGTGTTGAAGCTTCAGCCGGGCTTCGTTCCCAGCTTCGAGTGGCTGGCATTCGTCGCGGCTTTGCTGCTCACCGTCTTGTGGCTGCTGCCGTTGCGCCAGTCGTTTCGCTCCGGCCGGCGCGCGGTGTTTCATTGGGCGGCGGGCATCACGCTGATGTGGGGCTTGGCGGCGACCCTGCTCTTGCCCTGGATCGATCACGGCAAGCGCTATACGGATGTGGTACTGAAACTCCAGCGCCATTTGCCGTCACACTACAAATGCATCGGCAGCGCCGGGCTGGGCGAACCGCAGCGCGGGGCTTTGTATTACCACGCGGGCATCGTGACCAAACGCGCGGAGCGCGCTGAGTTCGATGCGTATGGTTGTGATGTATTTCTGTTGCAGACCGACCCGCGCAAGCGTGATGCGCGACCGGGCGCGGGGTGGGTCAAGCTATGGCAAGGCAGCCGTCCGGGCGATAAATCCGAAGCCTTCGCGCTCTACCGCCTGCGGGAGCCGCGCCCATGACGCTGAATGCGCGCGGCGCATTGTTCCCGCTCCTGGCCGCGACTTTCGCGCTCAAACTGTTGCTGGCCGCCTTCGTGCCCTTGTCCGGCGATGAGGCGTATTTCCTGATTTGGGGGCAGCGTCCCGATTTCGGTTTTTACGATCACCCGCCGATGGTGGGGTGGTTGTTGTGGTTGATGCTGCGCGTGTCTGATGCCGAATGGGTGCTGCGCTTGCCGGTGGTGCTGTTCACCAGTTTTATCGGCTATGGCTTGTATCGGCTGCTGCGCGATTGGGACGAAGAAAAAGCGGCGCTGATCGCGCTGATTTATCTGCTGTCGCCCATGAATTGGCTCGGCTTCATCATCACCACCGATGCCGGTTTGATCTTCTTCAGTTTTCTCACGGTGTGGCTAGTCGCGCGCGCTCTGCAAAGCGGTAAGACCAAGCATTTCGTCTGGGCAGGCGTGGCGTTTGGGCTGGCGTGCCTGTCCAAATATTTCGCCGCGCTGTTAGGCTTGGCGCTGATCGCGTACTGGGCGGCCACGCCCAAAGCGCGTGCGCAAAGCCGCAATTTCTTATGGCTGTTCGCGGCGGCCTTGCCGTTCATTGCGCTCAATGTGTATTGGAACTATGGCCATTGCTGGGCCAATGTCATGTTCAATGTGTTTAACCGGCATGAGAATGCGGGCTTTGGCCTGCACAAGCCGCTGCTGTATGGCTTGCTCCATCTGTATTTGCTGACGCCGCTGGCGGCGTGGTGGCTGATCCAGCAGCGCGCGGGCCTGGGCAGAGTGCTGAAGGATGAGCATTTCCGTTTGCTGGCCTTCATCGTCGCGCTGCCCATGGCGGTGTTCGCGCTGCTCTCGTTCGTGAAAGTCATCGGCCTGCATTGGCTGCTGTCGTTTTATCCGTTTGTGTTCGCACTCCTTGCCTACTGGCTAAGCGTGGATCAATTGGCGCGTTTGCTGCGCTTCATGCGCTATTACGCCGGCGCGCATCTCGTCGTGTTCGCGGTGATTCTGTTGATGCCGATGGCGGCGTGGCAGGCAACGCCTTATGCGCGCGGCGCGGTGTTGATGTTCAAGACCGCTGAATTGCTGGAGCAGGTGGAACCCCACAGCGATCGATTTGTATTGGCCTCCGACGGCTATTCCATGGCGGCCATTTTGTCTTACGCAGCGCACAGCAATGTGCTGGTGTTCGGCGAAGCGTCTTCGCATGCGCGGCATGATGATATCGTGACCGATTTTCGCGCGTTGAACGGTAAGAATATCCTGGTATTGTTGAAGCAGCCGCCGGTGTTCGAGCGCTACGGCCCGTATTTCAAATCGATCGAATTCAGTGAATTGACGCTGCACGGCGCGAAGTTTTATCTGGTGCTGGGCCAAGGCTTTGACTACGCTTCTTATCGCGAGCAAGTGTTGCGGCGGGTGAAGGAGAAGTACTATGCGGTGCCGGCCTACTTGCCGATGAGAGGGTGCTATTTTTGCGAGCGCTATTTCCCGAATGAAACTTGCCGGCCTAAATCGAAGTTATGAACGCACCGCTTGAATTGATTCGTCTGCTGCGCCCAAAGCAATGGGTGAAAAGCCTGTTTGTCTTCGTCGGGCTGCTGTTCGGCCATGCCTGGGGCGATGCGAGCGTGGTGTGGCGCGTGTTCGCGGCGGCGGGCGGCTTCGCGCTGGTGTCGAGTTGCGTTTACATCCTCAACGATATCGCCGACCGCGAGGCGGACCGCCGCCATCCGGTGAAGCGCAACCGGCCCTTGGCTCGTGGCAGCGTCAGTTTGAATGCGGCGGTGGTTTTAGCGCTCGTCGCCGGCACGGCAGGCGGCGTGCTCGGCTATTACGCTTCACCCCTGGTCGCGATGTTGCTCGCGCTCTATGGCCTGATGAATATTGCCTACACCCTGGGCTTGAAGCGCGTGGTGATTCTGGATGTGTTCATCATCGCCGCCGGCTTCATGCTGCGCTTGCTGGCCGGCACCAGCGGCGTCGGCATCCCGCCGTCGCAGTGGCTGCTGCTGTGCGGCTTGATGCTCACGCTGTTCCTCGGTTTCGTGAAACGCCGCGCCGAATTGGGGAATGAAGACGACGATAAAACCGGGCAACGCAAAGTGCTGCGCGATTACAGCGCGGCCTTGCTGGACCCGATGATCACCGTCACTGCCGCATGCATAGTCATGAGCTACAGCCTGTACACGCTGAGCGTGGATACCATCGCCAAGCATGGCACGTCGATGCTGATGCTCACCGTACCGTTCGTGATCTATGGCGTGTTCCGCTATCTCTTTCTGTTGCACCAGCATAGCCAGGGCGAAGACCCGGCGAGCGAAGCGTTGCAAGACCCGCACTTGGTCATCACGCTACTGGCTTGGCTGGCGGTCACGTTATGGCTGATCGCGCGTTAAAAAAGGCGAGCGGTCATCCGTGCCTTGGTACAGTAAAAATCTTCGGCGTACCCTTGATTCGAGCCTGGTAGGGCCGCTAACTTAGAAGGCAGTGACAAAAGGCGAGAAACCATTATGGATATAGCCGGAAATAGCCTCAATGCGTTGGTCAACAGCACCAATGCTCAGCAATTGAGCGTGGCCGTGCTGAAAAAAGCCTTGGATAACCAAACCCAAGCGGCGCTGTCTCTGATTGAAGCCATTCCCCAGCCGCCTTCCACTTCCGGCTTGCCGCCCCATGTCGGGCGCAACATCAACACAACGGCTTAGGCCTTCCTCACTGTTAGTGACAAACCCGGCTTAACTCCGGATAATCCCGTCCTCTTTTAATTTCATTCGCGGAAAGGACGGCGATGCGTATTTCGTCCGTATTTCAGGGGATTATTGGCCTTGCGCTGAGCTTGATGCTGGCCGGATGCGGCCCCAGTGCGCCCAGCAAAAGCCCGTTTCAGGGCACCGATATCACCGGTGTGGATTGGGGCAAGGATTTCAATCTCGTTGACCACACCGGACAGCGCCGCACCTTGGCCGATTTCCATGGCAAGGCGGTGGCGCTTTTCTTCGGCTATACGCATTGCCCCGATGTTTGCCCAACCACGCTGGGCGAGTTGGCGCAAACCCTCAAACAATTAGGCAAGGATGCCGGCAAGGTGCAGGTGCTGTTCGTGACGCTGGATCCGGCGCGGGACACCCCGGCGGTGCTCGCGCAGTATGTGCCCTCATTCAATCCGGCCTTTTTAGGATTGACCGGAACCGAAGACGAGGTCGCCATCGTTGCGAAGTCGTTCAAGGTGTTTTATCAGAAACAAGCTAGCGCCTCGATGGGCTATACCTTAGATCACAGCGCCAACACTTTTGTGTTTGACCCCCAAGGCCGCCTGCGCCTGATGTATGGCTTTGGCCGGGGTGTAGCGCCAATGGTCCACGATATCAATCAGTTACTGTCTGGAAAATAGGCGGCCACAGTGCTTTTCAGTGCGCTTTGCCTTGCCTGTAAATAGCATTTAAGTATATACTTATATGTTTGTGAAGCGCGCAAGAAACAAGACAAATTTATCCCATTAAGTCTGCACGCCTACCTTGAGGGGGCGAGCACAGGAGTGAAGCATGGCGTCGGTAAGCATTTCAAACAAGGAACAATACAATTTCGACGTAGTCCGCAAGTTCGCGGTGATGACCCTGGTGTGGGGCGTGGTGGGCATGTTGGCAGGGGTGTATATCGCTTCCGAACTCGCCTGGCCGTTTCTGAATTTCGATAGCGCCTATATCAGTTTTGGCCGCTTGCGCCCGGTGCATACCGGCGGTGTGATCTTCGGCTTCGGCGGTTCGGCACTGTTCGCGACTTCCTATTATGTGGTGCAGCGCACCTGCCAAACCCGGCTGTTTTCCGATGCACTGGCCAATTTCACCTTCTGGGGCTGGCAGGCGGTGATCGTGCTGGCCGCGACCAGCTACATCCTGGGCTTTTCCCAAGGCCGCGAGTACGCGGAAATGGAGTGGCCGATCGACATCCTGATCGAAGTGGTGTGGATCGCTTACATGATCGTGTTCTTCGGCACCGTGATGCGCCGCAAGCAACCGCACATCTATGTCGCCAACTGGTTCTATATCGCCTTCATTCTCGCGACCGCCTTGCTGCATACCTTCAATAACCTGGCGGTGCCGGTCAATCTGTTCTCGATGAAATCCTACAGCCTGTTCTCCGGTGCGCAGGATGCGATGACGCAGTGGTGGTATGGCCATAACGCGGTGGGCTTTTTCCTCACCGCGGCTTTCCTCGGCATGATGTATTACTTCGTGCCCAAGCAGGCCGGCCGCCCGATCTATTCCTATCGCTTGTCCATCGTGCATTTTTGGGCGCTGTCCTTTTTGTACATGTGGGTCGGTTCGCATCACTTGCATTGGACCGCGATTCCCGATTGGACTTCCACCCTCGCGGCGACTTTTTCCATCATGCTGCTGCTGCCCTCCTGGGGCGGCATGATCAACGGCATCATGACGCTGTCCGGCGCGTGGGATAAGCTGCGCACCGATCCGATCATGCGTTTCCTGGCGGTGGCCTTGTCGTTTTATGGCATGTCCACATTCGAAGGCCCGATCATGTCGCTGAAAGACGTGAACGCGCTGTCGCACTACACCGACTGGACCATCGGCCATGTGCACTCCGGCGCGCTGGGCTGGGTGGCGATGATCACCTTCGGCTCCTTCTATCACATGATTCCCAAGCTCTGGGATACCAAGCTTTATAGCCAGCGCTTGGTGTATTGGCATTTCTGGCTCGCCACCATCGGCATCCTGCTCTATATCATCGCGATGTGGATATCGGGTATCGGCCAAGGCGTGATGTGGCGCACCTTCGATGATTTCGGCAACCTGAAATATTCATTCGCCGAGACGGTGGCCATGGTGAAGCCGTTCTACGCCATGCGCGCCATCGGCGGCATGTTCTTCCTCGGCGGCGTTTTCATCATGGTGTACAACGTGTGGATGACCATCGGCCAAGCCAAGCGCGAAGCGGCCGAACTGGATGCCAAGCTCGCGGCGAAGCTGGCGCGCGCCGGCGCATAGAAAGAAACTTGCGGAGCGAGCCTGTTTCCCTCTCTCCCGCTTGCGGGAGAGAGTTAGGAGACAGCGGAGGGGTCGCTGCGTAGCAGCGGGGACCCACCGGCGTCCCCCTTGCGGGGAAAGGGCAACGATTAAGATTAGAAATTAAGGAATCGGCATGAACTTCAATTTCAAACATGAGTGGATCGAGACCAACGTCGGCCTGATGCTGGTGTTGACCATGATCGCGATCAGCATCGGCGGCCTGGTGGAAATCGCGCCGCTGTTCCTGATCAAAAGCACGCTGGAAAATACCAAGGATGCAAAAACCGGCCTGGAAACCATTCGCCCCTACACCGCGCTCGAATCGCGGGGCCGCGATATTTATGTGCGCGAAGGCTGCTACACCTGCCATTCACAAATGATTCGTCCGCTGAAGGACGAAGCGGTGCGCTATGGCCATTACTCGCTGGCAGCGGAATCGCAATACGACCATCCGTTCCAATGGGGCTCCAAGCGCACCGGCCCGGATCTGGCGCGCGTCGGCAAGAAATACTCCAACGAGTGGCAGGTGCAGCACTTGATTGCGCCGCGCTCCATGGTGCCCGAATCGGTGATGCCGAACTATCCGTGGCTGCTCAGCACGCCGCTCGACACTTCCGATCTGGCCGATCGCCTGCGCGCACAACGCGCGGTGGGCGTGCCGTATTCGCTCACCGAGATCGAGTATCAAAACAATGTGAAGCGCTTTGGCGAAGCCGTGGCGCAGCAACTGCATATTCCTCATGCGCAGCAGAATCTGGTGAAGCAAGCCGAGGAAGGCAACTTCGATGGCGACCGCAGCAATATCACTGAGATCGATGCGCTGATCGCTTACTTGCAAGTGTTGGGCACCATGGTCGATTTCAGCCAATACGATAGCGATCACTTCGTGAAATTCCGCTAAATGATTGCGTGGCTCGCCAACCCCTCCAATGCCAAGTCGCTCGCGCTGGTGATTTTTTTCGTGACCTTTGTCGCGATCGTGTTGTGGGTTTACGGCAGCAAGAAGCGCGGCAAAAAACTTGAAACGTATAAGGACATCCCGTTTCTGGATGACGAATCGGATACCAAAGGTTAAGTTATGAGCAAGGACAAAATGCAATCGCAAGCGGTTCAAACCACCGGCCACGCCTGGGATGGCGACCTGCAGGAATACAACAACCCGCTGCCGCGCTGGTGGGTGTGGACGTTTTATCTCACCATCGTGTTCGCCGTGCTGTACTGGATTTGGTTTCCCGCGTGGCCGGTGGCGAAAAGCTTTACCCCCGGCGTGGGCAAAATCACCTATGTCGATGCAAAAGGCGCGGCGAAGACCACGCACTGGAATACCCGCGCCGATCTGATGCGCGACATGAATGAACTCGCGGCGATTCAGAAACCTTTCTTCGATAAGGTCGCAGCGCAGCCGTATGCGGCGATCGCCAAAGACCCTGAACTCTACAATTTCATCGCCTCCGCCGGCAAGCAGCTTTTTGCGGATAACTGCGCGACCTGTCACCAGGCAGGCGGCCAGGGCAAGCTCGGCTTCTTCCCCAATCTGGCGGACGACGATTGGCTGTATGGCGGGAGTTTTGAAAAGATCCAAGAAACGGTGACCCAGGGCCGGCGCGGCTATATGCCTCCGTTCGGCGAGGCCCTCGCCACCGAGCAAATCGATCAACTGGCGAATTATGTGTTGTCGCTGTCTGGAGAGAAAGCGGACCCGGCAAAAGCCGATGCCGGTAAAGCCTTGTTCCATTCGGAAACCGCAGGTTGTTTCTATTGCCACGGCGACGATGCGCGCGGCCGTCAAGTCACCGGCGCGCCGAACCTGACTGACAAAATCTGGCTATGGGCGAATGTGCCCGGTGAAATTGCGCAGGAGAAAAAACTCGCTGCCGTACAAAGCGTGATCAAGAACGGTTTGAATAAAGGTGTGATGCCCGCTTGGGGCCAACGCCTGACGCCGGAACAGATCAAGGTTTTAACGGTTTATGTGCATGAGTTGGGTGGCGGGAAGTAATCCTGCCCATTAATTTTTGTAAAAGATGACACCCAAAAACCTCGCCCTGCTGCGAGGTTTTTTTATCTGGGGAAAGCCGAATGCAAGCGGGTATTGAAGAACAGAGTGCCTTATACCAAAAGCGCATTCCGATCTTTCAGCGTTCGATCAGGGGCAGCTTCCGCCGCTTTAAATGGGCGGTACTGGCGCTGGCCTATGGCGTGTTCTTCGGACTGGTGTGGCTGCCTTGGCCGCGGGGTACTGCGCCGTCCCAAGCCTTGTTGCTCGACATTGCGGCGCGCAAATTTTATATATTCAGTTTCGTTTTTTACCCGCAGGATTTGATTTTGCTGTCGGTGCTGCTGTTCATCGCGGCGGCCTTGCTGTTTTTCGTCACCAGCCTGGTGGGCCGGGCATTTTGCGGTTACTTCTGTTTTCAGACGGTGTGGACGGACTTTTTCGTTTGGGTCGAGCATCTGATCCAGGGCGAGCGTCCGGCGCGCATCCGGCTGTATAAACAGCCGTGGGACAGCGAAAAAATACTCAAGCTCGGCGCCACGCATTTGATTTGGCTGCTGGCCGCGTTCTGGACCGGGTTCACCTTCACCGCCTATTTCACCTACGCGCCGCAACTCTGGCTTGATTTTTTCACGGGCCAGGCACATCCCACGGCGTATTTGACGGTGGGGATTTTGAGCGCTTCGACCTATGTGGCGGCAGGGCTGGCGCGCGAGCAGATATGCACTTACATGTGTCCCTATGCGCGCTTCCAGAGCGTGATGTACGACCAGGAGACGCTGGCCGTGGCTTACGACGAGAAGCGCGGCGAGGGCAAGCTGGGGCGCGCGTCCTTGCGTGGCGGAATGAGAACGCTGGAAGAGCGCCACGCCCAGCAACACGGCGATTGCATCGACTGCTCCTTGTGCGTGCAAGTGTGCCCCGCCGGCATCGACATCCGCAATGGCTTGCAGTACCCGTGCATTTCCTGCGGCTTGTGCATCGATGCATGCAATAGCATCATGACTTCGGCGGGTTTTCCACGCGGCTTGATTCGCTATGATTCCGAAGCGAATTTGAAAAAGGCGCAGCCGGCCAAGCCTAAACTGCATTGGAAGCGGCTCAAGGTGCTGGGTTACGGCGCGGCGCTGTTGGCGATGGCGGGCTTTCTGATGGTAAATATAACCAGTCGCAGCGATTTTGATCACACGGTAAATCAGGTGCGCTCGCCGCTGTACGTGCTGCTCTCCGACGGATCGATTCGCAATCGCTATCAAGTGCGCATCAGCAACCGGGCGAGCCACGATGAAACCTTCCGCATTGGTGTACGCGGCATCCCTGAAACGGCGGCGGATTTCGGTAACTTTCACGAAGTGCTGGTGAAAAGCGGCAAGAGCCTGATGGTGCAAGTAAGCGTCAAACTCACGCCGGAGCAAGCAGCCAAGGTGTCCCAATTCGAATTTACCCTTACGCCGCGTTCGCGTCCGTCAGAGCAACACTTGGGCCGCGCACGCTTTTACGCAAAGGATGTGTTATGAATCTATTGACGACCCTGTTCGGCGGCGCGATGTTGATTGTCGTGTTGTACTTCGTGCTCGGCATGCTGCGCCTGCCGAACTACTGGCGCGCCGTGGTGAGCGGCGGCGCTTTGGTGCTGAGCTATTTCGTGCTCGCCGCGCGTGACTGGCCCGGGCTGGATGCAGTGGCGATGCATGTGGCGGTCTTTATCGCCACCGCTGTGATTCTCAATCTGCTCAATGCGCGTCGCGCAGAGCCATCCAAAAAACTGCATTGGGCGCCGAAAGTCATTATTGGCTTTTTTCTCCTGCTGTTCGCGATCGACGGCGTGTTTATCTATGTTGCCAGTCACGGTTTGCCAGAGTTCATGGCGAAGCGCTTCCTGCCGGAAGCTACCAAGGGCGGCGCGCACACCGCCTTTCCCGGCGTCATGCCGCATGGAGAAGATGCCGCCAAGCCGGTCAACGCGCATTTAAAACAACAGGCGGAGCAGCGTCGTCAGCCATGAGTTTGGCGTGAACACCGCTGCCTGTTTTCACTGCGGCGAACCCATTCCGCGCGGCGTCGATTTTTCCATTCGCATCGAACACGCCCCGCACGCCCTGTGCTGCCGCGGCTGCCAAGCCGTAGCGCAAGCCATCGTCGACAACGGCTTGGCTGATTACTACAAAAACCGCACTAACTTGCCGCAGCGCGGGCATGAGCTGCTACCGGCGGAATGGGAGCAGTTGCGCTTGTATGACCATCCGCAAATCCAAAAGAGTTTTGTATTGGAATCGGGCCCGCATCTCAAGCAAGCGGTGCTGATTCTGGAAGGCATTACTTGCGCCGCCTGCGTGTGGCTGAATGAGCGGCATTTGCTGCAATTGCCTGGTGTTAAATCGGTGCAGGTGAACTATGGCAGCCACCGCGCGCGCGTCAGTTGGGATGAGCGCGAGATCAACCTTTCACAAATCCTGGCCGAGATTCAATTGCTCGGTTATCACGCACACCCCTATAACGCGCAGAGCGCCGCAGCCTTGCGCGAACAGCGCCATAAGAAAGATTTGCGCCGCTTGGCCATCGCCGGCATTTCCGCCGCGCAGGTGATGATGTTCGCCGTCGCGCTGTATGCCGGCGCCTGGTATGGCATGGAGGCGGGCACCGCCGGTTTGCTGCGCTGGGCCAGCCTGACATTGACCTTGCCGGTGATGTTCTACGCCGCACAACCTTTTTACAGCGCGGCTTGGTCGGCACTCAGAAGCCGTCATCTGAATATGGATGTGCCGGTGGTGATCGCGCTGGTGTCGGCCTTCGTGGGCAGCGTGTACAACACCTTGTTCGGCGCGGGGCATGTGTATTTTGATGCGATCAGTATGTTTACCCTGTTCCTGCTCGGCACGCGTATGTTGGAACAGAATGCGCGCGAGCGCTCGGTGGAGGCGGCGGAGAATCTGCTCAAGCTCGCACCGGCGATGGCCACGCGCGTGAGCGATGCGGGGCAGCAATTCGTGCCGGTGCTGGAATTGATTCCGGGCGACCGGCTGCTGGTCAAACCGGGCGAGGCGTTTCCGGCGGACGGCACGGTGGAATCGGGTACCAGCGCGGTGGATGAAGCGCTGTTGACCGGTGAGAGCAGGCCGGTAGCGAAGCTGGCGGGAAGCGGCGTGATCGCCGGCAGCATCAACCTCGACAGCCCACTCACCATCACCGTTACCGGCATCGGTGAGCACACCGTGCTGGCGGGCATTGTGCGCATGCTGGATCATGCGCTGGCGGAGAAACCCCGGCTGGCGCAACTCGCCGATCGCGTGAGCGGATATTTCACCTGGGTTTTGCTCGGCATCACGCTGCTGGCCGGGCTCGCTTGGTGGGCAGTGGAAGCGGATCGCGCATTCGAAATCGTACTGGCGCTACTGGTCGTGACCTGTCCCTGCGCTTTGTCGCTAGCCGCGCCGGCGGCGCTGGCGGCGGCTGGCTCACACCTGCTGCGGCGCGGGGTGTTGATCACGCGCGGCCATGCGCTGGAGACCTTGGCGCAAGTGACGCGCGTGGTATTCGACAAGACCGGCACGCTCACCGCCGGCAAACCGGTATTGCAAGCGACACAGGCGCTCGCCGAGCTGGATGCGGCGCGCTGCCTGCAACTGGCCGCGAGCCTGGAACAAGCCTCGGAGCATCCCTTGGCACAGCCGTTTCTGGCGTGCGTAAAAGAGGCGGAATTGCTGCCGGTGAGCGATGCGCGCAACGAGCCGGGGCGCGGCGTGAGCGGCGTCGTTGCAGGCCGGCGCTACTCCATCGGCCGCACCGATCTGGCGGGACACACTGCTCAGTCAGGCATGACGCAAGTATGGCTGGCGGATGAATCGCGCCTGCTCGCGCGCTTCGAGTTGGCGGATGCCTTGCGCAATGACGCCAAGGCCTTGATCGATACGCTCAAGACGCGCGGCATGCAGCTCAGCATCCTCAGTGGCGACGATCTCACCACGGTGCGCCATATCGGCGATCAGCTCGGTATTGAAGATTGCCGTGGCGGCCTCAAACCGGCGGACAAGCTCGCGGCTTTGCAATCGATGCAAGCGGCGGGCGAAGTGGTGATGATGCTGGGCGACGGCGTGAACGATGCGCCGGTGCTGGCGGCGGCCCAAGTGTCATTGGCGATGGGCGGCGGCACCCAAGTGGCGCGCGCGACCAGCGATATCGTGCTGCTGTCCGAACGCCTGCCGGAGGTGGCGCATGCGCTGAATTTGTCGCGCCAGACCATGAGCGTCATGCGCCAGAATTTTGCCTGGGCCATCGCCTATAATTTAATCGCAGTGCCGGTTGCGGCGCTGGGATATGTTTCTCCCTGGCTGGCGGCGATCGGCATGTCGGCGAGTTCTTTGATTGTGGTGGTGAATGCGCTGCGGCTGCGCTAGGGCGAATACTTTTAACCACGAATGAACACGAATGAACACCAATAAAGTCAAAAGCTACAACCGTATAAATTCGGTGATACTTGTAAGCGGCCATGATAATTCGCGCTTTTTCATTCGTGTTCATTCGTGTTCATTCGTGGTTAAGTCTGAAATATGACTTCGGCCCTGATTTTTCTGTTGGGCCTCACCGGCGTATTCCTGCTGCTGATTGGCCTGGGGATATTTTGGGCGATCAAAAGCGGGCAGTTCGAGGATATGGAGGGGCCGTCGCAGCGCATCCTGATGGACGACGATGACCCGCTGCTGCCGCGCCGCCGGGGGGAGACGGACGCCTTGAAAAAGTCGCCCTAAGTCTATATAATTACACGCTAATATTGATTAGGAGCGGGTCATGTTCAAGACGATTTTGTCCAAAGATAATTTGCCGATGACGCTGCTGGTGGCGCTGATCGTGTTGGCGTGGCTATCGCTGTTCTCGGTGCTGATCGCGAATATATAAGCGGGAATCAAAAATGCAAAAAGCGTAGCCGGGGCTTACCGGGCTACGCTTTTTTTTGAGACAAACGGTGCGAGTTTATGCCGCCCCGGCCGTGATAATGCCTTTCATTTTTTGCAGTGCGCGTGCTTCGATCTGGCGGATGCGTTCGGCCGAGACGCCGTATTCGGCGGCCAGATCATGCAGCGTGCGCGCATTGTCTTCGGTGAGCCAGCGCGCTTGGATAATGTGGCGGCTGCGTTCATCCAGGGTCTCCAAGGCTTTTTCCAGCCCCTGTTCGCGCAAGCCTTCGCTTTGTTTGTTCTCCAGCGCCAGCACCGGTTCGGCGGCGGGATCGGCGAGATAGGCGAGCGGGCCGTAGCTGTCTTCGTCCTCGCCAACGGGTTCCAGCGCGATATCACCGCCATTGATCCGGGTTTCCATTTCAACCACTTCTTCCGGCTTCACGCCAAGCTCCTTGGCGATGCGCTTAACCTCGTTTGGACCAAGCGTGCCCAAGGCTTGCTTCATGCTGCGCAGGTTGAAGAACAGCTTGCGCTGCGCCTTGGTGGTGGCGATTTTCACCATGCGCCAGTTGCGCAGGATGTATTCGTGCATCTCGGCCTTGATCCAGTGGATGGCGAACGACACCAAGCGCACGCCGCGCTCCGGATCGAAGCGCTTGACCGCTTTCATCAGGCCGACATTGCCTTCCTGAATCAGATCGGCCTGCGGCAGGCCATAGCCCATGTAACCGCGCGCGATATGCACCACAACGCGCAAATGCGACATCACCAGCATGCGCGCGGCATCCACGTCGCCCTCGTCGCGCAGACGGCGGGCGTAGCCGGATTCCTCCTCCGCGGAGAGCACCGGCAAATCTCTTACCGCCTGAATATAGCCTTCCAAGCTTCCCACAGCGGGATTGGGCAATGCGACAGCGTATGTCATGGTTTTAATCTCCTTTTAAAACATTTTAGCACTCACGCAAGTAGAGTGCCAATCACGGCAAAAGTTTAAATATGAATTATGTATTTAAACAATGGGTTATTTAGAAAATAAGAATGGGAATAAGGCTGGGCCGAAGATTGACACGGCGCATGCTCAAGTCAGCCCTCTGGCTTGTCGCTATTTAAAGATATCGCTGTCCCAATACAAACAACGGATTTCCCGATAAGCGAGGTTAATCATGAAAAAAGGGTAATTTTATGGCTGGTGTTGGTTATCGCGAGAGCGGCGCCCGATGCCGTTGCGGCGGAGATGGCGGTCTTGAGCTTTGGCATTCCTCCCCAGCAGTCGCCGATGGAACTGACCAAGCGCTGGACGCCGGTGTTGCATTATTTGTCGGAAAAATCGGGTTTGACCTTGCAATTGAAAACCGCGAAAGATATTCCGACCTATCAGCAGCAAATCATGGAAGGGCAGTGCGATATCGCCTACATGAGCCCGAATTCCTATGTGGCGGCGAATAAAGCCAGCGGGTACCGGGCCTTTGCCAAGGAAAAAGACGGCAAAAGCGTCGCCATCATCGTGGCGCGCAAAGACGGGCCGATCAAGCGTTTGTCGCAGTTGAGCGGCCAGACGATGGCGTTCCCATCCAACACCGCATTCATGGCCACGATTTTGCCGCTCAAGCAATTGGAAGAGGAAAAGGTCGCGGTCAAAATTCAGTACGTGGTTTCCATCGACTCGGTTTACCGGTCGGTCGCCAAAGGGCTGTTTGCGGCGGGGGGCGGAGAGGCGCGCACGTTTGGCGCGCTGGATCCGGAAATCCGCGATCAACTCACCTTGCTTTGGCAGTCCGACGATCTGCCGCCCTTTCCTTTTTTTGCGCATCCGCGCGTGCCGGCGGCGGCCCTGGGCAAGCTGCAAAAAGCCATGATCGACATGGGGCAGGATGTGCAAGGGCAAGCGCTGCTCAAGGTGGTCAATATCAAGGCGCTGGGTAAAGCGGACGATGCGGAATACAACGCGGTGCGCAAGCTGAATCTGCCGCTCGAGGTGAAATAAGCATGTCGTTTCGCTGGAAGATAATCCTGGGCGTGGCTGCGATTCAAGCGATCTTGCTCGTCATCCTGATCTGGAGCGGGCTGAATGTGCTGAAACAATCCAACGAAGAAGCGCTGTTGAAGCGCACCGATACCACCGCGAAACTGTTTGCCTCCACCGCGCAAGCGGCGGTGCTGGCGACCGATCTTGCGGCGCTGGAAAGTTTCGTGGGTGAAGTGCTGTCCAACCCCGGCATCGTTTATGCGCGGGTGCTGTCGAAACAGGGCGTGCTGGCGGAAGGGGGCGAGAAACAAGTGCTGGCGCGGAAATTCCTGGCGGATACCAGTTTGGCTTCCACGGCCAATGATGGCGTGTTCGACGCCTATGCCGATATCACGGTGTCGGGTGAGAAATACGGGCGGGTCGAGATCGGCTTTTCGACCACGGCGATTCAGCAATTGATTTCCGGCACGCGCGCCAAATCGTTTGGCCTCGGCTTGCTCAACCTGGTGCTGGTGGGATTGTTTTCCCTGGTGCTGGCGTATTACCTGACGCGGGGCTTGAACGCCTTGCAGCAGGGCACGAAGCAAATTGCCGAGGGCGATCTGGGATATCAGATCAATGTGCACGGCAGGGATGAGCTGGCTCAAACCGCGCTGGCGTTCAATGACATGTCCGCCAAGCTGAAGCATCTGGATGAAGAGCGCGCCAAGAAGGAAATCGAGATACGCCTGCTCAACCAGGCATTGGAACAGCGCGTAATCGATCGCACCATGCAGTTGCAGGACGCCAACAAGCAATTGGAACACCAGGCAATGCACGATGCGCTGACCAAGCTGCCGAACCGGGCCTTGTTCCACGACCGGCTGCGCAACACGCTGTCGAGCGCGCAGCGCTCGCAGGAATTGTTCGCGCTGGTGGGCGTGGACCTGGACCTGTTCAAGGAAATCAACGACACCCTGGGTCACCATGCCGGCGATTTGGTGCTGCAGCACGTCGCCAATGCCTGCAACAAGATTTTGCGCGATTCCGATACGGTGGCGCGCATGGGGGGGGACGAATTCGCGATCCTGTTGCCGAAAGTGACGGATATGGAGCGCGCGGTGCATGTCGCGCAGCGCGTGCTGGCGGCGATCAAAGAGCCGCTGCAAATCGACGATCGCCTGGTCGAGGTCGGCGCCAGCCTCGGCGTTGCGATGTTTCCGCAGCATGGCGAAGACGAACTGGCGCTGATTACGCATAGCGACGCCGCCATGTATGAAGCGAAGCGGCAAAAACTGGGCGTGGTGGTGTACCTGCCGGAGATGGGCGAGGGCAAGTCCGAAGCGGTGGCGCTGAAAGGCGAATTGCGGCGCGCGATCAGCGAGGGCGAGATGGTGCTGCACTTCCAGCCCAAGATCGATATCAACAGCAATTCAGTCAGCGGCGTGGAAGCGCTGGTGCGCTGGCAGCATCCGCGTTTGGGCTTGCTCTATCCGGACACCTTCATCGGGCTGGCCGAATTGTCCGGCCTGATCAAGCCGCTGACGCAGGAAGTGCTGCGGCTGGCAATGAAGCAAATCCGGGAATGGAGCAGCCGGGGCCATGCCTTCCCGATAGCGGTCAATATTTCTGCGGTGAATTTGCAGGACAAGGGCTTTCCCGAAACCATCGCCGCGATGATTACCGAGTATGAAGTGCCGAGCCATCTGCTTGAACTCGAAGTGACCGAGACCGCCATCATGAACGAGCCGATTCTTGCCATCGAGAACATCCGCAAGCTTTCCCATATCGGCGTGCAGATGTCGATCGACGATTTTGGCACCGGCTATTCGTCGATGGCCTATATCCAGAAGCTGCTGGTGGCCAAGATCAAGATCGACAAGTCCTTCGTCATCGACATGGGCACGCGCACGAATGATGAAGTGATCGTGCGCTCCACCATCGATCTTGCGCATAATCTTGGCCTCAAGGCCGTGGCCGAAGGCGTGGAGAATCAAGCGTCATGGGACAAGCTGCGCGAGTTGGGGTGCGATTCCGCCCAAGGGTATTTCATGAGCAAGCCTTTGTCGGCCGAAAAGTTCATGGAGTGGGTGCAAAGCTCGCCTTGGGGCGGGCAACTCGCCACTGATGCCAAACAAGTTTCAACCAATACATAGCGAATCGAGAAATCATGCACCTATTTAGCCGCCTGGTACTCATTCTCCTCTGTTGCATCGCCGGCTTCGCGCATGCGGAGCCGGGCGGCCAAGTGCTGACCCTCGGTATTACCCCGCAGCAATCGCCCACGGAGCTCGCCAAGCTGTGGGGGCCGATTTGCCAATATCTCGGCAAGCGCACCGGGTATCAAGTGCAATTCAAGACCTCGAAGGATCTGAATGCATTCTGGAAGGATACGGGCGATGGCGCCTTCGATTTGGTTTATATCAATCCGCCGCGCTACGTGAATGCGCACACAACGCCAGGCTACATCGCCTTTGCCAAGGATAGCGATTCACCGCTGATAAACATTATCGTGGTGCGCAAAGACGGGCCGGCGAGCGTCGAGGAATTGCATGGGAAGAAATTGGCCGTGCCCAATCTGATCGCGCTTGCGGCGCTAGTGCCCCAAGCCTACTTGCGAGAAAAGGGCGTCGATGTCACCTTGGCCGCGGTCAACAGCCACGACTCGGTGTATCGAACGGTCGAAAAGGGCTTGTATCCGGCGGGTGCGAGTCTGCTACGCATCTTCGGCATGCTCGATCCGGCGACGCAGGCGCAATTTCGCGTGTTATGGAAAAGCGATCCCTTGCCGCCCTTCGCCTATGCGGCGCATCCGCGCGTCCCGCCCAAAGCGATCGAGCGCATACAGCGCGCGCTGCTGGAAATGGACGGCAATCCGGAAGGCCGCACGCTGTTGGCCGCGCTCAATGTCAAAGCCATCGTGGCGGCGAAAGACAGCGATTACGACGTGATGCGCAAGATGAAGCTTAAGTTGGAGTGATTAGAAAAAGCGATTAACCACGGGGAACACGGGGTTAAAAGGCTGTTTTAAGCATCAAATCGCCGCCGCGCCGCCGCGCAAATGTTGATTCGCCGCCAGATAGGCGCCCGCCCAGCCCAGCAAACCGGACAAGACCAGCACCAGCACGCCGGCGTTCAAGGCCAGCCCCTCGAGCAAGAAATTCATCCCATACAAGCCGGCGATTTCGGCCACGCGCAAGTTGATCAGCGCAAACGCCCCCGCCACGATCAGCCAGCCGGTGAGCCCCCCCAGCAGGCCTTGCAAGGTGCCCAAGTAGAGATAGGGGCGGCGGATGAAGGCATCGGTTGCGCCCAGCAGCCGGCTCACCTCGATCTCGTCGCGCTTGGCCAGCACTTGCAGACGTATCGTATTGAAACCCACCGCCGCCAAGGCAAAGCCCAGTAAGGCGCCCAGCAGCCAAACGCCGTCGCGACCCAAGCGTAAAAACGCATTCAAGCGCCGTGCCCAATCCGAATCCAGTTTCGCCGTCTGCACGCCACTCCAGGCTTGCATCTCCTTGCGCAATTGTTCCAGCGCATCCGGATCGGCTTGTTTTGCGCCGACCACGAATGCGTCCGGTAGGGGATTTTTGCCCAGCACCGCTGCGGCATCGGTGATCCCCATATTTTTTGACAGGGTTTTCAAGGCCGCTTCGCGTGGGACGAAGCGGTATTCGTTGACGCCATCATGCACGTCGAGCTTCGCTTCGATATCGCGCTGCGTGGCGCTGCCCGCGCTGTCTTTCAAGAACAGGCTGATCTCGGGTTGCCCCTGGGTATTGGCCGCGACCCGGCCCAGATTGTCCACCATCAGATACAACCCCAAGGGCAGGCTCAAGGCGATGCCGATCACCGACAGCGTCAACATGGTCGCAAGGGGTGCGGCCAGCATGCGCTGCACGGTGAGCGCGGCGGCGGCGCGGTGTTGGGCGAGCAGGCTTCTCATGTTACATACCAAAATCTTTTGCCACAGAGAACACAGAGATCACAGAGGAAAATCTTCAGGTTGTCTTCTAGGGTCTGCTCTCCCGGCAAAAGCGTTTGCCGCTTATCTTTCAGACATGAATCTCTGTGCCCTCTGTGTTCTCTGTGGCAAATGGTTTTGTCCTTGCTCATGCTTGCAGTACCCCGGCCTTCAGATGCAGTTCGCGCGACTTGATGTGCTGGGCCATGTGCGGGTGATGCGTGGCGATCACGATGGTCACGCCGACTTGGTTGAAGGCGGAGAACATGTCCATCAATTGCGCCGCGTAGTCGGCATCGAGATTGCCGGTGGGCTCGTCCGCGATCAAAATCGCCGGCCGGTTGACGATGGCGCGGGCGATGGCGAGGCGCTGCTGTTCGCCGCCGGAGAGCGTGATCGGCATGGCCTTCTCGCGCGACAGCAGCCCCACCTTGTCGAGGGCGGCGCGCACGCGCTTCGCCGCTTCACGGTGCGGCATGCCGATAATGGCGAGCGGCAGCATGACGTTCTCGAACACATTGCGGTCAAACAGCAGCCGCCCTTCCTGGAACACCATGCCGATATTGCGGCGCAGATAAGGCACTGCACCGCGCGTGAGCTTGCCCACATTCTGCCCGTGCACCAGCACGCTGCCCTGCGTCGGGCGCTCGATCGCCGCGATGAGTTTCAACAGCGTGGTCTTGCCCGCACCCGAGGGGCCGGTCAAGACCACCAATTCGCCGGTCTCGATGGTGAAGGAAAGCGCCTTCAGCGCCTCGGTGCCGCCGCGATAGCGTTTGGTGACTTGGCTGAAAGTGATCATAAGAATAAAACTCGCGCAGCGAGCCTAAATCCCTCTCTCCCCGCAAGGGGGACGCCGGTGGGTGCCCCGCTGCTTCGCAGCGACCCTCCCGCAGTCCCGCTTGCGGGAGAGAGCCGGAGAGAGGGCAACGATCGACGCGCAGCGGTCATGGGCATATTCACAAGGCGAACAGGGAATCGACAAACTCGCGCACGGCGAAGGCGTGCAAATCGTGTTGCGTTTCGCCCACGCCGATGAAGCGCACCGGCACCGGGCGCACTTTGGCGATGGCGGCAATCACGCCGCCTTTGGCGGTACCATCCAGCTTGGCCACGACCAGGCCGGTGAGGCCGAGCGCGTCATCGAAGGCTTTGACTTGCATGACCGCATTCTGGCCGGTGTTGGCATCCAGCACCAGCATGACTTCGTGCGGCGCGCTCGGATCGGTTTTGGTGATGACGCGCTTCACTTTTTTGATTTCTTCCATCAAGTGCAATTGCGTCGGCAGCCGGCCGGCGGTGTCGGCGAGCACGATGTCGATGCCGCGTGCACGCGCCGCATTCACCGCATCGAAAATCACCGCCGCCGAATCGCCCGACTCCTGGCTGATCACGGTGACGTTATTGCGCTCGCCCCAAGCCAGGAGTTGCTCGCGCGCCGCAGCGCGGAAGGTGTCACCGGCCGCGAGCAGCACCGATTTGCCCTGAGCTTGAAAATGTTGCGCCAATTTGCCGATGGTGGTGGTTTTGCCCGCGCCATTGACGCCCACCATCATGATCACGAAGGGGGTGTGGGTCGTAGTGTCGAGCGGCTTTTCCAGCGGCGCGAGCAGATCGATCAGTGCCTGTTTCAGCGCGTCCTTGAGTTGCGCAGCCTCGGTCAGCTTGTCGCGCTTGACCCGGGCGCGCAGTGTGTCGAGTAAGCTCTGTGTCGCTTCCACGCCCATATCGGCGGTGAGCAGGATGGTCTCCAGCTCTTCGTATAGCGCTTCGTCGATTTTCGTGTGCCCGGCGAATAACTCGGTCACCGGCGTATTGAGCACATCGCGCGTCTTGCTCAGGCCGCGTTTTAAGCGCTCGCCCCAGGAAATACTGGCTTCCGGGAGGGATTCCGCTTCGGGTTTGGACTTGAAGAAACTAAACATGAGGGTGTGAGTCAAATTCGAACGTATAATTTTATCCGCAATCCTTTCCTGAGGCGATGAAATGGCTAATAAGTTATTGAGATATTTGTGTGTGTTGGGATTAAGCCTGCCGCTGGCCGCATTTGCCGCGAGCGAGGCGCAGGAGAAAATCCTGTCCAACGGCCTGAAAGTAATCGTGAAAGAAGACCATCGCGCACCGGTGGTGGTGTCGCAAGTCTGGTACCGGGCCGGCAGCATGGACGAGAGCAACGGCGCCACCGGCGTGGCGCATGTGTTGGAGCACATGATGTTCAAGGGTACCCAGTCCGTACCGCCGGGCGAGTTCTCCAAGCGCATCGCCGCCGCGGGCGGGCGCGAAAACGCCTTCACCAACCGCGATCACACCGCCTATTTCCAAACCTTGGAAAAATCCAAACTCGAACTCGCGCTGAAGCTGGAAGCCGATCGCATGCACAACCTGGTGCTGTCGGATCAAGAGTTCACCAAGGAAATCGAAGTGGTGCGCAACGAGCGGCGCTGGCGTACCGACGACAAGCCGCATGGCCTGGTGTACGAGCAATTCATGGCCGCCGCGTTCAATGCCCATCCCTATCGCTGGCCGGTGATCGGCTGGATGAATGATCTGGAGCAGATGACCACGCAGGATGCGCGCGCCTGGTATCAGCGCTGGTATGCGCCCAACAACGCGGTGCTGGTGGTGGCGGGGGATGTGACAGCCGAGCAGGTGTTCAAGCTGGCGCAAAAACATTTCGGCCCGCTCAAGGCCAAGCCCCTGCCGCTGCGCAAACCGCAAGCCGAACCGGTGCAAGACGGCACGCGCCGGCTCACGGTAAAAGCCCCGGCCAAACTGCCCTATTTGTTGATGGGCTGGAAAGCGCCGGTGCTGCGCGATGCGGTCAAGGACAGCGACCCCTACGCGTTGGAAATGCTGGCTGGCGTGCTCTCTGCCAATGCCGCTGCGCGCCTGCCGCAATCCCTCGTGCGTGACTCGCGCATTGCGCAAGATGCCGATGCCGGCTACGACAATGTGCAACGCGGGCCGGGCATGTTTCTGATCGACGCCACGCCGAGCGAAGGCAAAACGGTGGCGGAGCTGGAAGCGGCGATTCGCGCCGAGTTGGATAAGATCAAACGCGACGGTGTGACCGAAGAAGAATTAAACCGAGTCAAAGCGCAAGTCATTGCGTCGAAGGTTTATCAACGCGACTCGGTGTTCTATCAAGGCATGCAGATCGGTGAAATGGAAACTGCGGGCCTCGGCCATCGCCACATCGATACCCGCTTGGAAAAGCTCAAAGCGGTTACGGCGGCGGCGGTGCAGGCCGCCGCAAAGCTTTATCTGGTGGATGAGCAACTCACCGTCGCCGTGCTCGATCCGCAACCGCTGGAAGGCAAGCAGCCGGTGGCGCAGCCGAAAGGATTGCATCATGGGGGCTAAGGAGCGGGATTCAGGGGCAAGAAAAAATGGAGCGCATCGTGATGCTGAATAAATTAAAAATAGCGGGTGGTGGGCTGTTGGCTTGTTTTTTTGTGCTTGGCATCACGCCCGCCCATGCCGGTGTGAAAATTCAAAGCTGGCAGGCGAAGAGCGGGGCGAAGGTGCTGTTCGTGGAAAACCACGATCTGCCCATGCTGGATGTCGCGGTGCAGTTCGATGCCGGCAGCCGGCGCGATATCCCCAAAAAACTCGGGCGTGCGAGCCTGACGGCATCGCTGATGCAGCTCGGTGCGGGGGGCTTGAGCGAGGAGGTGATCGCCAAGCGCTTGGCCGATGTCGGCGCGCAAATGGGGGCGAGCTTCGAGCCCGATCGAGCGGGCTATAGTTTGCGCACGCTGTCGTCACAGCGTGAACGCGAACAGGCCTTGCAAATATTGGCTACGGTGCTCACCGCGCCGGATTTTCCCGAGGCGGTGGTGCAGCGCGAGAAAGCGCGCGTGATCGCGGCGTTGAAAGAAGCGGAGACGCAACCCGCCAGCATCGCCGACAAGGCTTTTTCCAAGGCGATCTACGGCGCGCACCCCTATGGTTTGCCGCCGGACGGCTTCGTTGAGACGGTGGCCAAGTTGACGCGCGAGGATTTGCTGAATTTTTACAAGCTGCGCTATGCAGCGGCGAGCGCCGTGGTGGCGATCATGGGTGATGTCACACGCATGGATGCGGAAGCCATTGCCGAACTCCTGACCACGGGCTTGGTTGCGGAAGCGGCGTGCGAGGATATCCCGGCGGTGGAACCGCTGGCGCAGGCCTACACCGAGCGCATTGCGCACCCCGCGAGCCAGGCGCATATCCTGATCGGCGCGCCGGGCATGAAGCGCGGCGATGCGGATTATTTCGCCTTGTATCTCGGCAACTACGTGCTGGGCGGCGGCGGATTCGATTCGCGCATCCTCAAGGAAATTCGCCAGAAGCGCGGCTTGGCCTACAGCGCACACAGCTATTTCGTGCCGCTGAAACAGGAGGGCCCGTTTCAAATCGGCTTGCAGACCAAAAAGCAGGATGCGGATACGGCGCTGAAAGTGGCGCAAGAAACCCTGGTGCGCTTCATTCAGGAAGGGCCGAGTGCGGCGGAGCTGAAGCAGGCCAAAAACAATATTATTCTGGGTTTCCCGCTGCGCATCGACAGCAATGCCGAGATACTCGGCTATTTGGGCGTGATCGGTTTCTATGATTTGCCTCTCACCTATCTCGACGACTTTCCCCGGCAGATCAATCAAGTGAGCGCGCGCGAAATTCAAGACGCATTCAAGCGCCGCGTGCAGCCGGACAAGCTGGTGACTGTAATCGTCGGCGCGCCGGAGAATTAAAAATGGGTACAGCTAAAGGGTTAATTTCAATGCTGTGCTTTTAGCGAGTTCGTGTTGAATGGGTTAGTACGTTTTGAACGCGACGCCAAAAGATCCAACCTAGCAGCGTAATCAGTGACACAACGAAAAGAGACATACCCAGGCCAACCAAAATAACCACATCCATTTTCCGGTCGTGCGCACCAAGCAAATCAATTAGCCATATCCAAAAAGGTTCGGGTAGGTTCGGAACTACCGCCACAGAAGCAGGGGACATCCACCAACGTGTAAGAAAAGCCGATGCAAATAATACCCATAGCCCGATCAAGCTAATACGCATAGCCTTCTTCATTTGACCACTACCTTGCCATAAGCCTTGAGCGTGCTTCCCGGAACATCGGCTTGGCACGCACCACGCAGCATCGCACTGATGCGGTTAAAATCACCTATATTGTCGATGGTGATGCATCCTAGGCTAATGCCGCGCCCACCTTTCGGATGTAGCCGAAAAGCTCCGCGCTTAACTTTATTGCAGTACGTTTCGTCATCGACTTTTTCGTCCGCAGCATACAACGCAAACCAATTGGTTTTGTCGTTGAATAAATTGCGTAGAGTCTCAGTCATTCCCCCAGATTGCCGATCAAAAATATAGTAAGTGCCTGGCGAAATTGGGCCTACACCCGCCATGCAGGCGGAAGCACGACGGTTTAGGTGCTTGTCAATGCCAGAGAATGCCGGAAATGAAATCACTCCGGTTTTAAAGGCGCTCATCGGTTTATCGTTTAACTCGAACGTCCAATCAATCATGAGTATTACCTTTCGTTGGCGTGAAAACCGAGCTTGGACGCGCACATCGGCCTTGCAACATCACACAACACGCCGATTCTCGGTTAAATCCCATCCTGCGCTGACATTGCCACCGCCAACGCCATCGCTACGTTTTTGCTGAATGTAGGTTTGCTTAATCCTGCCGTATGAGAAGCTGACATTTTCGTTCGGGAAAGCGCTGCCCGATGCGCCGGAGTACTTGATGTCGGAGATGATCACTTGCTCCAGCTTGATCTCCATATACTTCATCTTGTCGCCACCCGCGCGGCACAGTTCGATGACGGCTTCTTTGATGTGCCTGCCGGTGCAGCACGCGTCGAACAGTTTCGGGCTGGCTTTGTCCAGCAAATGTTGGATATCGAAAGTGTCGTGATTCACGCGCTCTGCCGTTGCGCCACCGGCATTGCTGGCGGTGGCTGAGGCCGGCTGATTCAGGCCGTGATTGAAAGAGATGAGCTCGATCCAATCCTTGTGGTTTTCGTCGCTGCTTTCGCCTGGGATGCCGTCGATTTTCAAAAATGCGTCAAAGGCCATGATTGATCTCTCCTGTAGAATGTAATGCTATTAAATTTTGGGATGCTATCCGTGCGATGGATGGCTTGCGTAACGCGATAGCGAAGCGGTAGTAAATCACGGCAAATATTCCAATGTCAATAAAATATTACAATGTTCTTTTTTGGGTGCTGCGGTGATCTAAAAATAGATATAGCCGAAGGGGGTGCGAAATTCTTGGAATGTATGCGGCTTCGCTGTACATTCTCAACATCCTACGAAGAGCAACCTATAGGCCGCCAGTCAGACCGCCACAGGACTTAACATGACCGACTCGAATAAAAACGACAGCAACATCGCCCATTCACCCGATATCGCCGCCGACCGCCGCGCGCAACTGGCTGCACTGATCCCCGAAGCTCTTTCCGAAGGGCAAATCGACGTGGCCGCCCTCAAGCGCGCGCTGGGCGAGGCCGCAGTGATCGAAGGTGGCGAGCGTTACGTGCTCAACTGGGCGGGTAAGGCCAACGCCTACAAGGTGCTGCAAACCCCATCCACCGCCACGCTGCGACCGCAGCGCGACTTGTCGGTTAATTTCGACCAGGCGCAGCATGTATTCATCGAGGGTGAAAATCTGGAAGTGCTGAAGGTCTTGCAGAAAGCCTACTTCGGCAAGGTCAAGCTGATCTATATCGACCCGCCCTACAACACCGGTTCCGACAGTTTCATCTACCCCGACCGCTTTCAGGAGAGCAAGGAAGACTACCTGCGCCGCATCAACGAGCTGGACGACGACGGCACCCTGATGCGCGAAGGCTTCTTCCGCAAGAACAGCAAGGAGAACGGCCACTACCATAGCAACTGGCTATCGATGATGCTGCCGCGCCTGTATATCGCGCGCAATTTGCTGCGCGAGGATGGGGTGATTCTGGTCTCCATTGACGATAACGAGGCGGCTAACCTCAAGTTGTTAATGGATGAAGTATTTGGCCCGGAAAACTTGATTGCTCAACTGGTTTGGGAAAAGGGACGAAAGAATGACGCCAAGCTGTTTTCGGTAGGTCATGAATACATGCTGGTGTACGCGCGCAGCATGACTACGTTGAAAGACGCTAAAACCGTGTGGCGCGAGCCCAAACCCGGTGCTAAAGAAATCATTGCGAAATGGCGAGAGTTGAAGGTGGCGCACGGTGACGCCAACTACGAAGCGCAGCAAGCCGGTCTTCGCGATTGGTTCAAAGGGTTGCCTGACACCAATCCTTCCAAGAAACTCAGTCGCCACAAATGGGTGGACAAATGGGGGCCTTGGCGTGACCGGGATATTTCGTGGCCGGGCGGTGGCGGTCCTCGTTATGATGTTCCGCATCCTGTGACAAAGAAACCTTGCAAGGTGCCTGAACGCGGGTGGATTTACTCAACGCCAGAAGAAATGCAACGCCAAATCAAACTGGGGCTGGTTGAGTTCCGCGACGATCATACCGAACCTCCTTTTCGGAAAGCACACTTACTTCCCGTTCCTGAAGAGCTGGACGAAGAGCTGGAAACAGACTTTGACGATGAAGATATTGCCGATGATGAAATCGGTCTCCAAGTCGTCGGCAGTGTGTTTTATAAGCAGTCCCAAGTTTCCGTCAAATACTTGCGCAAGCTGATGGACGGAAAGCTCTTCAACAACCCCAAAGACCACGAAGTCCTCGCACGTCTTATCCGCTATTGCATGGGAGCCGACGAAAACGGGCTTGTCGTGGACTTCTTCGCGGGGTCGGCCAGCACCGTAGAGGCAGTTCTCAGCCTCAATACGAAAGAAGGTGGTAATCGGCGAGTGTTGGCGGTTCAGTTACCAGAGCCTTGCGAAGAGACGAGTGCAGCCTTCAAGGCAGGTTACGAGACCATCGCTGCAATCAGTCGAGAACGAATTCGTCGTGTCGTTGAGCTTATCCGCGACAAAGCCGACCTAGCTTCACCCGTGCCCGAGAACTTGGGTTTCAAATCCATGCTACTTACCCCTTCCAATTTCAAACAGTGGCGCGGCGATAGCATCGATACGCCTGAGCAACTGGCCGAGCAAATGCAAATGTTCGCCAAGTCCGAAAAGGAAGGTGCTCAGATCGAGGACATACTCTACGAACTGCTGTTGAAGTTCGGTCAGGAAATAACCACGCTGGTAGAAACGCTGGAATTTCCCCTCTCCCCCGGCCCCTCCCCCGCTAGCGGGGGAGGGGAGAAAACTAGGGTATTCGCCATTCACGAGCGCAAGACGCTGTTCGTGCTGGAGTCGTTCGCCGAGGCGATGATTCAGCCGCTAGTGGATATGGAGCCGCGCGAGATCATCGCCATCGATGGCGTGTTACACGCTTCCGATACTCTCAAAACCAATCTCGATTTGCAGTGCCGCGACGCGGGCATCAAGTTCACTTGCCTGTGAGGGCGCGCAAATGAAGATGCTATTCGACGCGAACCAGGACTTTCAGCTTGAGGCGATCCGCTCCGTGGTGGCGCTGTTCGAGGGCCAGCCGGATTCTTCGCAAACGTCGGTCACACGAGACGATGAGCTGGCCAGCTTGAAGCTCACTGAAACCGGTGTCGCCAACCATCGCGTGATTATCGATGAACAGTGGCTGGCCAATCTTCAGGCGGTGCAATTGGCGAATGGAATCGAGCCATCGGGCGTGCTGGAGCAAATGAAGCTGGACGATGGCGCGCCGGTCGGCGCTTTTCCCAACTTTACCGTGGAAATGGAAACCGGCACCGGCAAGACCTACGTCTACCTGCGCACCGTGCATGAGCTTTCCAAGACCTATGGCTTCAAGAAGTTCGTGATTGTGGTGCCTTCGGTCGCGATCCGTGAGGGCGTGCTGAAAAGCCTGCAAATCACCCGGGAGCATTTTCAAACGCTGTATGACTACGAGCGTGTCGAGTTCACGGTGTACGACTCGGCGAAGGTGAATCAGCTTCGTAACTTCGCGCTCTCGGATGCGATCCAGATTTTGGTGATCAACATCGACGCCTTTGCGAAGGATTCGAGCCCCCTCTCCCCCAGCCCCTCTCCCGCAGGGGGCGAGGGGAGAAAGCGGAGCAAGGGCAACGTCATCAACCAAGTACGCGAGACGGGCATGAAGCCCATCGAGTTCATTCAGGCGGCGCAGCCTATTGTGATTCTGGATGAGCCGCAGAATCTGGAGACGGATATTCGCAAGCAGGCTATCGCTCGCCTCAATCCGATGTGCACGCTACGCTATTCGGCTACGCACCGCAATGCGTACAACCTGGTTTATTCGCTGGACCCGGTGCGTGCCTATGAGTTGGGTCTGGTGAAGCAAATTGGCGTCGACTCGGTGATCGAGTTGAAGGACGCCAATCAGGCTTTTGTCGAGGTGGAGAGTTTCAAGACAGGCAAGCGCAGTGTGTCGGCCAAGCTCTGCTTGTGGGTGAATCAGGTGGGTGGCCCGGCGAAAAAGAGTGTGACCGTCAAAAACGGCGACGATCTCTATGCCCTGTCGAACCAGCGCGAGATTTACCGGGATGGCTTCATCGTCAACGAGATCGATGCGGGCGAGGGGTTCGTTACTTTTGCGAATGATGTGCGCGTGCGCACCGGCAGTCCGCACGGCGTGCTGACCGACGCGATCCTGCGCTTGCAAATCGAAGCCACGGTTCGCCGCCACTTCGAGAAGGCGAAGAAGCTTCATCCGATGGGAATAAAAGTGTTGTCGGTGTTTTTTATCGACCGGGTGGCGAACTACCGCGTGTATGGCGAGGACGGCGCCATTGGCAATGGCAAGTTCGCCAAGTGGTTTGAGGAAATCTACGACGAATATCAGGTAAAGGATGATTTCGCCGGGCTGATGCCGCATGAGGGCGCGAAGGTTCACAACGGATACTTTTCACAAGACAAGCGCGCGGTGTCTCCCTTCGAGACGGTCACCGGCAAGACCAATGCCGACGCTGAAGCCAGTACCTTTGAGCTGATTATGCGCGACAAGGAGCGGCTATTGGATATTGCCGAGCCGCTGGCATTCATCTTCAGTCATTCCGCGCTACGTGAGGGCTGGGATAATCCGAATGTCTTCCAGATTTGCACGCTCGCCGAATCCAGCTCAGAGATCAAGAAGCGGCAGGAGATAGGCCGTGGCCTGCGCCTGTGTGTGCAAAGCGTTGGCGATGAGTTTGTGCGAGTCCAGGATCGCGCCATCAACCATTTGACGGTGATTGCGAACGAGAGTTACGAGGATTTTGCCATCCAGTTGCAGGCCGAGATGACCGAGGCCGGGGTGAAGTTCAAGCGTGAGATGGTTCAGAACGAACGCGACAAGGTGACGGTGCGGCTCAAGAAGGGCTACGACACGGACAGCCGGTTCCTGGAATTGTGGGAGAAGATTCGGGCGCGCACGCGCTATCGCGTCAATTACAGTACGGCGGAATTGATCGACAAGGCCGCGCAGCGGATCAAGGAGAAGATGCCAGCCATCGAGCGGCCAAAGGTGGCGCTCACGCGTGCCGACATTTCCATCGTCGCGGCGGGCGTCGCGGGTACGCAGACCGGCTTTCGCACCCAGGCCGTAGAGGCGAAATACATCATGCCGGATTTCGTGGGGCAGGTGCAGGCGAAGACCGGCCTGGCGAAGTCAACTGTGGCGCGCATCCTGCTCGATTCCGGGAGGATGAAAGATGCCGTTAACAATCCGCAAGCCTATATCGACCATGCGGCGGAGGCCGTCAACGCCGTGAAACGCGAAGTCCTGGTGGATGGTGTGGAATACTTCAAGGCTGATGGCTTGATCTATGAAATGCGGCGTTTCGAGGGCGACGATCTGATGGACGTGTTCGCGTCCAACGTGAAGGCAGTGGAGAAGCAGGAGAAGACGCTTTTCTCGCATATCGTTATCGACTCCAATTCCAGCCCCGAGCGGCTGTTCGCGCAAGCCTGCGAGGATAACAACGATGTGTTGTTCTACATCAAGCTCCCGCGCTGGTTTCAGATCGAAACGCCGGTCGGCCCGTACAACCCGGATTGGGCGCTCGCTTACCACAACGACAAGATTCTCTATTTCGTGGCAGAAACCAAAAAGACCGGGAAAAGTGACCATGTGCAGCTTGATTTGCTGCGGCCCATCGAAGACTTGCGGATCGAGTGCGGTAAGCGGCACTTCAAGAATTTCGAGCAGGTGTGTTTCAAGGTGGTTAATTCGCTGACCGAATTGGTGGGTTGAGGATAGGCAATTCGAGGTGCAGCCCCGTGTCCAATAAAGTACGCATCATTGGCGGCGAGTGGCGCAGCCGGGTGATTACCTTCCCCTCCGAGGCAGGGCTGCGGCCAACCGCAGACCGCGTGCGCGAGACGCTGTTCAATTGGCTGGGGCAGACGCTGGAAGGCAAAACCTGCCTCGATCTCTTCGCCGGCAGCGGCGCGCTCGGATTCGAGGCGTGCTCGCGCGGTGCGCGCCAGGTGAAACTGATCGAGCACAATCCAAAAGTCGTAACAGCCTTGCGTGACAATGTGCAGAAGTTGGGCGCGACCCGCGCCGAGATCATCCGCGCCGATGGCGCGGCGTGGCTGCGTGCGGATGCCGGCGTGTATGATGTGATTTTTCTGGACCCGCCGTTTCAAGCCGGGTTGTTGGATAAATTGCTGCCGCTGTTGCCGGCCAAGCTCAGCCCCGAAGGCTGTGCCTATGTGGAGAGCGGTGCGGCGATTGAGCCGCCGCCCGGCATGACGCTGATGAAAAGCGGCCGCGCCGGTCAGGTTTACTATGGATTGTTAACGAAAGCCGAACATGCCTAAACGCATCGTCTATCCCGGAAGTTTCGATCCCATCACCCGCGGCCATGAGGACTTGGTGCGACGCGCGGCTAATCTGTTCGACGAGGTCGTGGTGGGCATCGCCGAGAGTTCCAACAAGCAACCCTTTTTCAGCCTGCAAGAGCGGATCGAGATGGCGAGCCAGGTGCTGGCCGATATTCCCGGGGTGACGGTGGTGGGTTTTTCCGGCCTGTTGATGAAGTTCTTGGACCAGCAGGGCACTACCGTGGTGTTGCGCGGCCTGCGCGCGGTGTCCGATTTTGAATACGAGCTGCAGCTGGCGGGCATGAATCGGCGCTTGAATCCCCATGTGGAAACCTTGTTTCTCACGCCCTCGGAGCAATATATGTTCGTGTCGGCTTCGCTGGTGCGCGAGATTGCGCGGCTCGGCGGAGATGTCAGCGAATTTGTGCATCCCTTGATAAATTCACGGCTCAATGCCAAAATGGCTTGAATATTAGCAATTTACTATATTGAGGAAGTGGTCTTTATGTCCCTGATGATTACGGACGAATGCATCAACTGCGACGTGTGCGAGCCGGAGTGCCCGAACGGCGCCATCTCCCAGGGCGAGGAGATTTACGTCATCGACCCCAATTTGTGCACCGAATGCGTCGGCCACTACGACGAACCGCAATGCCAGCAAGTGTGCCCGGTCGATTGCATCCCGCTCGGCATCAAGGAAACCAAAGAGCAGCTCTACGAACGCTATCTGATTATCAGCGGGCAGAAGGAAGCGACTGCGTAGCGAATGGAGGGGATGGCGGGAATCCAGCACCAATGAAAAACGGCCTAGCGATTATCTCGCTAGGCCGTTTTGGTTTTTGGCAGGCCGTGCGGGATTAAACGGATAAAAAAACCAACCCGATTCAGTTGTCCGCGCAAACAGCCCTTGCGGAGGGTTTCAGGCCTGCGCCGCCACTTTATCTTCGATGCGCCGCCCGGCATGATTTATTCGCAGCAGCTCGATGGTTTTTTCGGACGACAATGGCCGCGCGAATAAAAATCCCTGGTATTCATTGCAACCGATGCCGACCAGGGAGTCCAGTTGCGTCTTGGTTTCCACGCCCTCGATCACCAATCTCAACAGAAGCCCCCTGGCCATGGTCGCGATCGCGTTCACAATGGATACGTGGCCGGCATTTTGAGGAATGTCGCGGATAAAGGACTGGTCTACTTTGATGGTGTGTATTGGCAGTTTATTCAAGTAGCTCAGGGACAAGTAACCCGTGCCGAAGTCGTCGAGCGAAATTTCCACACCCATGTCGCGGAGTTTTCGGAGCTTGGGAACGGTTTTTTCGACATCCTTCATGATCGTGCTTTCCGTGATCTCGATGCCGATCAGCGCCGGGTCGATTTGGTATTCTCCGAGCAGGTCAAGGAACTTGTCCGCGAAATCGGGCTTTTGAATCTGTTGCGGCGAGATATTCACGGCGATACGCACCAGCGGATGTCCCGCTTTGCGCCATTCGATGGCGTGGCCGCAGACGGTTCTCAGCACCCATTCGCCGATCGGGCCGATAATGCCCGTCTCTTCCGCCAGATGGATAAAGCTGGAGGGGGAAAGCAGGCCGTGTGCCGGGTGTTTCCAGCGCAACAGGGCCTCCAGGCCAATGATCCGGCCGCTCGGTATATCCACTTGGGGATGGTAGTGCACCTCGAATTCGTTGCGTTCGAGCGCATTGCGAAGATCGCGCACCAGCGCGAGACGCCCGGACGCCTGGGCATCCATCGTGTAGTTGAAAAGCTGGTAGTTGTTCCGGCCCTGGTTCTTGGCGTGATACATGGCGATATCGGCGCGCTTGATCAGGTTTTCGCTGGTGCTCGCGTCATCCGGATACAGCACGATGCCGATGCTGACCGAAGCGAACAATTCATGATCGCCGATCACGAACTTCTCTTGGAGCGCGAGTAGAATTTTTTCCGCGATGAGGGTGGCATCGCTGGCTTCATTGATATTCGGCAGCAAGAGCACGAATTCGTCGCCGCCCATGCGCGCCAGGGTATCGACTTCGCGCAGGCATGATCTCAGGCGTGAGGCAAGCGCCTGCAGCAGCTTGTCGCCGGCGACATGGCCGAGGCTATCGTTCACGAACTTGAATTTATCGAGGTCGATAAACATGACCGCAAGCCGGGTGATATTGCGCTTCGCTTGAGTCATGGCCTGCGCCAGCCGGTCCTGGAAAAGCGCGCGGTTCGGCAGTGCGGTGAGCAGGTCGTGGTAGGCCTGATAAGCGATGGTCTTCTCCGCCTGCTTTCGATCGGCGATATCCCGCACCACGCCATAGGTGCCGATGAAACGGCGTTGGCCTGCGCTATCGTTATCGTACATGCCCATCGCGTTCAGCTCGACCGGGACAAATCGCTTGGGGCTATGCAGCCGGTTGTCGTCCGTGCGTTTGAGGCGCAGTTCCACGCCGTGGCTGGAACGCTCGCCGGTACGGCGTTCGTTGAACAGTTGCGCCACGCCGAGGATATCTTCGTCGTGGATGATGGCGGAGTAGTGCTTGCCCAGCAGTTCCCGTTTGGTAAACCCCAAAATGCGTTCCACGGCTTTGTTGACGAAGGTGAAGCGGCCTTCGGTGTCCAGTGAGTAGATGAGATCCGGCGAGCTATGAACGAGATAGCGATGCCACTGCTCGGACCGCCGCAGACGCTTGGACATGCCTCGATTCTCTACTTCGAGCCGGCGGCTGGCGAGCGCATTTTGTACACGCTTCAGTATTTCGTCCGGTTCGTAGGGTTTGCGCACAAAATCGTAGGCGCCGCGGCGAAGGGCGCTGATCGCCGATTCGATCGAGGCATCGCCGCTGACCACGATGACAGGGGTGTCTATTTTTTTTCTTTGATTCGATCCATCACCTCATGGCCGGTCAGGCCGGGCATCATGAGATCCAGCAAGACTAAATCGTAAGGGGTGGTTTCGAGACTGCGAACGGCTTCGGTCCCGTTACGCGCGGTATGCACCTGATATCCCGCGCCGGCAAGCAGGCGGGATAGGGTGGCGAGCATGAGCGGTTCGTCGTCGGCAATGAGAATCTGAACCTCACGGGAAATTTTCTGCGCTTGCTCGTGGGCCATGGCTACGCTCCTAAGCTTACAAAACGGCTTTTTTTCGGCTACCGGCTGCCTTATCCTAGCCGCCCGTTATCGTTTTTGGTATCAGTAGATGGAAAGCTAATCCGCTTCGCTCGCTTATGCAAGTGATACTCGCATGAATCTCTTCAACCAGCTGGTTAACAATCGCCAGGCCCAAGCCGGCGTGGTCTCCCCCCTTGGTGCTCGTAACGGGCTCGAACAGATGCGCCATCACCTCGGCCGTCATCCCCGGCCCGGTGTCTGACACCATGATTTCAACGTAGGGGCGGCCGTCGCGGTTCACGTTATCCCGCGTCATGATCGTGACCGTCCCGCCGCCGGGCATGGCCTCCGCGGCGTTTTTAAGAAGATTAAGCAAGATTTGTTTCAGTTTGTCGCGTTGGGTTGAAATCGGAGGCAAGTCTTCGGCCAGATGTGTTTTCACGGAAATCTTCGCGGGCGTGAATAAGGTATCGGAAGCAAGCTCGATCAGATCCCGAATGACGCCGTTGATGTCGATGCCGGCATCTGCCGCCGGCGCGGGCGCCGCCAGGCTGGCCAAGCTCCGGATAATCGAGGCGATCCGATCGATCTCGTCGTTGAAGATGCGCAGGTCGTTCTTTGCTTCCTCGTCATCGCCGAGCTTCATCGATAGCAGCTTGACGTAATTTTTCATGATCGAGAGCGGGTTGTTCACTTCGTGCGCCACGCGCCGCGTTTTGATTTGCATCGCCGATAATTTTTCGCGCATCAACTCCGCGCTCCCCGTTCCGCTTGCCCTGCCCGATTGAAGCGCCTGGGCGCAGGCGCGCCCGAAACGGCTCATCAGCCGCCGTTGTTTTCCCAAGCGGGGGCGTTGATGGGGTTCGATGCCGAAGGCCGCCAAGGCGGAGAGCGTTCCATTTGCCGCGAACGGAAGGTAAAGCACGCCGCTGCTCGACAGCAGCCGGCTCATTTGCCGATCCAGCACCGTTCCGGCGTGATCCGAAAGGCTATTGAGCGGCAGATTCTTGCCGAGGGCTGCGGCGGCCAGGCTGCGCCCGCCCTGCATGGCGAGCGTCAGCTCCAGCGTGCGCGGATCTTGTCCGGCAAGCGGATGCGCGCGCAGCTTGTGCTCTTTATCCATGACGAAATAAAGCGGCGGCGCCAAGCCAAACAGCATGTGCGCCCCTTCAGTGCACTTGGCCAGCATTTCGTCGAATCCATTTGCTTCACTTAACAGATCGCGCAGGCTGTCCATGAGCGCGAGGTCGCGAACTTCGCGCGCCAGGTCCAGCTTGATTTGCGCGTCAACCGGCGATTCGACCGCTTGCAAGGGCATGCCGGCGAGCGCGTTCCGATGCAGGCGGCGCTCGCCGGGAGGCGGCTCGGGCGGCTCGGCGGTCTTTTCTTCGAATTCGATGCTGAATTTACGCGCGATTTCCGCTGTGGATTGCTGCGCAGCGGCGGCCAGCCGATCCAGGTCGAGCGTCTCAAGACCGAAAAAAAGCCTGGCGGCATCCAGGGGCAAGGGTTCCGCGCCTGTCAGGTAATTGGCAAGCCTGTTGGCGAGGTGGACAATTCGCACCAAGGAATGAGTGTCCGCGAGTTGATCGACGGCTTCCTGGTGGTAACGAATGGCGTCGGCCAAGAAGGGATGGAGCCGCCATTCCAAAACCAGGCCGGCGGCAATGCGCGGTTGCGGATCGTTGGGCGGCCGAACCCCTTCGGCCTGGCCAACCCCGATCTCGCCATTCTTGTTGAACGAAGCCGCCCATCGGGCCAGCGGGTCCAGCCCACACAAAATTCCCCCCAGCCGCGCTTCTTGGGGATGCGGATAAGCCGTCCGGAGCGATAACTGTTCGGCAAGATTCGCGCACAGGATCGCTCGCCACCAATGCTTTTTCAGATCGGCGCAGGGCTGGCTGCTGAGGGGGCTGAAAACCTGCTGGATCGCCGCATTGCGCACGATCGCGCGCACCCTATCGGTACCCAATGCGGCGATTGCGCGCGCAATGCCGGCCGGCGCGCCATTCGAGTCCGCAGCATTGGTGCGCCAGGCCGAAATGAGCCGGGCCGTCAAGGCCGGGTCCTCGCCGATGGCCTCTAGCCAGAGTCCGCCGGGCTCTGCCTCGTCCATCGTCAGCAGTTTCAGCAGGACGTGAGGCATACAGGGCAGCAGTCCGGCATCTGTCCGCGCTACAGGCTGTGAATCCTTCTTCATCTATACAAGCCGCTGGTTGGTTGATTTTGTTATGGGGGGCATGCCGCCGCTATTACCTAATAAAGCGGCCCAGCAATCAGGGGCGCATCATTATTGCGCATTTCTCACCCTCAACGAGCAAGACTTATGCCATGGCCAGCCTATTTCTGGGCAGAAGGGTACGGGTTTTTTGGATGGCGATCGGGCAGGCGATATCTTCCGGGATAGAGATTTCAGATTGATGAGAATAATCTCTGGTGGCGAGATAGAGGAGTCATGCCGATCGCCTCGGCAGTCCCTCAGAGAGTCCCTAGCGGAGTATTAGAAACAGTCGAAAAAGAGAAAAGGGCTAGCTCGTAAGCTAACCCTTTGATGTTTTGGTAGGCCGTGCGGGATTCGAACCTGCGACCAACGGATTAAAAGTCCGCTGCTCTACCAGCTGAGCTAACGACCCGAAAAGAAGCGCGGATTATCCGGTAATCGTGACTTTCTGTCAATTAAAAGCCCCGCCGAAAGCGGGGCTTGGTACTTGAAAACGCTGAAATTAAAGCGGTTTACACCGCTTCCAGTTGGCGCAGGCCCGCAGGCAGCAGCTTGAAATCGACCAAGGCGGTGATGAAGGCCTTGAGGAAGGTTGCATCGGCTTCGTACACCATTTTGTAGTACTGGATCTTCATGGTGATAGCACTTCCGAGCACGATGGCGACGAAGGTGATGAGGGAGCCCAGCGCCAGGGTCGAGATGCCGGTGATTGCTTGGCCGATGGTGCAGCCCATGGACAGCACGCCGCCGAAGCCCATCAGGATCGCGCCGATGAAATGATTGACGAAATCTTTGAAGGAGGCGAACCATTCGATCTTGAAGCTGCGTGAAATCAGCGACCATAGGAAGGAGCCGAAAATCACGCCGGCCAAGGCCATGATGCCGAAGGTGAGCAGGGTTTTGTCGAAGCCGTGGGCGATATAGCCCAGGGTTTGGCCCATCGGGTTGATGAAGGTGAAGGACTGCGGCGCGAGCGGGCCGGCTTGCGCGGGTTTGACGTCGGTGGCTTGGGCCAGCAGATCCCAGTCTTCCACGAATTTCTGGATTTTCACGGTTTCGGTTTCGGTGTGCACCATCACGTTGCTGGTGACATACCAGGCGGCGAGGATCGCCAGGCCGATGATCAGGCCGGCGAAGATGTTGTCGAAGCTGCCGCGGAAATCGCTCGATTTGAATACGACGATGAGCAAGAGCACGCCGATGACGCCGCCAGCGATCATGCGGCCTTGCGCCAATTTGTCCGCGCTGAAGAGCATGGCGCCGAGGTCTTGGTTGGTGGCGAGCGTCGTGGACAGCGGCCGCATCCAATCGTAGAAAAACAAGGAGAACAGCGTCTTGTCCGAGCCGGGGAAGGGATTGATCATGAAATAGGCGATGACCGCGATGATGGCGAGCACCATGATCGACTTGATGTTGCCGCCGCCGATGCGGATCAAGGTCTTGTTGCCGCAGCCGGAGGCGAGTGTCATGCCGACGCCGAACATCAAGCCGCCGAGCAGGTTCTCGATCCACACCAGCTGGTTCTGGCGGTAGGGCGGGAAGGTGTTGGTGACGTTGACCAAGCCCGCCGCTTCCAGCGCCATGATGCCGAGCACGCCGATGGCCATGGCGAACAGCCAAGCGCGCATGCGGCCGGTGTCGCCGATGTTCACCCAGTCGGACACCGCACCCATGGTGCAAAAACCGGTTTTATTGACGACCGCGCCCATGATCAGCGCGATCACGAAGGTCGACCAGAGGAAGAACGACTGCGCGCTGGCAAAGCTTTCGAAAACCATGATCAGATCCTCATTTTGTGGATTAAACGATTGCCGGACAGAAAGCAACCGGCGCATGCATGTGGGATAAGTGAATCCGGCATTTTAGCGTTTTCCGCCAAAATGGCAAGCCGGACATTTTGTGTTTCCCAATAAAATTAGGTACTTAGTAGATTTGGACTAATCAGCGGTAGGGCGTGGGGTCGGGGTAGCCCGCATCCGCAAACCCCTGTCTGCGCAAGCGGCAGGAATCGCACACGCCGCAGGCGCGCCCTTGCGCGTCGGCCTGATAGCAAGACACGGTGAGTGCGTAATCGACACCGAGTTGCAGGCCTTGGCGGATGATTTCGGCTTTGCTGAGTTGGATCAGCGGCGCATGCAGGGATAGGTGCGCGCCTTCCACACCGGCTTTGGTGGCGAGGTTGGCGACGCGCTCGAAGGCGGCGATATATTCCGGGCGGCAATCCGGGTAGCCGGAATAATCCACCGCGTTGACGCCGATAAAAATATCGTGCGCGCCTAGCACCTCACTCCAAGCGAGTGCTAAGGACAACATGATGGTGTTGCGTGCGGGCACATAGGTGATGGGGATGCCGGCTGCGGGGGTGGTGGGCACGGCAAGGCTGGTGTCGGTGAGCGCCGAGCCGCCGAAAGCCGCCAGATCGAGCTGCATGACGCGGTGTTCCGCCGCGCCGAGCGCTTGCGCGACCTTGGCCGCCGCCGCCAGCTCCGCGCGATGGCGCTGGCCGTAATCCAGGCTCAGGCAATAGCAGGCATAGCCTTGGCGCTTTGCGATGGCGAGCGTGGTGGCGGAATCGAGTCCGCCGGATAACAGCACTACTGCGGATTGATTTGCCTGGCTGCGCATGTTTGCCCCCTCCCTAACCCTCCCCCGCATGCGGGGGAGGGAATAATTTTTTGGTCATGTCAGGCACGGAGCATTAGCGTCCCGGCGTCACGCCCCACAGGATCTTGTGCAGTTGAACTTGCATGCGCACCGGCAACCGGTCGCGCAATATCCAGTCCGCGAGTTGTCCCGGTTCGAGCCGGCCGTGCACCGGCGAGAACAGCACCGGGCATTTTGCCGGCAAATGATGTTCTGCCAGCGCGTGTTTCGCCCATTGATAGTCGGCTTCATCACACAACACGAATTTCACTTCATCGCTGGGCGTAAGCAGCGCGAGATTCTCCCAGCGATTTTTTTCGGCTTCGCCCGATGCGGGGGTTTTGATGTCCACAATGCGCGACACGCGCGCATCCACCTCGCCGATATCGAGCGCGCCGCTGGTTTCCAGCGAGACTGAGTAGCCCGCGTCGCATAAGGCGGCGAGCAGTGCCGGGCAGTTTTTTTGCGCCAGCGGTTCGCCGCCGGTGACGCAGACATGGTGCGCATGCAAGCCGGTGACGCGATCCAGAATGGCTTCCAGGGCCATCGTTTCGCCGCCGGTGAAGGCATATTCGGTATCGCAATAGCCGCAGCGCAAGGGGCAGCCAGTGAGCCGGATGAACACAGTGGGGAGCCCCACGCGCGAAGATTCGCCTTGCAGCGATAGAAATATCTCGGTGACGCGCAGCGTCGCCGTCAGCAACGAACTAGGCATTACTGACGAACGGCGCGGGGATGGATGCCGGATTTCAAGGCGTTCACCGCCTCGGCGGCATCCTTCGCGATGAGGGTGTTGGGGCAGAAGAAATCGTCATACAGCATGTGGTGTTGACGATTCACATCCTTGTATTTGACCGCTTCCCACTTGGCGTATTTATTGCGCGACCAAGCGCCGTCCTGGCGGCCGAAGGCGTAGAGTTTTTTCTCGCGGGTGCCGCAGCGGATGCCTTCGAAGCTGACATTCAATACCCCGGTCACGGATTTGATGATCAAGGTATAACGCACGGTGTCGTCCTCGCCCACGCTGACCGATTTGGGGTCGATGAAGAATTCGTTGTCGCTGGCGGAGGAAACGAAGAAAGGCAGGGCTTCCTCCAGCTTGGGATAAGCCGGCAATTGCGCTTGCACTTCTTTCCAGGGTTTGTTGTCGGCGTCGAAGTCGTAATCGAAATCGCCCCAGCCGGCGAGGGCGGGGGCGTTCATCAAACAAAGTATTACGAGGCGTGAGAGAAAGCGCTGCATATAGCCTCGTTCCCAGGGCGGGATCAGCGCTTCTGCATGAGTTGCAGGCCCTTCAACAGATTCAACGCCTGGTTGATCTGGTAGTCCTGTTTAATCCCCGCTTCCGGGTCGGCCGGCTTGTCCTGCGCCTTACCGGATTTATCATCCTTGGCCTTGTCTTTCTTCGGCGCTTGCAGTTTGACCGGCGCGTGGTCGGGCTTGGCGTCCTTGTCCTTGTCGTTGGCCAGGTGCCGGTCCAAATCGGCCTCGCGCACGGACAGCGATGGCTTGTCGCCTTCGTTCACGGTGGCGTCTTCCACCACGATGTCGGGGGTGATGCCCTTGGCTTGGATCGAGTTGCCGCTGGGGGTGTAGTAGCGCGCGGTGGTGAGCTTGATCGCGGTGCCGTTGCCCAGGGGCAGAATGGTCTGCACCGAGCCCTTGCCGAAGGTTTGCGTGCCCATGATGATGGCGCGCTTGTGGTCCTTCAAAGCGCCGGCCACGATCTCGGAAGCGGAGGCGGAGCCGCCGTTCACCAGCACGATCATCGGCACGGTCTTGGTCCATTCCGGCAAGGCCTTCAGGTAGTCGGATTGATTCGTGCGCAAGTAGTTTTCCTTGTTCGCGGTGAGGCGCATTTTCGCGTCCTCCGTGCGGCCGTCGGTGTACACCACCAGCACATCTTTTGGCAGGAAGGCGGACGAAACCGCCACCGCGCCGTTCAGCAAGCCGCCCGGATCGTTGCGCAGGTCGAGCACCAGGCCTTTGAGCGCCTCTTTATTTTGCTTAGCCAAGGTGTCGATGGCCTTCACCAAGTCTTCGCCGGTGTGGTCTTGGAATTGGGTGATGCGGATGTAGCCATAGCCGGTTTCGAGCAGCTTGTTTTTCACGCTCTTGACCTGAATCACGGCGCGGGTCAGGGTGATAATAATTGGCTTTGTTTCACCCTTGCGCAGAATCGTCAGCGTGATCTTGGTATTGGGTTTGCCGCGCATGCGCTTGACCGCTTCGTTCAGCGTCAGCCCTTTTACCGGCGTGTCGTCGAGCTTGATAATCAGATCGCCGCTTTTTACCCCGGCCTGGTAGGCGGGTGTATCTTCGATCGGGGACACCACTTTGACGAAGCCGTCTTCCATACCGACTTCTATCCCTAGGCCGCCGAACTCGCCTTGGGTCGAGACTTGCAAGTCTTTGAATGCGTCCTGATCGAGATAGCTGGAGTGCGGATCAAGGCCATTCAACATGCCGTTGATGGCTTCGTTGATGAGCTTTTTGTCTTCAATCGGCTCGACGTAATCGCTCTTGATCTTGCCGAATACTTCGGTGAAGGCGCGCAGCTCATCCACCGGCAGCGGGGAAGCGGGGTCCTTGTTCGCCTCGGCGGAAAAATTCAGGGCGATCATTACCCCGACCATGGCGCCGATGAAGAGACTGAAAAAATGTAATTTACCGCGCATGGAATAAGCTCACTTTAATTAAAATTACCGCCGGCCCGCCCGCTGTCCAACCCATTCTAAAGGGTCGATGGGACGGCTGTGGTAGCGGACTTCGAAGTATAAACCGGATTCGGGGTTGCCGCCGCTGTTCCCGACCGTGGCGATCACCTCGCCCGCCGCCACCTGTTCGCCTTCCTGTTTCAATACCGCCTCGTTGTTGCCGTACAGGCTCATATAGCCGTCGCCGTGGTCGATGATGAGCAGATTGCCGAAACCGCGCAGCCAGTCCGCGAATACCACGCTGCCGGGCCCCAGGGCCTTGACCGCGCTGCCCGTGCCGGCGCGGATGAATAGACCTTTCCATATCGTACCGGTATCCGCACGTTGACTCCCGAAACGATTGGCAAGTTCCCCCGCCACCGGTAATTTCAGGCGCCCCTTGAGCTGAGTGAAATCGCCGCTCGCCGGTTTTGTACGTTCGCCCGCGCGGCGCGGCTTGGGCTTAGCCTTGGCGGGGACGACCCGCGCCAAGCGCTCGACCAATTGGGTCAGCCGCCGCTCGTCGCGCTCCAATTGGGTGACTTGCTTGCGCCGGGCTCCGATTTGCTTGTCGAGCTTGGTGAGCGTCACGCGGCGCGTATCCGCTTCTTTTTGCAGCGCGCGTTTTTCCGCTTGTTGTTGGGCGTGAATTTGCGTGAGTTCGAGATTTTTTTCACGCACCACGGCTTCCGCCGCTTCCGCCTGTTTTAAATCGTGGCGCAAGCTGGTGATGAGCGTCGCGCGCGAGCGCGACAGATAGCCGTAGTACTCCACCTGGCGCGAGATGTCGTTCGGGTTTTGCAGGCTCAACACCAGGCGCAGCGTGTCCTGGCTGCCGTTGACGTATTGCTGGTACAGCAATTTCGATAACAGCGATTGCTGCGACTGGATATGCGCGCGCAGTTGATTCGATTCTTTTTGCGCTTCCGCCAGGGTGGTGTTGGCCGCTTGCTGGTCTCGCCCCAGCTCATGCAAGCTGCGGTTGATGTGGCTGATGGAGTGTTCGGATTGCTTGAGTTGATCCAGCACGTCGGCTTTGTTTTCCTCCGCGCTTTCGATTTCGCGCTTGAGACGCTCGATGCGCTCGCGCACTTCGCCCAGATCTTTCTTGGGCGGCGGGCTCTTTGCGGCCTGCGCCGGGGCGAGGAAAACGAGCGCCGCGACGGCGAAGAGGAGAGTCCACAGCGCGCTGCGCTTCACGTGTTAACGTGAAACTCGCGAAGCGAGCCTGCGTCCCTCTCTCCCGCTCGCGGGAGAGAGCTAGGAGAGAGGGAAACGGTCATGGCGAGTGTTGCCATGACCGTTAGGGGGTGAACTCGATCAGCGGCTGGCCCTTCATTTCCTGCGGCTGGGGCAGCCCCATGATTCTGAGCATGGTGGGGGCGACATCTTCCAGCGCACCGGTATCGGCAAGGAGGGCGTGGCGCGCGCCGGCGTAAATGAACGGCACCAGGCTCATGGTGTGCGCGGTGTGCGCCTGGTGCGAACAATCGTCCATCATGCGTTCGGCGTTGCCGTGGTCGGCGGTGATCAGGACATCGCCGCCCGCTTCCAATTGCGCTGTGACAATGCGGCCCAGGCAGGTGTCGATGGCTTCGATGGCTTGAATCGCCGCCGCCAGATTGCCGGTGTGGCCCACCATGTCGGCATTGGCGTAGTTGCAGATGATCGCATCGTATTTTTTGCTTTTGATCGCCGCTTCCAGCCGGTCGGTGACCTCGAAGGCGCTCATTTCCGGCTTCAGGTCATAGGTGGCGACATCGGGTGAGGGCACCAGGATGCGGTCTTCGCCCGGATAGACTTTTTCCTGACCGCCGTTGAAGAAGAAGGTGACGTGCGCGTATTTTTCGGTCTCGGCGATGCGCAGTTGCTTCAAGCCCAGTTTGGCGATGTATTCGCCGAAGCCGTTGCGGATCTGCTCCGGCGGGAAGGCGACCTGGATGTGGAAGTCTTCGCTATAGCCGGTGAGGGTGACCACCATGCCGAGCTGGGGCCGATACTCGCGGGGGAAGCCGTCGAAGCCTTCTTCGAGGAAGGTGCGCGAGAGTTGGCGCGCGCGGTCGGAGCGGAAATTCATGAACGCAACCACATCGCCGTCATTCATGCGCACCGGTGCTGCGCCTTCCGGCACGATCGCCGTGGCTTTGACGAATTCATCCGACTCGCCCCGCTCGTAGGCCATTTGCAGGCCTTCCAGCGCGCTCTTTGCAGTGAATTCAGCCTTGCCTTGGGTGAGCAGGTCGTAGGCGTCTTTCACGCGTTGCCAGCGCCGGTCGCGATCCATCGGATAGTAGCGGCCGATAATCGAGGCGATGCGTCCCACGCCTAGTTCGCGCATTTTTTTGTCGAGCTTGAGCAACGATGGTTCCGCACTCTTGGGGGGCGTATCGCGGCCATCCAGGAAGGCGTGCACGTAGATATTTTTGACACCATGCTTGGCCGCCATCTCGAGCATGGCGTGGATGTGCAATTCGTGGCTATGCACTCCGCCCTCGGACAACAGCCCCATGATATGCAGCGCGTGCTCGCCTTTTGCGGTCTCGACCGCTTGGGTCAGCGCCGGGTTGGCGAAGAAGTGCCCGGTTTCAATGGCGCGGTTGATGCGCGTGAATTCCTGGTACACCACCCGCCCGGCGCCGATATTCAAATGGCCGACTTCGGAATTGCCCATCTGGCCTTTGGGCAGGCCGACTTCCGCCTCGGAGGCATGGATCAGCGTATGCGGAGAATCGCTCCACAGCTTGTTCCAATTGGGTTTTTTGGCTTGGAAGATGGCGTTGTCGGCCCCATTGGCGCGGCACCCGAAGCCATCCAGGATAATCAATAAAACCGGTGTAACGTTCATATTACTTCTTGGATTTTCAACGTGATGAGATAAAAGAGTTGCATTATTTTAGTATATTTTGATAATGATCGCATTAAGGGCGTGGCCTGCCATCGGATTGCCCCCTAAAATTAGCTGAAAAGTGGAAAGTGTCGAGCACCATGAATCTTGAACCAGTTGAACTGATCGACAAAGACGAACACATCGAGCAAGCCTCGCGCGCCATGAAAGCCATGTCGCACCCCTTGCGCCTGAAAATTTTATGCGTGCTCGGTGACCGGGAAGTTTCGGTGCAAGACATCGTGGACGCCGTCGGCACCTCGCAAAGCAATATTTCCCAGCACCTCGCCATCCTGCGCGACAAAGGCGTGCTGCGCACCCGCAAAGACGCCAACCGCGTTTATTACCGTGTCGGCGACACGCGCACCCTCAAGCTCATCAGCATGATGCGCGATGTGTTTTGCGGCTTCGCGAAATAATTTTCTTCATTAAACTGCATCAAAAACAGGGGCCGGCGCGCTGGTTGGGGCCGAAATTCTCCCTTTCTTACTGCTTCACTGGGCATCACCGCCCTTGACTTGTGATTCAATATTAGCATAATCTAATAGTCTTTCCGGAGGGCTTTTTGTGCTGCGTCCATTGATCTTATTAGGTTTTTTGCTTCCAAAGTTAGCGCTTGCTGCGCTACCGTTCCCTGTAGGTACAGTCGAATTTCGCGAGGTCGATCAGACCTATGCGGCCGAGGGCTTGGTCGAGGCAGTGAAGCAGGCGACCGTCTCGGCGCAGATTGCGGGCCGCATTATCGAGTTGCGCTTCGACGTGGGCGATTTCGTGCAGAAGGGCGCGGTCATCGCGCGCATCGACGAGAGCGTGGTCGGCCAGCAGTTGGCCGGAAGCCAAGCCCAAGTCGCGCAAGCCCGGGCGGTGCTGGATAACGCCCGCGCCTCCTACGAGCGCTCCCGGCAATTGTTCGAGCAAAAATTCATCAGCCAGGCGGCGCTGGATAAGGCCACGGCGGAATACAAAGCGGCGCAGGCGTCGGCTTCCGCTTCCATCGCCGGCGCGGGCCAAGCGGCGGCCACGCGCCAATTCGCCACCATTGTCGCGCCGTTCAGCGGGGTGGTGGCCGCGCGCCATGTCGAACTGGGCGAGATGGCGCTGCCGGGCAAAGCCTTGCTCACCGGCTTCGACCCCAAGGATTTGCGGGTGGAAGTGTCGGTGCCGCAGTACAAATTGCCATTGGTGCGCGAGCAGGCGCGCGCCACCATCGAACTCCCTTCGCTGAATAAATGGGTGAAAGCGGCGAACGTGTCCATCCTGCCCGCCGCCGATGTGAAAACCCATGCCAGCCGCGTGCGCATCGATCTGCCCGAAGACTTGCGCGACGTGTACCCCGGCATGTTTGCCCGCGCGCACTTCGCCGTGGGCCGCGCCAAAAAACTGCTGGTGCCAGTACTTGCGGTGCTGCACCGGAGCGAATTGACGGCGGTGTATGTGGTCGATGCCAAAGAACAGGTGCAACTGCGCCAGGTGCGCCTGGGCGAACCGGCAGGGCAGGGCCAATACGAGGTATTGGCGGGGCTCATGCCGAATGAAAAGGTCGCGCTCGATCCGGTCAAGGCCGGCATCTACTTAACGTCGGGGAGCAGTAAGCGGTGAGCGGTAAGCGGATTTTCCCCGCTCCCTGCTTCCCGCTTCCTGCTTACTAAAATATGGGCATCTCCGGACGCATCGCCAAATTCTTTTTGACCTCCCAACTCACGCCGCTCATCGCCTTGATGGCGGCGCTGATGGGCTTGTTCGCCATCCTGGTCACGCCGCGCGAAGAAGAGCCGCAGATCAATGTGACCATGGCGAATGTGTTTATTCCCTTCCCCGGCGCCTCCGCCAAGGACGTGGAGAGCTTGGTCGCCACACCCGCCGAGCAGGTGTTGTCGCAGATATCCGGCATCGAGCACGTGTATTCGGTTTCGCGCCCCGGCATGGCGGTGCTAACGGTGCAATACAAAGTGGGCGAGGAGCGGATCGGCGCGCTGGTGCGTTTATACGACACGATTCAATCGCACGGCGATTGGGTGTCGCCCAATCTCGGCGTGCAAGACCCGATCATCAAGCCGGTCGGGATCGACGATGTGCCCATCGTTTCCCTCACCTTATGGACGACAGATACACAGCGCGGCGCATTCGATCTGGCCAAGGTGGCGCATGCGGCGGAGATCGAATTGAAGCGCATCCCGGGTGCGCGCGAAGTGACCACCCTCGGCAGCCCCGGCCATAGCGTGCGCGTCATCATGGATGCGGAGCGCATGCAGGCCTACTCCATCTCGGCGCAGGATATTCGTGATGCGCTCAAAGTCAGCAACGCCTCGCAGCCCTCCGGCGCCCTGGTTTCCAATAATCAGGAAGTGTTGGTGCAGACCGGTACTTTTCTCTCCTCCGCCGCGGATGTGAAAAGCCTGGTGGTGGGGGTGTTCGAGAACAAGCCGATTTTCATGGGCGATGTCGCCATCATTGCGGACGGCCCGGATCAGCCCAGCCGCTATGTCTGGATCGGCGCCGGCCCGGCCGGCAAAACCAAAGGCATTACCCAGCCGGGCGAACATCCGGCGGTGACCATCGCGGTGTCGAAAAAGCCGGGTGAAAACGCGGTGCAAGTGGCCGAGCGCGTCATCGCCCGCGTGAATCAATTGAAAGGCACGGTGTTGCCCGAGGGCGTGAACGTCACCGTCACCCGCAACTACGGCGAAACCGCGAACGATAAAGCACAGAAGCTGATCAGCAAGCTCTTATTCGCCACCGCGTTCGTGGTGGCGCTGGTGTATTTTGCCTTGGGCAAACGCGAGGCGCTGATCGTCGGCATCGCGGTGTTGCTGACCTTGGCGGCGACCTTGTTCGCCTCCTGGGCCTGGGGGTTTACGCTCAACCGCGTGTCCCTGTTTGCGTTGATTTTCTCCATCGGAATTTTGGTGGACGACGCGATCGTGGTGGTGGAGAACATCCACCGCCGCCGCCTGCTGGAGCCGAATAAATCCTTGATCGAGGTGATTCCCGAAGCGGTGGACGAAGTCGGCGGGCCGACCATTCTGGCCACGTTCACCGTGATCGCGGCGCTGTTGCCGATGGCTTTCGTATCCGGTTTGATGGGGCCGTACATGAGCCCGATACCGATCAACGCCAGCATCGGCATGCTGATCTCGCTTGCCATCGCCTTCGTCGTCACGCCCTGGTTGACGCTGAAATTCCTGGGGCATCAGCATGCTGGCGGGGCTTCCAAGGTGGAACGCAATTTTTCGCTTTGGATCGAAGAAAAGCTCACGCCTTTCCTTAATGGCGAGCAGGGTGCGCCCAAGCGCAAAAAACTCTTGTACTGGATTCTGGGGGCGATCGCGTTCGCGATCTCGCTCGCCGTGTTCAAGGTGGTGATTCTCAAAATGCTGCCTTTCGACAACAAGTCCGAATTTCAAGTGGTGGTGGACATGCCGGTCGGTACCCCGCTGGAGCAGACCGCGCGCGTCATGCACGAGATCGGCGCGTATCTGTCCACGGTGCCGGAAGTGAGCGATTATCAGGCTTATGCCGGCGCCGCCTCGCCCATCAACTTCAACGGCCTGGTGCGCCAATACTATTTGCGGCGCGGCCCCGAAGTGGGGGATCTCCAAGTCAATTTGGTGGACAAGCATCAGCGCGACCGGAAATCGCACGAGATCGCGCAAAGTGTGCGCGCGCCGATTCAGCAAATTGCCGATCGCTTGGGGGCGAATGTCAAAATCGTCGAAGTGCCGCCCGGCCCGCCGGTGCTCTCGCCCATCGCGGCGGAAATTTACGGCCCCGACTACAAATCGCAGATTGCGGTAGCGAAGCAGGTACGCGCGGCTTTCGCGAAAACCAAAGACATCACCGCCATCGACGACAGCGTGGAAGAAGACGCGCAGAAATTCGTCCTGCGCGTGCTGCAAAGCAAGGCCGCGCTAAAAGGCGTGGCTGCGGACGATATCGTTACCGTGATGAAAATGGGGATTTCCGGCGAGGATGTGACGCCGATTCATTCCGGCGAATCCAAATTCGAAATCCCGGTGCGCGTCACGCTCGCGCCGCAGCGGCAAAATAATCTGGACGAATTGTTGAAGCTCACCGTACGCGCGCGCGATGGCGCCTTGGCGCCCTTGTCCGAATTGGTCGAGGTGACGCCCACTGCGCGCGAGAAGACGATCTATCACAAGGATCTGCTGCCGGTGGTGTATGTGGTGGGCGACATGATGGGCAAGGTGGACAGCCCCTTGTATGGCATGTTCTCCATCCAATCGGCCTTGAGCGATCTCAAGCTGGCCGAGGGTGGAACGCTCAGCCACTACTTCATTAAACAGCCGGGCGACCCCTACGCCGGCTTCTCGGTGAAATGGGACGGCGAATGGCAGGTGACCTACGAGACCTTCCGCGACATGGGCATCGCCTATGCGGTGGGCCTGGTGCTGATTTATTTGCTTGTGGTGGCGCAATTCCGCTCCTACCTGGCGCCGCTTATCATCATGGCGCCGATTCCGCTCACCCTGATCGGCGTGATGCCGGGGCATGCTTTGCTGGGCGCGCAATTTACCGCGACCTCGATGATCGGCATGATTGCGCTCGCCGGCATCATCGTGCGTAATTCGATCCTGCTGGTGGATTTCGTCAACATGCATGTGGCGCAGGGCATGGATTTGCAAAAAGCGGTGCTCCTGTCCGGCGCCACGCGCGCCAAGCCGATTATCCTGACCGGGCTGGCGGCCATGCTCGGCGCATTCTTCATCCTGGATGACCCGATTTTCAACGGCCTGGCGATTTCGCTGATTTTCGGCGTATTGGTGTCCACGCTGTTGACCCTGGTGGTGATCCCGGTGTTGTATTATGTGGCGCTAAATAAAAAGCCGTAGGGGCGAGGCATGCCTCGCCCGAAGAAGCGGCGGGTAGTAATCTTTTCAACCAACGGAGAATAGAAAATGACTGTAAATTCATGGGTACGGGTAATCGCCGGGATGTTCATCATGCTGTCGCTGACGCTGGCGCACATTAATGGCCAAGTGGATATGAGCCACGTGAGCTGGTTGTGGTTTACCGCCTTTGTCGGCGCGAACCTGTTTCAAAGCGGCTTCACCAAGTTTTGCCCGCTGGATATTTTCTTGAAAAAAGCCGGCGTCAAAGCCGACGGCTGCGCCTGATCGCCTGACCCGGCAGGGCGTCCGTGTTTACGCGGGCGCCCTGCTTTCATTTTGATGTCCTTTTCCCTTAAAAAATACTCTCCGCTGCACGCGAGTTTGATTCTTCTCGCGTTGGCCTGGGTGCTGCCCTTTTTGCAATGGCATCACAAGCTCCCCATTCCGAGTTTCTTTTCCGAGTGGCTGGCTTTCGGCCTCGGCCTGCTCGCGGCGCTGCCGCTGCTTTCCCGCCGTTATTGGGAGCCGATGCGCATCCCGCGTTCGCTGCTGTTTCTGCTCGGCTTCATCGGCATCTTGATCGTGCAGGTGCTGCTGCAACGCGTGGCTTATCCGCAGCAGGCCTTCGTCGCCGCGATGTACATTTTGTAGGGCGCGCTCATGCTGTGGCTGGGCAACCAGCTCGGGCGCGAGCTGGGGCTGGCGCGCATGGCCGGGGTGCTGGCGTGGGCGCTGCTGGCCGGCGCGGCGCTGAGCGCGGCGCTGGGGCTGATCCAGCATTTCGGATGGCCGACGCCGCTGAGTTCGATCATCAACCAAAAAACGGGCGGCGCGGTGATGGCCAACCTGGGGCAGCCCAATCACTTATCAAATTATCTGGCGCTGGGCTTGGCATCGACCTTGTATCTATGCGGCAACGGCCAGCTCAATCGCTGGGCGGCGCTGCTGCTCGGTCTGCTACTGTTGTGCGTGCTGGCGCTGACCGGCTCGCGTTCGAGCTGGCTCTATCTCGGCGCATTTGCGCTATTGGCTTGGATCTGGGGCAGACGCGCCAGCGCGATTAGCCCGGCGCTGCTCAAGGTTGCGCTAGCTATGCTGCTGGCCTTCGCCGTGATGCAGTGGCTCGCGCATCTGCCGCCGATGCAAGGCGCGACCGGTACGATCACCTCGGCCGAGCGCTTGTTCGAGCTGGCCAGCGGCGTGGATGCCCGCTTCGGGCTGTGGCGCGAAGCGGTACGGATTTGGCTGGCGCATCCCTTCGTGGGCGCGGGCTTCGGACAATTCGCGTGGCAGCATTTCATGCTGTCCTCCGAAGCGGCGATTGCCCAAGCACCGGCCGCGCTGGCGCCCAGTCCCTTGGCCGGCGCGATGTACAACCACAGTCATAATCTGCTCACGCAGATCGGCGCGGAATTCGGCGGCGCGGGTTTGTTGCTGTTGCTGGCCGGCGCGGGCTATTGGCTGGCGGGCAGCGTGCGCCAAGCCGCCACTTTGGCCGGCTGGTGGGTGGCGGCGGTGCTGGCCGTGCTCGCGATTCACAGCCTGCTCGAATATCCCTTGTGGTACGCCCCCTTCCTCGGCATCGCCGCCATCTTGATCGGCGCGGCCGATACGCATACCCTACGCCTGCAATTGAGCGGGCTGATGCGCGCGGCGTTCGGCCTCATGCTGGTGCTGGGATGGATCAGCCTGGCGCGCATCGCGGACAGCTATAGTCAGCTTGAGAGTTTGTTCCGTGCGCGCCAGACGCCGCCGGGCGTGCAGGAAATTGAACGGGTATTGCAGCATGTGCGGCATGAATCCATGCTCACGCCCTACAGCGACTTTGCCTATGCGGCCGGGATCGCCCCGAACCGCGCGCAGATCGAGGATCAGCAATTCTTGAATAGCGCCGTCATGCGCTTCGCGCCGACGCAAGACGTGGTGTACCGGCAAGCGTTGTTGCTGTCGCTGCAGGGCGAAGCGTCCGCCGCGCAAGCAATGTTGAAACGCGCGCTGGCGGTATACCCGGGCGCCGCGGAAAAGTTTTTAACCGAAATCGCCCAGCTTGAACCCGGGGCGCAGCGCAGCGTCGAACCGCTGCTGAACACCGTCCGAATCTTTTTACAGGAGCAAAAGAAGCATGCAATTCATTCAAAATAATTTATTGATCATCGGCTTGATCGTGGTGAGCGGCGCCATGCTGCTGTGGCCGGCGATCGGGCGCATCTTCTTCGGCCGCAAGCAAGTGGATGCGCAGGAGGCGGTGTTGAAAATGAATCACGAAGACGCCGTCGTGCTCGACGTGCGCGAAGATAATGAAGTGGCGCAAGGGCGCATCCCGCATGCCAAGCATATCCCGCTGGGGCAGCTTAAAAATCGCCTGAGCGAGCTGGAAAAATTCAAGGCCAAGCCGCTGATCGTGGCTTGCCGCAGCGGCCACCGCTCGTCCGGCGCTTGCGGCATCCTGACGCAAAATGGATTTGCCGACGTTTACAATCTCGCGGGCGGCATGGCCGCCTGGGAACAAGCCAACCTACCTGTGGAGAAATAAGCATGGTCCAAATCAGCATGTATTGCACCGGCGTATGCCCGTATTGCACGATGGCGGAGCGCTTGCTCAAAAGCAAAGGCGTGGAGATCATCGAAAAAATCCGCGTCGATCTCGACCCGCCCAAGATGGCCGAAATGATGGAAAAAACCGGCCGCCGCACCGTCCCGCAAATCTATATCGGCGACTTTCATGTGGGCGGATTCGATGACCTGTCGGCGCTGGATCGGGAGGGGAAGCTGGAGCCGTTGCTGGTTTAAATCAGGCGACAGGCGACAGGCGTCGGGGTGGGGTTGAAATTTTAATGAGCGTGACCATTTGTCAAATATGAAAAACACCGCCTTTTCTGACGCCCGACGCCTGACCCCTGACGCCTAAAATGCATTTAGTCTGCCCCCACTGCTTCGCCGTCAATCGCGTGCCCGAGGAAAAGCTGGCCGCGCATCCCAAGTGCGGCAAGTGCAATGCGCCGGTTCTGCCCGGCGCGCCGGTCGATTTGACGCAATTTAATTTTGCCAAGTTCATTCAACACAATGAATTGCCGGTAGTGGTGGATTTCTGGGCGCCGTGGTGCGGGCCGTGCAAGCAATTCGCGCCCGTCTTCACCCAGACCGCGAGCGAGTTCGCGGCCCGTGTGCGCTTCGCCAAGGTCAACACCGAAGCGGAACAAATGCTCGCGCAGCAATATCAGATTCGCAGCATTCCCACCCTGGCCCTGTTCCATCGGGGCGTCGAAATCGATCGCGTGTCCGGCGCACTGAACGGGCCGCAGTTGAAAGCCTGGATTTCCCGCAAGTAAGCACGGTTGTTTGTCATCTTAAGCGTGTAAAATAGCTATTTTTTATGCGGCCTCGCGCCGTGATGGCCCACGTTTAGGAGTGATTATGTCTGACCAGCCGCAACCGCAATTCGGCATCGAAAAGCTGTACGTCAAGGATGCCTCGCTCGAATGCCCCAATTCCCCCGAGATTTTTCTGGAGCGCGAAGCGCCGCAGATCGAGGTGAAAATCTTCAATGAAGGCAAAAAAGTGGGCGAGGATTTGTACGAGGTGACGCTCACCGCGACGGTAACCGCCAAGATCGGCGATCGCACCGCCTATCTGGTGGAAGCGGCGCAGGCCGGGATTTTCCGTGTGGCCAACGTGCCGGACGAAACGATGGAACTGGTCATGCACATCACCTGCCCGAATATGCTGTTCCCCTATATCCGTGAAGTGATTTCCGATCTGGTGGGCCGCGCCGGATTCATGCCGATTTATTTGGCGCCGGTGAATTTCGAAGCGCTGTATCAGCAGCAGCATGCGCAGCAAGCCCAAGCGGCCAGCGAACAGCCGGCCGCGAGCTGATATGCGCTGGCTGCTCGGTGCGCTGTGGTGTGCGGCCAGCCTGGCCGCGCAGGCGCTCGAATTCCGCGCAGTCAGCGCCGAGGCGGCGGTGCTGTACGACGCCCCCTCCGCGCAGGCGCAGAAGCTGTTTATTCTTTCCCGCCACTATCCGGTGGAAATCATCGTCGCTTTGGATAAATGGGTAAAAGTGCGCGATGCGAGCGGCGCGCTGGCGTGGGTGGAGTCATCCAAACTCGCCGCCAAGCGCACCGTATTAATCACCACCGCCGTCGCCGAGATTCGCGCCCAGCCCGATGCCGCCGCACCGCTGGTATTCAAGGCCGAGCGCGACGTGGCATTGGAGTTGGTCGAAATCGCCGGCGGCGGCTGGGTCAAAGTCAAACATCGCGACGGGCAAAGCGGTTTCGTGCCGCTGAAAGAAGTGTGGGGCATTTGAAAACCACCGTCCTTGGCGCGGGGGCGTGGGGCACTGCGCTCGCCATCAGCCTTTCCGAACATCATGCCATCACGCTGTGGGCGCGCGATCCTCGGCAAATCGATACGATTGCCTGTGCGCGCGAAAACGCGCGCTATCTTCCCGGGTTTTCTCTGCCCGACTCGATTGCCTTAAGCGCTGACTTGGGCCAGGCGATCGATGGCGCCGAATTCATTCTCGCCGTCGTGCCGACCAGCGGGTTTCGCGCGCTGTTGACCGCGCTGACCCAAGCGGGGAACACGGCGCCCATCGTATGGGCGTGCAAGGGCTTCGAACCGGGCGGCGCCAAGCTGTTGCATCAAGTCGCGGCAGAGACATTGCACGCCGATGTGCCGCGCGGGGTGTTGTCCGGCCCCAGCTTCGCGCAGGAAGTGGCGCTGGGCTTGCCGTGCGCGCTGACCCTGGCATCCGGCGATGCCGCGTTCGCACAGGAGATGGCCGCGCGCTTCAACAATCATCATCTGCGCGTCTATTCCAGCACGGATGTGGTGGGCGTGGAATTGGGCGGCGCGGTGAAAAACGTGATGGCGATCGCCGCCGGCATCTCCGACGGCATGAGCTTCGGCCTCAATGCGCGCGCGGCGCTGATCACGCGCGGCCTGGCCGAGATCACCCGCTTGGGCCTCGCCCTGGGCGGCCGGCTGGAAACCTTCATGGGCTTGACCGGCGTGGGCGATCTGATCCTCACTTGCACCGGCGATTTGTCGCGCAACCGCACTGTGGGCTTGCGGCTCGCGCAGGGTCAAGCGCTAAAGGCCATTCTCGAACAACTCGGCCATACCGCCGAAGGCGTGCACACTTGCGCCGAGGTGCTACGCATGGCGGAGCACGTGAAAGTGGAAATGCCCATCGCCCGCGAGGTGTATCGCGTCATGTTCGAGGGCTTGCCGCCGCGCCAAGCCCTGGAAGACTTGTTGGCGCGCGAGCCGAAACCGGAATATCGTAGTTAGGCAAAACACCTTGCCACAGAGGTCACAGAGGTCACAGAGAAAAGCACGATAGACTCAGGGTTCTTGGCTTACCCTTCGGGTGCAAGGGTGGAACAGTAAAGCCACGGTTTTCTCTGTGACCTCTGTGTTCTCTGCGGCAAATCGATTTTGAGATTGATAGCGAGGGTCGCCATGAATAAATACGAATTCAATATCCGAACCCGCAACGGCCAGCGGGTGGACAAAATCACGATTCAAGCCGTGGATCGCGACACCGCAGAACAGCGTCTGCGTCAAATGTATATGAACTGCGAAATACTCGATTGCGCCGAGCGTCCAGCTGAAACCCGTCAGGAAAATCTCGACGTGGAAGGCATGATCAATTTGATTACGAAATAACGCTAACCCGCTTGATACACCAAACGCGGCCCACGCCCGTAATTGGTTCGTTTGTTGCGTGGCAGCGTCATCTCCACGCCGGAAAAGAAGCCGCTGCCGGCTAATTCTTCCAGTAACGCTTCATAATCCTGTGCGCCCCGGCTATTCGGCGCATGTTCAAAAATCGTTTTATTCAAGGCCGGGCTCTCGGCGACGCTGACATTTTCCGCGATGGTGGTGACGCACAAATCATCCCCGAATTTTTCCTGTGCCTGCGCCAAGATTTGGCGCGTCATTTTGCGCCGCTTGTCGAAGCGGGTCAGCAGGTAGCGACGCGGCAGGCGCTTTTTCAATACCTGCTCCAAGGCCTTCAAGGTCTTTTCCACTTGCGCCGCGCCATTCAGCGCCAAGAAATCGGTGGAAATCGGAATCAGCACCAGATCGCATGCGAATAAGGCATTTAGCGACAGCACGCCCAGCATCGGACAACAGTCGATCACAATTGGCGCGCTGTTTTGCTGCATGGCCTCCGTGCTGAGTCCGGTCGCCAAACGTGTCACCACGTTATAGTTCTTGCCAAAGAGGGTGTCCGCTTTCGCCAGATCGAGATGTGACGGGATGATGCGCCCGATAGTGCCGGCCGGGCGTATCAACTCGGTCAGCGGGCGCGTCTTGAGGTAGAAGCTGAAAATGCTCTCCTCGCCCGAATCGACCGCGCTGCCGGTGATCAGCGTGAGATGCGCTTGCGGATCCAGGTCGATCAACAGCGGCGGACAAGCGGCACGCGCGAGCGCGGCGCCCAGATTCAAACTCGTCGTGGTTTTGCCCACCCCGCCTTTTTGGTTGAATACGGTAATGACAGCCATATCGCTCACCTCCAAATGTGCGAGCTAAGGATAACGCCATTATTACAAAACCGCAATGAATTCGACCATTTAGAATAGAAAGTTAATGTGATAAAGTAACTATCGAAGCAAATAATAAAATTTACCTTTATAGGCTGACAGCCATTGTCTAGATTTAATTCTTTAATTTGCCATGCTCTGGACCGTGCGCTGGGCTAAACAATAAATCGGGTAAACCTGGATGGGGAACAGTAAAGATCAAGGGTATCTCGCGGATATCGCCATGGCGTTGCACGAGGCCATGCCGCACACGCTGCTAGCGATCGGGCCGCAAGCGGACGAGGTGTTTGCCGAGTATGTTCGTGCAAACCCCAGTGCGGTTATAACGCATGTGGCCGAAGGCGATTGGCTGGATCAAGTGAGCACGGCTGGCCGCTTCGACTTTGTTTTCATCTCCGGGGTGCTGGAATATTTACCTAAGCGCAACGCCTGCACGCTGCTTGCCAGCCTGCGCGATGTTCACGCCAAGCAGTTGTATGCCTTGGCGCCGATCGGCAAGGCGTGGCTCAAACACAGCAGTTTTTGGGAATACAACGATTTGCTCGGCCTCGGCATGGAGGGGGTGAATGTCTATGCCCAAAACGGCCTGCCGCTCGCGCTGCTCAAATTCGATTTGCGCACCTACAAAACCACACCGGAATGGTTCAACAGCAAATATTGGGCGCGGCCTGAGTTGTGGGATTAGTTGCGTGAATCGAGCTGCTGCGGCACCTGCTCCGCGGCGCGAATGAAAGTATCGAGCGACTTTTCCGGCGCCATGCGAAACTGCGCCGGTTTCAGTTCCGGCGGATAAGGCAGGGTGTCGTTGAAATCCAGCTCCTGCACATAAGTGGTGAAGCCGGAAAGCGCCACCACCCCTGCGGCGATCATGCCGGAAAATACGCCGATGCGCTTGGGCGAAAGCAGGGTTGCAAAGCGCAAATGCCCATAGAGCACCAGCGCAACGATTAGGCCAAACAGGACGTGGAATAAAATTTCTGCGCTGAGCTGCGCCGAAAATCCGAATGCGTAATATTCCGCAAACGTATCCGCGCCGAAAAAACTGATGACGGCCAGGCAAGCGATCACCGCATGCGAAACATAAGCGGTATGGTGCGCGAAAATCCGGCTCAAAATCGCCCACAGCCCGGCCCACACCGGCACCAGGATGCCGATTTCGAGCGTCTCCAACAGTAGCTTGCTGAGCTTGATTTGCTGTGCCGAGAGTTGGTAGGCATGGAAGCCGAGTATCCCCAGCAGCAGCAAGCCCAAGGCCGTTAGCACCAATCCGCTGCTAAAAAAATTGGTCAGGCGGCTGTGGGTGAGCGTATCGATGCGCGCCGCCGCCACCGGAAATTCCGGGCGGCGCAACCGCACCAGCGTATGGCCGAGCCGAAGCAGGGTTTCCGCGCCAAGCGCGAGATGGTGCATCGGCTGCATCGCCGGCAACAGGTAAGTGCCGTTTTCCGTATCGAGATCTATGATCGCCGGTTGGCCGGTTTCATCCAACACGATTTGCGCGTGATGCGCCGAGACAAATTCGTCGCTCAGAATCACATCGCTGTCATAGCCGCGCCCCATCACGGCGGGAAAGCGCGTCAGCCGCATGCGCTCATGCACCTTGCCGGATTTATCCAGCACTTCGGCGATGATCACGGGTTCCATTGAAAACTTCCCAGGTAACGCTTGGTAAAGCGTGTCGCGTTCTCGGCGGAGACGCCCGCCAACACCAGTGTCGTTTGCACGCCGCGCTGGTTTTCATTCAAGGTGGCGGCTTTCAACACCGCGTCGAATAAACCAGGCAGCCGTTTGTATGCGCGCAGGCACAGCGCGGCCTTGAAACTCACGCCGTTGGTTTTGACGAAATCGGTGTGGCAACGGAATTTGGTGACATCTTCCTGCGTCGCGCGCAGGCCGGGGTAATTGGCGTTGAATTGCGCTTGATACAGATTGAAGAAGCGGAAGCGGTTGAGCTGCTTGCCGGCCAGCCATTGGTGCTGGAAATGCACGATGCCGGTGGTCTGCGTGCGGGATACATACAGGTCATCTTCCGATGAACACTCCTGCGTGGCTTGGTCAAAACGATTTTCCGGCAATTGCTGCGAATCGCCCCAGCATTTCATGAAGCCGGCCAAGCGGCCAGGTACTTGATACTGGCCGAGCTGGCTGGTCATGAACGGTGCGCCCATGATCTGCGACATATAAGCCGCTTGGTTCGCGATCAACTGGTCGCGCAAGCGCGCTTGGGCGACCGCCGGCGTGAGCGGTTTTGCGCCATGCGCGCGGCCCAGCAGGGCGCGCACATATTTCGCCGGTACCAAAAAGCTCACTTGGTTGCCGGCGGTGGCGACATTGACGCCGGCCACGCGCCCGTTGTTCAACACCGCCGGGCCGCCGCTCATGCCCGGATTGATCGAGCCGGTGAAATGGATCTTCTCGTACAGCGATTGTTCGAGCAGCCCGTTGTAAGTGCCCTCGACGATGGTGAAGCCCAAGTCGAACGGCGTGCCGATGGAAAATACGCGCATGCCGATCGGCAGCGAACCGGTATGCAATTCAAACGGGCGCGGTTGCGGCAGGTCTGATTTCACCAGCGCCAGATCATGCACCGCATCGAAATCGATCAGCTCCAGCTTACCCAGCTTGCCGTCCGCGCCGAGAATCTCGCCGCGATATTGACCGCTCTGCTGCACCAGATCGGCGATGACATGGTAGTTGGTGACGATCAGGCCATCGGGCGTGGCGACGAAGCCCGAGCCCATGCCCGTCTTGGCGCCGCTTGCCGCCACCAAAATCCGCACCTGCACGATGCGGTCTTGATAGCGCCGGAACACATCCTCGGTCGCAGCCAGCGCGGCGTGGTTGAGAATCAGCAGGAGGAGGCAGGTGAGGAGGGATCGCATGGGGAAGCCGTATTCTACCGGTGCGGTGCGGCAGAGGCTATGCGGCCATTCAATGAAGCGGTTTTTCGGTTTATCTCAGGTCTCGCACCAGCATGAGGCGTCATCTTCTCTTTGTGCACCACAAATAAGCGCGCCCTTATATGACAATCCCCGCCGTTCCTGGTAACTCGCTGATAAATAGGCGTAAACAAGGGTGGCACGGGGTTTGCAATGGAGAGGAAAACAGATGAAAGATAACTGAAGGAAATCCAAATGCATCCAGCCGGCGTCATGATCGGGAAATCAGCGTGAGCTACACGGCCTATTTAAAAGAAATCGGGCGCGGCCCTAACGGCAGCCGGCCCTTGAGTGAAGACGACGCCAATCATCTGATGAGCGCGATGCTCGATGGCGGCGTGCCTGATATGGAATTGGGCGGTTTGTTGATCGCGCTGCGCATGAAAGGCGAGACGCTCGAGGAGTTGCTCGGCTTCTATCAAGCGGTGGATAAGCGCGTTTATAAATTGCCGCACCCGGCGAGCGGCCCGCGCCCGGTGGTGATTCCCACCTACAACGGTGCGCGCCGCCAGCCCAATCTCACCCCGCTGATCGCTTTATGGCTCAAGCAATTCGGCGTGCCGGTGCTGATGCATGGCGAGCTGGAGGGGCATGGCCGCGTCGCGACGGTGCATGTGATGCGGGAGCTGGATGTGTTGCCGTGCGCCACGCTCGCGCAGGCGGAGGAGCGTCTCGCGAATGAGCGCATCGCCTTCGTGCCCACCAGCGCGCTGAGCCCGGGCTTGGCGTCCCTGCTCAATGCGCGCAGCCGGCTCGGCGTGCGCAACAGCGCGCATACGCTGGTCAAATTGATCGATCCATTCGATGGCGTGGGGCTGCGGCTGATCAGTGCGAGCCATCCCGAATATTTGCAGCTTGTTTCCGATTTTCTGATCGCCACCGGCTTCGATGCCTTGCTCTTGCGCGGCGCCGAGGGCGAGCCGTATGCGAATCCCAAGCGCCGTCCGGAGTTGCGCTATTTCCAAGGCGGCGAATCACGCGTGCTATTCGAAGCCGAATCCGGCCCGATCAAAAACCTGCCGCCGATGCCCGGCACCTGCGACGCGGTGACGACCGCGCGCTGGATCAAGCGTGTGCTGGCGCGCGAAATATCCGCGCCGCTGCCGCTGGTGAACCAGCTCGCCTGTTGCTTGTATGCATCGGGCTATTCGCAGGATTTCAATCAGGCGAAAGCGATCGCGGCGGTAGAAACCGGCAGCTTGGCTGCGGCTTAAAAAACCTTTTAACCACGAATAAACACGAATGAACACAAATAAGAACCGCATGAATCCTAGCGTTGTGTTTTGCAGGGTTTTCATTCGTGCTAATTCGTGTTCATTCGTGGTTACAAAAATGGAGCAATTATGAAACGCATGAAATTGGTGATGGTCGGCAATGGCATGGCGGGCGTGCGCACGCTGGAGGAGTTGCTGAAACTCGCGCCGGATTTATACGACATTACCGTGTTCGGTTCCGAGTCCCATGCCAACTACAACCGCATTCTGCTGTCGCCGGTGCTGGCCGGCGAGCAGACCATCCAGGACATCATGCTCAACGATGTCGATTGGTATGAAAAAAACGGCATCGCCTTGCATCTGAACAAAAAGATCACGCGCATCGACCGCAAGAACCGCACGGTGCATGCGGAAGAGAACGCCATATTGCATGCGGCCAAGCATGGCGTAAGCACGGAAGGCTCAACACTATACGTCACGGCGGGCCCGCCTTGTGTGGCCTGCGCAAAAAATCTTATCAATGCCTGGATAAAGAGGATAATTTATTCAGGAAACTATCCCGGAGAGCATGCGGTGCGTTTCCTGAAAGAGGCAAACATAGAGCTTGTGTCGGCGGACCCTTCAATTCTGAAAA
>JACRIU010000035.1 GCA_016235775.1 Hydrogenophilales bacterium
CAAATGGGAGCCAAGTGGCTTCACAAATTTTGAATAGGTGAGGGTGGGATTGTGCCGGTCTCGCCTTAGGGCGATACCGTCATTTTTCGCCGCTCGCTGGCGGCGAAAAACCGCGCTTCGCGCGTCCAAGCGAGCAGTGCTCGCTTAGTCGAACCCAGTGGGTTCTCATCAACCACCCTCTCCGCCAAATACAAATGGGAGCCACTTGGCTCCCATTTGTATTTGGCGGAGAGGGTGGGATTCGAACCCACGGTACGGAAAACCGTACGCCTGATTTCGAGTCAGGTACATTCGACCACTCTGCCACCTCTCCGAAGGGCGCGATTCTATCAGAAGCGCGCCCGCATTTCACTGGCGCGCATGGACAAAATGCGATTCGTTCGCCAAACTCATGGCATGCGGATTCTTATTACCCTATTTTTGTGCGCGCTGCTTTCTGCCTGCGAATGGAGCGGCAAGCCCATTCCTTCCGCGCGCGAAAGTGGGGAATTGACGGTCGTTACGCGAAATGGTCCGACTACTTATTACGAGAATGCGCAGGGCCAGTACGCCGGCATCGAGCACGATCTGGTTATGCTGTTCGCCAAGGAACTCGGTTTTAAAGTCAATTTTGTCGTAGTCAATCAATTCCAGGACATCTTGCCCAAGGTCGCCTCGCGTCAGGCGCATTTTGCCGCGGCCGGCATCACCATTACCGATGATCGCAAGATGCGCCTCTTATTCAGCACGGCTTATCAGTCGGTGCAACAGCAAGTCGTTTACAACATTAAGCAAGACAAACCCAATAGCTTTAAGGACCTGCTCGGAAAGAAACTGGTCGTGGTAGCGGGAACCAGCTACGTGAATCAGTTGAATCAGGCGAAGCGCAAATTTCCCACTCTGACCTGGATCGAAGCGAAGGATCAAGTCACGGAAGACTTGCTCGCACAACTCGCAGCGGGGGAGATTGACTATGTCGTCGCGGATTCGCACATCGTAAAGCTATCTCAGAACTTCCACCCGGAGTTGGCGGTTGGCTTCGATATCGGTCGTCCGGAATATCTGGGCTGGGCTTTCCCGAAAGATGGCGACGCTTGGCTGTATAAGAAATCCATTCAATTCTTCGCCAAAATTCAGCGCGATGGCACGTTGAAACGATTGCAAGACCGATACTACGGCCATCTCGAACGCCTGGAGCAAGCCGACGTGATTCATTTCCTGGAAAAAATGAACACCGTGCTGCCCAAATACCGCGACCTGTTTTACGAAGCGCAAGACATCACCGGGATCGATTGGCGCCTGCTCGCGGCCTTGGGTTATCAAGAATCAAAATGGGAGCCGCTCGCCACCTCGCCCACCAATGTGCGCGGCATCATGATGCTGACCGAACAGACGGCGGATGAAATGGGCGTCACCGACCGGCTGGACCCGAAGCAAAGCATCATCGCCGGCTCGAAATATTTCTTAAATATGAAAGATTTGATGCCGGCCCGGGTAGTGGAGCCGGATCGCACCTGGCTGGCACTCGCGAGCTACAACGTGGGTTATGGCCACTTGGAAGATGCGCGCGTGCTGGCGCAACGCCAGGGCCTCAACCCCGATGTCTGGCCCGATCTTAAAAAAACCTTGCCCTTGCTTTCCAATGCTGCGCATCACTCGACCATAAAGCACGGCTTTGCGCGGGGGGGCGAGCCGGTGATTTTTACCGAGAATATTCGAACTTACTACGACATTCTGGTGAAGTTCGAAAAGCCCTACCAGCCGTTTTTCTCGATGCTGGCGAAGAACAACAAACCAGTGCAAAGAAAGCCTAAAAAAGCCGCCGCGTCCTTGTAGCGCCGGCATCTTTGCCGGCATGCCGGCTGGAAGCCGTCGCTACGACCTAGGCGGAAATTATCTCAGCCCCACCCATATAGGGCCGCAGCACGGTGGGAACGGTCACGCTGCCATCCGCATTCTGATAATTCTCCAAGATCGCCACCAAGGTACGCCCCACCGCCAGGCCGGAGCCGTTGAGCGTATGCGCTAATTCCGGCTTGTTCTTGTCGTTGCGATAACGCGCTTGCATGCGCCGCGCTTGGAAGGCTTCGAAGTTGCTGCACGAGGAGATTTCACGATAAGTATTCTGCGCCGGTAGCCAGACTTCGATATCGTAAGTCTTGGCGGCGGAGAAGCCCATATCGCCGCTGCACAAGGCCATCACGCGATAGGGCAATTCAAGTTTTTTTAGGATCATCTCGGCGTGGCCTAAGAGCGCCTCCAAAGCGGCGTAAGACTGCTCGGGCTGGACAATCTGCACCAGCTCCACTTTCTCGAACTGATGCTGGCGAATCATGCCGCGCGTGTCGCGGCCATATGAACCTGCCTCGCGTCGAAAACACGGGGTGTGCGAAACAAACTTAAGGGGCAAATCTTCCAAAGCGACAATCACATCACGCACGATGTTGGTGACCGGGACTTCGGCGGTTGGAATCAAAAATAAATCGTCGGCGCAAACATGAAATTGGTCATCTTGGAATTTTGGGAATTGCCCTGTCCCGCGCATGCTATCAGCGTTGACCAAGAACGGCACATACACTTCCGTATAGCCATGCTCCTGGGTATGCACATCCAGCATGAATTGCGAGAGCGCGCGGTGCATCCGCGCCAGTGGGCCTTTCATCAGCGAGAAACGCGCACCGGTAATTTTCACGGCGGTTTCAAAATCCAACTGCTTCAGGCCTTCGCCCACATCGACATGATCCTTGACCGAAAAATCGAAAATGCGCGGTGTACCCACGCGCCGAACCTCGACGTTGTCTGTCTCTGATTTTCCAATCGGCACACTTTCATGTGGCAGATTGGGGATGGTCATCAATAGATCATTGAGGTAACTCTGAATCACAGCTAGCTTTTCCTCAGCCGCTTTCAACTCATCGCCCAAGCTCGCCACTTCGGCCATGATCGCCGAGACATCTTCACCCTTGGATTTGGCAATACCGATTTGCTTCGAAGATTGATTGCGCTTCGCCTGCAATTCCTGGGTGCGAACTTGAACCGCTTTGCGCTCCTGCTCCAATTCTTGAAAACGGTTTACATCCAGGTCAAACCCACGCGCTTTCAAGCGTTGTGCGGTTCCATCCAAGTCATTTCGCAACAATAGAACATCTAACATGATTATTTCTTTCGTTTTGCTTTAGCGTCGAGTTCGCGCAAATGCGCCAAACGTTCCGCGATTTTTGATTCCAGCCCGCGTGGGGTGGGCTCGTAAAAACTTACCTGCGGCATGTCTTCGGGGAAATATTCCTCGCCTGCGGCATAGGCTTCCGGCTCGTCGTGCGCGTAGCGATAGGCATGGCCATAACCCAATTCTTTCATCAGCTTGGTCGGCGCATTGCGCAAATGCAGCGGCACCGCACGCGATTTATCGTTGGTGATGAAAGCACGGGCACTATTATACGCGACGTAAACCGCATTACTTTTCGGCGCGCAGGCCAGATAAATCAGGGCTTGCGCCAAGGCAAGCTCTCCCTCCGGCGAACCGAGGCGTTCATAGGTTTCCACCGCGTCCAAAGTAAGGCGCAGCGCGCGCGGATCGGCCAGCCCGATATCTTCCGACGCCATGCGGATCATGCGCCGGCCCAGGTATAGTGGATCGGCGCCGCCATCCAGCATGCGCATGAACCAATACAGCGCGGCATCGGGCGCGGTGCCGCGCACGGATTTGTGCAGCGCGGAAATCTGGTCGTAGAACTCTTCCCCGCCCTTATCGAAACGGCGGCCGCTTTTTGCCACGGTGTCGCGCGCAAAATCTTCTGTTACCAGGTGTGTTTGGGCGGCATATGCCGCGGTGCGTGTTTGCTCCAGAATATTCAACAGCCGCCGCGCATCGCCATCGGCGCAGCCCACGATGATCGATTTAGCGCCGGGTTCAAAGCCAAGATCGGTCAATGCGGCTTGGCAGGCGTGATCGAACAATTGCCCGAGCTCCGCTTCCGACAAGGGTTTCAGCACATACACTTGCGCCCGGGACAACAGCGCGCTGTTCACTTCGAACGAGGGGTTCTCGGTGGTGGCGCCGATGAAGGTAAACAAACCTTGCTCGACATAAGGCAAGAACGCGTCCTGCTGCGCCTTATTGAAACGGTGCACCTCATCCACAAACAGGATCGTGTGGCGACCGCTTTGCTCCAAGGCGAATTGCGCGCGGGTGATGGCATCGCGGATATCTTTCACCCCCGACAACACTGCGGAGAGCGCGATGAACTCGGCATCGAATGCGCCCGCCATGAGGCGCGCCAGCGTGGTTTTGCCCACGCCCGGCGGCCCCCACAAAATCATTGAGTGCGGCTTGCCGGATTCGAACGCGATCCGTAGCGGCTTGCCCGGGCCAAGCAGGTGATCCTGGCCGATCACTTCGTCCAGGGTTTTGGGGCGGAGCCGTTCCGCCAGCGGCGCATCCGGCTCATGCGAAAAAAGATCACTCACCGATCACATCCGCCCCCTTGGGCGGCGCGAACTTGAACTGGTCGGCGGGGAGCTTGGGATTGCGTTCGAGCTTGTCGAAGCGGATCACAGTGGTTTGGCCAAAGCTGTCTTTCAGCTCCATTTGCTTCAGCGTGTTCCCGGCGAAGCCCATGCGCACCGCAGCGAACATCGTGTCTTTGGATTTAGGGCTGGCTTCCAGCCAATCCAGTCCATCGCGGCTGCCCGCTTCGGACAAACTGAAAAATCGCTCGATTTCGTTATTGCCCGCGAGCAAGGCGGCGGGCGAGCTACCCAGCGCCTCGTCCAGCTTGCGCACCGTAACCTGATTCAGGTCCTTATCGAAAATCCACAGCTTCACGCCATCGCCCACGATCAACTGCTCGTAAGGCAAGGCGTAAGTCCAACGGAATTTACCGGGACGGGAGAAGGCCATCACACCCGAAGCCTGACTCACGCTGCGGCCATTGCGATCCAGCACCGTCTGCGCAAAATGCGCGCGCACGGTTTGCGTCTCGCGCACGAAAGTACGCAGGCTATCGACGCTGCCAGCATGGGCGGATGATGCGGCACACAATGCAAAAACAAAAAAACTTGGGAACCACGAATGAACACGAATTAACACGAATAAATTCAAAAGCCACCTAAAGTCCTGTTTAAGTAAGGTGGTATTGGCGTATTCGTGTTCATTCGTGTTCATTCGTGGTTCCAAAATAATCACTCCCGATTCGGCATTAACACTTCGCGATTGCCATTCGACTGCATGGCCGACACCAAGCCCGAGCGTTCCATTTGCTCGATCAGGCGCGCGGCGCGGTTGTAGCCGATGCGCAGTTGGCGCTGCACGCTGGAGATCGAGGCGCGGCGCGATTTGAGCACGATCTCTACCGCTTGATCGTAGAGCGGATCGGCTTCGGGGTCGCCGCCGCCTTCACCGCCCTCCCCTTCGCCTGCGCCTTCATTCGCTTCGAGAATTCCCTCTACATATTGCGGTTCGCCCAGCTTTTTCAGCCATTCGACCACGCGATGCACTTCCTGATCCCCGACATAGGCGCCGTGCACGCGCAGGGGGTAGCCGGTGCCGGGCGGCAGGTAGAGCATGTCGCCCTGGCCCAGCAGCGCTTCCGCGCCTTGCTGGTCGAGGATGGTGCGCGAATCGATGCGGCTCGACACCTGGAATGCGATGCGAGTGGGGATGTTGGCCTTGATCAAGCCGGTGATCACATCCACCGACGGGCGTTGCGTGGCGAGCACTAAGTGGATACCTGAGGCGCGCGCTTTTTGCGCCAGGCGCGCGATCAGCTCTTCCACTTTCTTGCCCACGACCATCATCAAGTCGGCCAACTCGTCGATCACCACCACGATCAGCGGCAGCGGCTCCAACGGCTCGGGGTTCTCGGGTGTGAGCGAGAAAGGATGCGGGATCGGTGTGCCGGCTTTTTTCGCATCTGCTACTTTTTGGTTGAAGCCGGCAAGATTGCGCACACCTTGGCTCGACATCAGGCGATAGCGCCGGTCCATTTCATTCACGCACCAGGTCAGCGCATACGCCGCCTGGCGCATATCGGTTACGACCGGTGCGAGCAGATGCGGAATGCCTTCGTACACCGATAGTTCGAGCATTTTCGGATCGACCAGAATCAAGCGCACTTGGCTCGGGTCGGCTTTGTACAGCAGGGACAGAATCATGGCGTTGATCGCCACGCTCTTGCCGGAGCCGGTGGTGCCCGCCACCAGCGCATGCGGCATCTTGGCCAGATCGGCCACCACCGGCTTGCCGGTAATGTCCTTGCCCATGGCGATGGTCAAGGGCGAGGCCATGTCGGCATAGATTTGGGAACTGAGAATCTCGGACAAACGAATCACCTGGCGCTTGGGGTTGGGCAGCTCGAGGCCCATGCAGTTCTTGCCGGGAATCGTCTCCACCACGCGGATGCTCACCACCGACAAGGCGCGCGCCAGATCTTTCATCAGGTTGACGATCTGGCTGCCCTTCACGCCCACCGCCGGTTCGATCTCGTAGCGCGTGATGACCGGGCCGGGATAAGCCGCGACCACTTTGACCTCGACCCCGAATTCGAGCAACTTGCGCTCGATCAAGCGCGAGGTGAATTCCAGCGTGTCGGCCGAGAGCAATTCGATTTCGCCATCCGCTTCGTCCAGCAGATGCAGCGGCGGCAAGGGCGAATCCGGCAGCTCGGCGAACAGCGGCGCCTGCTTTTCTTTTTGCACCCGCGTCGATTTGGGAATCTCCAGCACCGGGCGCTCGATGCGGATCGGCTCGTGGTCATCCACCAAATGCTTTTTCAGTTCCTGCACCACTTCCTGGCGTTCGATGCTGGCAACCTCGCCCGCCTTGCGGTCGCGCCGATTCTCGATGGTGCGGCGAATCGCGTTATAGCTCCACTCCACGCCGAAGCCGATCTGCTCCATGATCATCAGCCACGATGCGCCGCTGAGCAGGCTGAAGCCGACGCCAAACAGCGCGAGCAGAAACAAGGTGGAGCCGGTATGGCCAAAGCCGCTCGCCAACATCTGGCCGGCCACCGCGCCGGCAATCCCGCCCGGCGCATCGGGCAAGGGCACGCTGAGGTTATACAGGCGCAGATATTCCAGGGCGCTGCTGGAAAACAATACCAACAGAAATCCGACAAAAGCCACGAACAGCGAGCGCCGTTCGCTGATGCCCGCGCTCTCGATGCGTTTATAGCCCCACCACACCAGATAGCTCACGAACACCACGACCCAATACGCGGACAAGCCGAATACATGCAGGAGCACATCGGCCAGCCACGCGCCGAGGCGGCCGCCCGCATTGTGCACGGTCAGATCGCTGCCGCCATGCGACCAGCCCGGGTCGCCTTTGTGATAAGTAATGAAGATGAGCGCCAGATATACCGCGCCCGCGATAAGCACGAACCACCAAGCTTCGCGCAGCAAGAGCACGAGCCGTGCATTGGGCTCGCGCCCGTTTGCCTTGCCCGCAGTACGATTGGAAATAGCCATTGATTCAAACGATTAAGTAATGGGCGATTATACCAACATCAACGCCGCCATAATGCATGGATTGCTGCTAAAATTCGGCCTCGTTTCGATCCCCTTTGCCCTTATTTATTGCAGGAGTTTTTCATGTCCGCCAAGCATTGCCGATTGCTCATTCTCGGATCCGGTCCCGCGGGTTATACCGCCGCGATTTACGCCGCGCGCGCGAATTTGAAGCCGGTTATGATCACCGGCCTAAGCCAGGGCGGCCAGCTCATGACCACGACCGAGGTGGATAACTGGCCGGCCGATGTCAACGGCGTGCAAGGGCCGGACTTGATGCAGCGCTTTCAGGCCCATGCGGAACGCTTCAACACCGAAATCATTTTTGACCACATCCACACCGCCAAGCTCACCGAAAAACCGATGACCTTGATCGGCGATGCCGGCGCCTACACCTGCGACGCGCTCATCATCGCCACCGGCGCTTCCGCCAAATATTTGGGACTGCCGTCCGAACAAGCCTTCATGGGCCGTGGCGTGTCCGGCTGCGCCACCTGCGACGGCTTCTTTTACAAGAACCAAAAAGTTGCCGTTATCGGCGGCGGCAACAGCGCGGTGGAAGAAGCGCTGTATCTGGCCAACATCGCCAGCCACGTGACCCTGGTGCATCGGCGCGACACGTTCAAGGCCGAGAAAATCATGATCGATCATTTGATGCAAAAAGTCGCCGCCGGCAACATCACGCTCGAATTGAACCAGGGCCTGGACGAAGTGCTGGGCGATAAAACCGGCGTGACCGGCATGCGCCTCAAATCCACCGCCGGCGGCGGCGCCAAAGACATCGCGCTCACCGGCATCTTCATCGCCATCGGCCACAAGCCCAATACCGATCTGTTCGAAGGCCAGCTCGCCTTGGAAGGCGGCTATATCGTTACTCAGGGCGGTAACACCGGCAATGCCACCGCGACCAGCATTCCGGGCGTATACGCCGCGGGCGATGTGCAAGACCACATCTACCGCCAAGCCATCACCAGCGCCGGCACCGGCTGCATGGCGGCCCTGGATGCGGAGCGTTATCTCGACCAACTTGGCTAAACCCAAGCCACCCGCAACAAAAACCAACCTCCCCGCCGCGGATGACGCGGCGCTGTTCCGCGACGCGGTGGGCGATGCGCGCAAATTACCCGATTCGGGGCGCCTCCCACCCCCACCGCCCTACGCCAAGCCGATACCGCGACAGCGCCTAACTGGTGACCCACCAGCACATGATTTATTGACGGATCATGTGATGGATAGCATAGACGCAGGCGACCCCCTCACCTTCCAGCGACCGGGCCTTTCGCAACAAGTAATGCGCCGTCTGCGGCGCGGCCATTGGATCGTCAAAGACGAATTGGATCTGCATGGCTTGAACCGTGAGCAAGCGCGCGAGCAACTGGTGGCTTTTTTGAATGAATGCCAGCGCCGCGATAGCCGCTGCGTGCGTATTATTCACGGCAAGGGCTTAAGCTCCAGAAATAATGAACCGGTCTTGAAGCAACTGGTTAAAAGTTGGCTCATGCAGCGCGAGGATGTGCTAGCTTTCGTTCAAGCGCAGCCAGCAGAGGGCGGTAGCGGTGCGGTGATCGTGATGTTGAAGCGGGGAAAATAATCCACTTCTTTCACCACGGAGTACACAGAGGACACGGAGGTTCTTTTCAATACCCCCTTGAGGGGTGAAAAACAAAACATTGTTTTAAAACTCCGTGTCCTCTGTGTACTCCGTGGTGAAAATTATTTCAAATATGGGAGGCAATATGGCATTCACCAACTGGACACTCATCCTCGGCGCCGTCCTGCTCGGCACGGCCGCGCAATTGCTGCTCAAAGCCGGCACCAACGCGGTCGGCCATTTCGCCTTCACCGGCGAGAATCTGCTGCCCGTCACTTGGCAGCTAGCAACGCAACCGCATATCCTCGGCGGGGTCTTCGCCTATGGCCTCTCCATGGTGCTGTGGATCATGGCGCTGTCGCGGGTTGAAGTGAGCCTGGCCTACCCGATGGTGTCGATCGGCTATGTATTGACCGCGCTGGCCGCATGGCACTTGCTCGGGGAACACGTTTCACCCATGCGCTTGCTGGGTATCGGCGTGATTATGTTGGGGGTTTTCATCGTGGCCCGGTCTTAATCAAATTGAGATCAAAATGGGGGGTTGCCAAGCCTCCCGATTTTGACAACAATGGCGCCATGATTCAGTTGCACATGCATGACCGGCGCGATGCTCAATCAACCCGTTCCTGATTTCGAGTTGCCCGCCACCGGAGGCAAAACGTTTAAGCTCAGCCAGTTCAAACGTCGTCGCCTCGTCATCTATTTTTATCCCAAAGACAACACACCGGGTTGCACCACCGAGAGCATGCAGTTCCGCGATGCCTACGCCGAATTCCGGGCGCACAATTGTGAAATTGCGGGCATATCGCGCGACAGCCTTAAATCGCATGAAGGCTTCAAGGCCAAGCTCGCCCTGCCCTTCGACCTGCTCAGCGACAGCGAAGAAATCGCATGCCAGTTGTTCGGTGTCATGAAGCTGAAAAATCTCTATGGCAAACAGGTGCGTGGCATCGAACGCAGCACCTTTGTGATCGACAAAAAAGGCGCGCTCGTCAAAAAATGGCGTGGCGTCAAAGTGCCGAACCATGTGCAGGAAGTGCTCGACTACATCAAATCCAGCTAGTCCCTCAACCCTTCGGAGAAGCTCCCTTTATGGCTAAGAAACGCAGCACCGCAGATAAGCCAGCCGCACTCACCAAATTATTCGTACTCGACACCAATGTTTTGATGCATGACCCATCGAGCCTGTTCCGGTTTGAGGAGCATGATATCTACCTCCCCATGATGACCCTGGAGGAGTTGGATAACAACAAAAAAGGCATGACCGAAGTCGCGCGCAACGCGCGCCAAGCCAGCCGCTTTCTAGACCAAATCGTGAGCGACCCGCAGGCCAATATGGAGCAAGGCATCTCGCTTGCCGCACATAGCGGCGAGTCCGCCACCGGCAGCCTGTTTCTGCAAACCTACGCCATTCATACCGATCTGCCCTCCGCCCTCCCCAGCTACAAGGGCGACAATGTCATTCTCGGCGTGATGCTGCATTTGAAGCGCGAATCCCCCAAGCGCCAAGTGATTCTGGTGTCGAAGGACATCAATATGCGCATCAAGGCGCGCGCGCTCGGCTTCACGGCAGAGGACTATTTCAACGACAAGGTGTTGGAAGACACCGACCTGCTCTACACCGGCGTGCGCTCGCTGCTGACGGATTTTTGGGACAAGCACGCCAAGGGCATGGAGTCATGGCAGGAAAACGGCCGCACCTACTATCGGATCAAAGGCCCGCTCTGCAGGGAATTGTTCGTAAACGAATTCGTTTACCAGGAAGGCGCGCAACCGCTGCATGCGCTGGTGCGGGAACAAGCCGGCACGGGCGCGGTGCTGGAGACGATCAAAGACTATACCCACGCAAAGAACAATGTGTGGGGCGTCACCGCGCGCAACCGCGAGCAAAATTTCGCGCTGAATCTGCTGATGAATCCGGACATCGATTTCGTCACCCTGCTCGGCCAGGCGGGCAGCGGCAAGACCCTGCTGACGCTCGCCGCCGGCCTCACGCAAGTGCTGGAAGACAAGCTTTATACCGAAATCATCATGACCCGCGTCACCGTGCCGGTGGGAGAGGATATCGGCTTCCTGCCCGGCACGGAGGAAGAAAAAATGACGCCGTGGATGGGCGCGCTGGAAGACAATCTGGACGTGCTCAACAAAACCGACGACACCGCCGGCGAATGGGGGCGCGCCGCCACCCAGGATTTGATCCGCTCGCGCATTAAAATCAAATCGCTCAACTTCATGCGCGGCCGCACCTTCCTCAACAAATTCCTGATTATCGACGAAGCGCAAAACCTCACGCCGAAGCAGATGAAAACCCTCATCACCCGCGCCGGCCCCGGCACCAAAGTGGTCTGCCTGGGCAACATCGCGCAGATCGACACGCCCTCTCTCACCGAGGGCAGCTCAGGCTTGACGTATGTGGTGGATCGTTTCAAAGGCTGGGTGCACGGCGGACATGTCACGCTGATGCGCGGCGAACGTTCGCGCTTGGCGGATCATGCGGCGGAAGTTCTTTAATCCATCAAGTACGCAAAAAATCTTGCCACAGAGATCACAGAGGACACAGAGAAAACCAATCGAAGTTGAGATGCCGCATCTCCCTCTGTGTGCCCTGTGATCTCTGTGGCTAAAATTTGTTTTTTGTGGCTTTGACGTTTTGATGGTTGTTCAATAGATATATTTACGTTTAATTTTTCAAGCTCTCGAATCGGCTGCGAAACATCTCTTCCAGTTCATCGATCACCTCGACTGCCGGCTTGCCCTGCACCACATGCCGGGTCATGCATTCCGACACTTCGTACAACATCTTGCTGTGGTCGAGCATGGGGTAGGTGGCGCGCAGGCGCTTGATGGCATGCACCACTTTTTCCTCCACGGGGCGCGGGATCGGTTCGGGTTCGGCCCACTCGCGCGGCGTTTCCCCCGCGCGCGCGGCCAGGAATTCGGCGAAGGCAAACAGCGTATCCTGCTGCCCGGGCGGGAGCGCGCGCAACAGATTGAGCAGGTCTTTCTCGTCGCGCTTCATTTCAGGCGTGGGAGGGCAATATTACACAGGCTTCGATTGCTTCAGCGCATTGATCACGAACTCCAGGAAAGTCTGGAGCAGGCGCGAACGGAATTTTTCCTTGGCATTGACCATCGACAGCGGGCGATACAGGCGCGGCTCCAGCGGAATCGCGATCAGGTCGCCCAGCTTGATTTCCTTCAGAATCGTGGCGCGCGAAACGATGGCAATGCCCAGGCCCGCTTCCACCGCGCCTTTGATCGCCTCGCGGCTGCCCAATTCCATCACGATATGCAGGTCTTCCGGCTGCAAGCCATTCTTGCGGAAATAATCGTCCACCACTTCGCGCGTGCCGGAGCCGGATTCGCGGCTGACATAAGGCAACTCGGCCAATTGCGCCGGCGTGATCGACGGGTATTGGGCGACTTGATGTTTAGGCGAACAGATCGCCACCAGCTCATCTTCGCAGCAAACATGCGACATCAATTGTGGATGATGCGAGGGGGCTTCGATCAAGCCCACATCCAGCGTGTGATCTGCGATTTTGGCTTCAATCGATTCCGAGTTCGCCACCATCAAGCGCGCATGCACGTAGGGGTATTGCGCCTTAAAGTCACCCAGCAAGCGCGGCAGCATGTATTCGGCGATGGTGGTGCTCGCCCCCACCAGCAAGGTGCCCGATATCTGCCCCGTCAACTCTCCGAGCCGGGTATCCATCTCGCTGCTGAGGCTAAGAATGCGCTCCGCATACTCCAATGCCACCTCACCCGCCGGGGTTAAAGTGATTTTGCTGTGGCTGCGTTCGAATAGCCGGGTATTGAAATGTTCTTCGAGCTGCTTGACCTGAAACGTGACCGCGGGCTGGGTCATGTACAGTAATTCGGCGGCCTTGGTGAAGCTCAACTGCTTCGCCACCGTGTAGAAAACTTGTAGCCTGCGATCTGCCATGAATGCTTCCGGAATAGTATTACAAGAAAGTTAACGGGGCATGAATTTAAGCATATTTCGAGCGGCAAGGATAGGCTGACCGGGCTGCGGTACAAGCACGTAGGATGGGTATCGCTGCGCTCCCTACGCAAACTTTATTGGCTAGAGATGCTCGTCGATAAACTGCTTGACCCATCCATCGGGCCGGGCGCTGGAGAAACGCCCCTTCTCTTCGCCGTTCACAAACAGCAGCACCGTAGGAAAACCGCGCAGGCCATAGCGTCCGGCCAGACGCATATTCTCGCCCTCGTCCACTTCCACCTTGGCGAGCCGCAGCGCGCCGGCATAGCCTTTCACCACGCGCTCCAATACCGGCGTGAGCACGATGCAGGGCGGGCACCAATCGGCCCAGAAATCCACCAGGATGGGATGCTGCTTCGATGCTTCCAGCACTTGCGCTTGGAACTCGGGTTCGTTTACGTCAAAAATTATGGGGAGTTCCATCAGATGTTATCGGCAAAAGGGGCCGATTGTTGCCAAATCGACCGGCGGCGTCAAGCCAACGTTTTCAGGAAAGCGTCAATGCGCGCCACGCCTTGCTCCAGACGATCCTGCGTCGTGGTGTAGGCAAAGCGCACATGCGACGATGATTGAAACCCGCCGAAATCCGCGCCGGGGGTGATCGCGACACCGGCTTGATTTAGCAAAGCCCGCGTCAACTGCCCGGCATCCAGGCCGAACCGATCGCAACCGGCGTAGAGATAAAATGCGCCTTCTGGCGTGAGCGGAATATCGAAACCGAGCGCGCGCAAGGCGGGCAGCAAATAATCGCGCCGCGCTTGAAACGCCGCGCGGCGTTCCTCCAAAATCGCCAAGGTGTCAGGGTGAAAGGCGGCCAGCGCCGCATGCTGCGCCGGCGTGGACGCGGCGAGAAAAATATTCTGCGCCAGCCGGTCCAGCGCATCGACATACGCTTCCGGCGCGATCAGCCAACCGAGGCGCCACCCCGTCATGCCGAAATATTTGGAGAAACTGTTGATCACGAATACGTCATCGCCCAGCGCCAACGCAGTCTGGGCATCGCAGCCATAGGTGAGGCCGTGATAAATCTCATCCACCACCAGCGCGCCGCCGCGCGCCGCGACGGCTTGATGAATCGGGCGCAACTGATCGAGCGTCAGCAGCGTGCCGGTCGGGTTGGCGGGCGTGGCCACCATCGCCGCGCGGGTGCGCGCCGACCAATGGGCCGCGATCATCTCCGCCGTGGGTTGAAACTGCGTGGCGGCGGTGACCGGCAGCGCGACCGCACGCCCCTCGACGAAGCGCGCGAAATGCCGGTTGCACGGATAGCCCGGATCGGTGAGCAGCACTTCATCGCCCGGATTCAGCAACACCGCCAGCGTCAACAGCAGCGCACCGGAGGAGCCGGGCGTGACCACCACGCGATTGGGCGAAATCGTCACGCCATAACGCGCGGCATAGAAAGCGGCGATCGCTTCCCGCAACTGCGGTAAACCTAAAGCAGGTGTGTAATAGGTATGCCCGGCTTTGAGCGCCTCGATGCCGGCGGCGATGATGGGTTCGGGGGTAGGAAAATCCGGCTCGCCGATTTCCATGTGCACGATGTCGCGCCCCTGCGCTTCCAATGCCCACGCTTGAGCCAGAATGTCCATCACGCGAAACGCCTCGATCTCCAGGGCGCGTGCTGATATGGAGGGTTGCTTAGATGTGAGGTGGGACATTGACACTTGGTGGCTCAAAAAAACTATCTTGATTAGCAATGAAACTCAGGCAACATGAAACGGAGTAAATCCCCTCCCTTTAAAAGGTTAGGTTGGCGACACTCCTACTCATTCCGGACCGATGATACGTAGTGAATCAAGAAATCTCGTGGAGTATATATCCTGATTATAGGAGGGTTGTTTGGGGATGATGGTGTGGATCAAATATAGTGTCTTATCTGACCAAAAGACCCTGGATACAAGGTTGTGTTTTCCGTCGGGAAGGGAGATGAGAACTTCTTTTCCATGGTTGTGACGCCCTGCCGCACTTACTCCACGTTCTCCCAGAAGACGCCCCTTCGAGTGGGATACCAAGCCACTGATATCTAGGTTGCTAAATCTTCCCGGATTCTTCTTTAACTCGCTGTACAAATCGTCCGGAAGCCTAATGTATCCAACTGTATAGGAAACGCCATCGTAGATAGAGAAGTAATCGTGTTCGATAAGATTGCCGTAAAGGCTTTCCATCTGACTCGTCTTTTCTGTCGGAAGTATTGGGACTTCGACTGAAAAGCCACCCTCGCGGGAGGAAAACGTCTTGAAGGTGGTATTGCTGTTGCAGCCAGCCAGCAACCAAGAAGATACGATGATAGTCAGAGATAATTTATTGAGCATAGTGTTCCTCGACAGTTTTGGCGCCCAACGAATAAGGTTAGGCAGAATAATCACTTCCGTTTGATGAGTCACTTCTCAAATATCTGGTGTACGGAACAAGCTTGTGCCTAATCTTAATAAGATATACGCCAACGACACCGGAAACGAGACCGAGCAGCAAACTCAAAAAACCCTTCGGCAACTGTTGCCCCTTGAAAATAACTTGATACGGATTATCGTCGAGGTAAACGATTTCTGCCCCGCCATCAGTTTGCAGTTTTTTTATGACGGGCATCGGGAAATAAGGTGAGACAAACCTTTCAGTGCCAACATCCGTTTTAAACCTGAGGTCAATCTTGTACTTGGTTTCCCCCTCGACATAAATACTTGCTCCCGGCGCCGATGTCTTCATGGCTAGGCTTGCAATA
>JACRIU010000027.1 GCA_016235775.1 Hydrogenophilales bacterium
CCGGCCGGTCAAACCAGGAAGCATCGCAAATGTGTAGATTGAAAATCAAATCGTGGACACCCCAGAATCCCTCGAAACCCGCGCCAGTATTAGCTTTGCAGTCCGCTGGGCTAAAATAAACCGGACACTAGTGATTAAAATCAATTACTTAACTCAACAACCGCCGCCGCGTCAGCCCCAACGCCAAATAAAACCCCACCGCCCCATACGCCAGCATCACCAGCACATGCAGCCAAGCTTGGCTGGGCATGATACCCAGCATCAGCGGGCGCACCAGATCGATGGCGTGGGTGAGCGGCAGCACACCAGAAACATTTTGCAGCCAGGCGGGTAATTGACTGACGGGGTAGAACACGCCGCACAGCAGCACCATGGGCGTGATCACCAGGGTGAAGTAGTAGAGGAAAAAATCATAGCTGGGCGAGATCGCGTTCATCACCAGCCCCATGCCGGCGAAGCAAAAGCCGATCAAGATCACCACCGGAATAATCCACAGCGTCATCCAGAACGAAGCTTGCAAACCCATTACCCAGATGATGAGCAGGATGGCGATGCCGGAGAGCAGGCTTTTCGAAGCGGCCCAGGTGAGCTCGCCCAGCATCACATCGTCCAGCGTCATGGGCGTGTTCATGATCGCATCCCAGGTCTTTTGCACATGCATGCGCGAGAAGCCGGAGTACAGCACCTCGAAAGTGGCGCTGTTCATGGTGGAGTAGGCGATCGTGCCCGCAGCAAGAAAGGTGATGTAGGGCACGCCCGCCACATCCGGCAACAAACTGCCCAGACCGAAACCGAGCCCGAGCATATACAGCATCGGGTCGGCGAGGTTGCCGAGCATGGAGGGGATGGCAAGCTTTCTCCACACCAAATAATTGCGCCGCCACACCGGGATGAAGCGCAGGCTGAGTTGCGGGAGGTGGAAATAGTGGGTCATTTTGGGAAAGGCTTATTAACCACGAATGAACACGAATAAACACGAATGATTTCGAGAGAAAGTTACTGAAGCTTTGGCGGTTTTATTCGTGTTCATTCGTGGTTTCAAAAATTAATCGCGCAAATCACGCCCGGTCAGCTTCAAGAACACATCTTCCAAATTCGCCGGCCGGTGCAGGTAGCGCAGATGTGGCTGCGCTTTCAAATTTTGCGTCAGGGCTTCGCCGTCGCGGCTGTAACAGAATAAGGTTTCGCCCACGACTTCGTGACGTTCGCACAATTCGCTGCCGAATTGCTGGCCCCATCCCGCCACTTGCTCGCCATACAACTCCATCACGCTCGGCTCGATGTGTTGTGCGATCAGTTCGCGCGGGCTGCCCGTGGCGATGACGCAGCCGCGATCCATGATGGTGAGCCGGTCGCACAGGCGCTCGGCTTCTTCCATGAAATGCGTGGTGAGAATAATCGTTTTGCCTTGGCTGAGGAGGCGGCGCAAGCCTTGCCACATCAGGTGCCGCGCTTGGGGATCGAGGCCGGTGGTCGGCTCATCCAGGAAAATAAGATCAGGATCATTCACCAGCGCGCGCGCCAGGGTCAGGCGCCGTTTCATCCCGCCGGACAGCGTCTGAATCTTGGCGTCGGCGCGATGCGTGAGCCCGGCGAAATCCAAGAGCGCGGGAATCCGCGCCGCGATCTCGGCATCGCGCAGGCCGAAATAACGGCCATAGGTCATGAAATTCTCATGCACGGTGAAATCAGGGTCGAGGTTGTCCATCTGCGGCACTACGCCGACGCGCAAGCGGGCGCGGCGGGCATTTTTCGGCACCGGTTCGCCCAGCATTTGAATCTCGCCTGCATCGGGGTCGATCAGGCCCAGCAATAAACGCAATGTTGTCGTCTTGCCCGCGCCGTTGGGGCCAAGCAGACCGAAGCACTCGCCCTTTTCAATCGCGATATCCACCCCGGCGACGACGTTCAGCTCGCCATAAGACTTGCGCAAATTGGTCGCGGTTAGCACGGGCATAGGTTCAGGATGTGGTCTTTTAGCTCAGTTAATTTCTTATGAAAGAAATGGTCGGCATCGCGCACCACGCCCAGGGTAACCCCGCTTTTCCTGGCCCACTCCCTCACGTCGGCGATCGGCACTACTTGATCGTTTTCGCCGTGAAGCACGATGGTATGCGGTGGCGCATCGCCCATGCGGAACATGTTCACCGCCGGCCCCACCAGCAGCAAGTGCGCCGGTTTGACCGATTCGCTCACCACGCTTTGCACATAGGCGCCGAAGGAGAAGCCGGCGAGTGTGACGGATAGATCGGGATAACGTTCGCGCACGAAGTCATGCACCGCCAGCATGTCCGCCACTTCGCCTTGGCCGTGATCGTATTCGCCTTCGCTTTGGCCCACGCCGCGAAAGTTGGGCCGCACCGCGACATAGCCGAGATCGAACAAGGTATCGGCGATGGTCTGCGTCACTTTATTGTCCAGCGTGCCGCCGTGCAAGGGGTGGGGGTGTGCGATCAGCGCCAACCCGCGGCGCGTCGCCCCAGGGTCGTTGATGACGGTCTCGATCTTGCCCTTGGGGCCGTCGATGCGCAGCTTGAAGCGGGACACTAGATTTTTAATCTCTCGACGACGCGCCCATGCACCAGATGTTCGTCGATGATCTCGTCGATGTCATCTTGATCCACATAGGTATACCACGTGCCTTCGGGATAAATCGCGATCACCGGGCCTTCATTGCAGCGATCCATGCAGCCGGCATTGTTGATGCGGCATTGGCCCTTGCCGGCGAGTTTGAGCGATTTGATTTTTTTCTTGGCGTAGTCGCGCAAGGCTTGCGCACCCTTCGCGGCGCAACAGGATTCACCCGCTTCGCGCTGGTTCACACAAAAAAATACGTGATATTGGTAATAGTTGCTCATGGGGAAATTTTGCACGATCAAAAATAATCAGAGATGGGTTACTGTAACTTATCGTATTTAGTATTGTTGCCCTTGGATTTGTCCACCGGGTATTTAGCCGCATTGATTTCCATCTTATCGGACGCGGCTTGGAGCGGATCGATGCCCAGCACATCGGCCAAGCGGGTGAGGTAAATCAACACATCGCCGATTTCCTGCGCTACTTCCTGTCTGGTTTCGGGATCTAGGCTGGCGCTTTGCTCAGGGGAGAGCCACTGAAAGTGTTCCATCAATTCGGCGGTTTCCACGCTCAGCGCCATGCCCAGATTCTTGGGGGTGTGGAATTGCTCCCAATCGCGGGCGTGGGCAAAGGCGCGGATAGCGGCGCGCAAGTCATTGAAGTTGTGCGGGGGCATGAAAAAATGGCAGTGAGGAATTAATCTTGGTGGCATCATACTCCAAGACGAAAAATGCAGTGGCGCGCGGGTTTTGCTCGATAAGGGTTAGAATGTACCCTGCTGTCGGCGGCTCATCAGCGGCGTTGGCCAACCGCCTGTAATTTGCTTGCCAGAATGGCCGGAAGCGCCGTAAATTTATGATGTTAAAATACAAATTGTTACTGGCTCGGTTCTTGCCTTGGTGTGTGATGTTGTTATTTTGCCGGCGAGGCAGCAATATAATTGCCTGGCAACTAAAAACTTGATTGTTCACACAGGCTTATGTGTCATAATTAAAGTTGCGCATTAGAAAACTGGAGGGGTATCGTGGAAAAATCAAAGTACGTGGGGATAATCTGGGCTGCGGTAACGTTCGTTCTAATTGGCTTGACGGGATGTGCGGCTACGCATCCTCCTGCACCTGCCACGGTAAGTCAAACGTCTGATTTCTTCTATATTATTGGGCCGGGTGACAATCTCAGTATCCAGGTTTGGCGCAATCCGGAAGTGTCGTCCTCCGTACCCGTACGTCCAGACGGCAGAATCTCCACGCCGCTGGTCGAGGATCTGCCCGCTGCCAACAAGACCCCTAGCCAGCTGGCGCGGGATATCGAAAAGGCCTTGGCCAAATTCATTCAAGACCCAATCGTCACGATCATCGTCACCGGCTTCAGCGGGCCCTATGACCACCAAGTCCGGGTCATCGGCCAAGCAGCCAAACCACAAGCGCTGCAATATCGTGAAAAAATGACTTTGATGGACGTCATGATCGCGGTAGGTGGCATTACCGACTTTGCTGCGGGTAACAAAGCCAGCATCGTGCGCATCGTGGACGGCAAACAACAACAACTCGGCGTGCGCTTGGAAAGCTTGATCCGTGATGGCGATATTTCCGCGAACGTAGGAATTTTGCCTGGCGATGTGCTGATTATTCCTGAAAGCTTCTTTTAATTATCGCCAGATCCAGCTTGGCAGCGGGTAGAAAAAATGCATGAAATGATCGACCAACTATTGTCCCACGCGCGCGGCATCTGGCTTCGCCGGTGGCATGCCATCATCGTGGCATGGTTAATCGCAGTAGTTGGTTGGATCGTCGTATCTACCTTGCCGCAGCGCTATGAAGCATCGGCGCGCGTCTATATCGATACCCAATCCATTCTCAAGCCGCTGATGTCGGGTCTGGCCGTCAACACGCCGATCGAGCAACAAGTCCAAGTCATGACGCGTACCTTGTTAAGCCGGCCCAATATGGAAAAAGTGACGCGCATGACGGACATGGACCTCAAGACCAAGTCGCCGCAAGACATGGAAAAGCTGGTGACGGGTTTGATGGGGAGCGTAAATTTGGAAGCAGCGGCGCGCGGCCAGGAAAACCTGTATCGCATAACCTATCAAAACAGCAGTCCGGATATGGCGAAAAAAGTAGTGCAGTCGCTGCTGACCATTCTGGTGGAAGGCAGCCTAGGCAGCAAGCGCAAGGATACCGATTCGGCCAAACGCTTCATCGAAGAACAGATCAAGACCTATGAGCAAAAATTAGCCGCATCGGAAGCCACGCTCAAGGAATTTAAACAAAAGCACTTGGGCATGATGCCCGGCCAAGGCGGCGACTACTTTGCCAAGCTGGGGGCAGCCCAGGCAAGTATTAACGAAGCCACGCTGGCCCTGCGCGAGGCCGAAACCCGCCGCGATCAATTGAAGCGGCAACTCGCCGGCGAAGACCCGGAGGCCGGCGCACAGGGCGCGTCGGCCGTCGGCGGCAATCCGGAATTGGATGCGCGTATCCAAACGCTGGAAAAAAATCTGGATCAGATGCGCTTGAGTTATACCGAGCAACATCCGGATATCGTCAGCACCAAGCGCGTCATCGCGCAACTCGAAGAGCAAAAGAAGCAGGAAGCCAAAGTCAAGAAACCGGTTACCGCCAATGCGGCAAGCCAAAATCCCTACTATCAACAACTCAGCCTTTCGCTGGCCGAGGCGGAAGCGCAAGCCGCCTCCTTGAAAGCGCGGGTAAGCGAATATTCATCCCGCTTCAGCCAACTGCGCCAGCAAGCCAACATGGTTCCGCAAGTCGAAACGGATCTGCTGCAACTCAACCGTGATTATGAAGTGAACAAGGCAAACTTCGCTCAACTGCTCAGCCGGCGCGAATCAGCCCAAATGTCGGAAGATATGGAATCCAAGACGGATGTCATCGACTTCAAGGTCATCGACCCCCCCTATGTGCCGCCCAATCCGTCTTTTCCCAACCGGCCGCTGCTGTTCTCGATGGTCTTGTTGTTGGCCATGGCGGGCGGTATCGCGTTCGCCTTCGTCCTGAGCCAGGTTAGGCCGATTATCACGGACCGTACCGGCATTACCGCGCTAACCGAGTACCCCGTGCTGGGTACCGTGACCATGGTCTGGAACGATGCGCAGACAAAAACGCGCCGCAGGAAACTTCTGACGTGGGGAGCGTCGTTCGGCGCGCTGGTAAGCGCCTATGTCGTATTGTTGGGTCTTTCCTTTCTCTTCGTTCGCAGCGCGTAAACAGGGGTTGCCATGAGCATTATCGAAAAAGCGCTGAACAAGATTGGCGACAAGCCGCAGGCGAAGACCGAAGCGCCGCAACTCGCGCCATTGGCGGTTGAAGCCTCAGGCGCCGAAAGTCTTGTCGAGCAAGCCGTGGCCAAAATCGAAGCCAAAGCCGAAGCGCCGCGCCAGCATCCCGGTTCGCCGCAATCCGCCCCAGCGCCGATCGCCGCTGCGGAGACGCTCTCTTCGCGCCAAATCAACATAGATTTTGCCCGCCTGCGCGCACGCGGCCTGCTTACCAGCGATGATGAACGCAGCGCATTGGCTGAAGAGTACCGCATGATCAAACGCCCGCTGCTGGCGAATGCGTTCGGCTCGAACCCGGTTAAAAACGGCAACCTCATCATGGTGACGAGCTCCTTGCCGGGCGAGGGCAAAACCTTCACCACAATCAACCTGGCCATCAGCATCGCCATGGAGCTTGACCGCACCGTGTTGCTGGTCGACGCCGACGTGGCCCATCCGCGCATGCCGGAGTATCTGGGGTTCCGCGCCGAGCATGGCTTGCTTGATATCCTGCGCCAAGATACGCGAGACTTGTCCAACATGATTTTGCGCACCAACATCGACAAGCTGTCCATCCTGCCCGCCGGCCGCACCTATGCGCGCGCGACGGAACTGTTGGCGAGCGATGCGATGGACCGGCTCATTGCCGATTTATCCAACCGCTACCCCGACCGCTTGGTGCTGTTCGATTCGCCGCCCTTGCTGTCGACCAGCGAAGCGAATGTGCTCGCTTCGCACATGGGGCAAATCGTCATGGTGGCCGAAGCGGACAAGACACCCAAAAATGCTTTGCGTGAAGCCCTTACCCGCCTCGAAGGCGCTTGCGACGTAATCGGCATGGTGCTCAACAAATCCAGCGCTCACAACGCAGGGGGCTACGGCTATTACGGTTATGGGGGCTACGGCAAGCAATACGGCAAGCAAACTGGGTAGCGGCAACAATCTTGATGAAAGAAAACAATAAAACATCAGCCAGCATCGGGGAGATGGGGCGCAAGATCATCGCAACAACGCTGGCGCTTGCGTTGTCGGGGCCGGCTTGGGCGTCGGATTGGAAGCTGGGCGCGAGCGTAACGGCGACCGAAACCTACACCGACAACGTCACACTTGGCGCGGCGGGCGGGTCAAAAAGTGATTTCGTCACTACGGTGACACCCACGATTACCGCGAGGAAGGATGGCGCGCGGCTCAAGGTGGATGCGAGCTACTCCAATCAAAACCTGTTTTACGCCAACGATTCCACGCGCAATACGACTAATCACCAACTTAACGCCCACGCAAATGCGGAATTAATCGATAACGAAGTCTTCCTCGATACCAGCGCGTCCATCTCGCAAGTCGCAACATCTCCTTTGGCCGCAACGGGCGTGGATAACACCAGCGCCACCGGCAATGTGACCAGCGTAAGGTCGGTCACGGTTTCACCTTATTGGATACACCGCTTCGGTTCCACCGTGACGCTCAATGCGCGCTATACGATTTCGGAGGTGGGCAACAGCAGCGGTGGGTTGGCCGGCAGCACCAACAGTGGAACCAACTTGTCTTTAGCCAGCGGCTCGGCCTTTGGGCGGGTTTCCTGGGGGCTGAATTACTCCGAACAAGTTGCTGATTACCAGGATCGTTCGGATGTCACCTTTAGCACCACCTCGGCCAGTCTCGGCTATTTGGTTTCTTCTCGCTTCAAATTAACGGGTACGGTCGGCACTGAGAATAATAGTTATGCTAGCTCCTCGGGCGCCGAGACAGGCGGATCATTCTGGAATGTCACGGGCTCCTGGGCGCCTTCCACGCGCACCTCGCTCGATCTCGGCTTTGGCCACCATTATTACGGCAAGACATGGAATATGGCGTTCAAGACACAGGGTTCGCATTCCAGTTGGACTGCGGATTACGCCGAGTCGGTTAGCACGTCAAACAGTCAAGCGAGCTTTGGGCGTCCGGCTAGCAGGCTGGTGGTAGGTTTTGTACCGGTGCCGCCTGGCACAACTTTTCCTGGGGATGTAACTACGAGAACCGGAACGCTGATCGGAACGCTTCTAGCAGGAACACCGGCCCCGGCGGGAACAGAGGTACTCGTAGCCGGAACGCAATTTTTCACTGACCCCACTCAAATCCTTAGCAACCAGGCTTCTCTAATCAAGCGTTTTAGTACCGGCTTCAGCTGGAAAAAAGGCAGGAGCGGGTTGAATCTGAACGCCTATCATTCAATTCAACAAGCGCTAGAAAACACCCAAGTTAGCAGCATCCAGATAAATAGCCCATTCCAAAACACCAGCACCATAAAACAAGTTGGTTTCACCGCCGGCTGGACTTGGGATATGACCGCATTGATGAGCTCCAGCGTGACGGGGGGCGTCAACCGCAGTTCTTACCCTGGCTTGGGCCGGGAAGACACCACAACGAGCCTGCAGCTCGGCCTCAATCGCAAATTCTCCCCTCACTTGACCGGCAACGTCTCGCTGCGCCGCCAAATGCGCGACAGCAACCAGAACGCCGACTTTACCGAAAACGCCCTCTCCGGTTCGGTTACCTACACTTTCTAAAGGACGCAGCGATGTACGAGTCTTTTTATCAGCTGCGCGCCAAACCTTTCGCGTTAAATCCTGATCCCAAGTTCTTTTTCGGCAGCAAGGGGCACAAGCGCGCCATGGCCTATCTCGAATATGGCTTGTCGCTGGGGGAGGGTTTCATCGTGGTGACCGGCGAAATCGGCGCCGGCAAGACGATGTTGGTGCGTTACTTATTCAAAAAATTGGAGCATGAAAACGTCATCGCGGCGCAGTTGGTTTCCACGCAACTCGACGCCGATGACATGCTGCGCGCCGTCACCGCCGCCTTCGGTTTGGAGCAGGAAGGGCTGAACAAAGCCTCGCTCCTGAAAAAGCTGGAAGGCTATTTGCTCAATGTCGTCAAGCAAGGCAAGCGCCCGCTGCTGGTGGTGGACGAAGCGCAAAATCTCTCGCCGCGCGCGGTGGAAGAGTTGCGCATGTTGTCCAATTTCCACCACGCGGAGAAGCCGCTGCTGCAAAGCTTTCTGCTCGGCCAGCCGGAATTTCGCATCACCTTGCAAAGCCAGGAGATGCAGCAGCTCAAACAGCGGGTGATCGCGTCCTATCATCTGGGCGCGATGGACGCGTCCGAGACCCGCTCCTATATTCAGCACCGCCTCGATCTCGTCGGCTGGAAGGGCGATCCGACCATCACGGACGAGGCCTACCAGCGCATTCACGAATACACCGGCGGCATCCCGCGCAAGATCAATACGCTGTGCGACCGGCTGATGCTGTTGGGCTATCTGTCCGAGAAGCACCGCTTCGACCGCGCCGAAGTGCAGGAAGTCATCGACGATCTCGGGCAAGAGGTGGCGTATAGCGCGACGCCGGCCAGCGTCAAGCCGGGTTTGATGCATCAAGCCGAAGCGCAAGCCAATTTGTCCACCTTGGAAGAAAAGGTCGATAGCATGGAGCGCACGCTGAATCGCATGCTGGCCATGATGCGCAAACTGTTGCACGCGGTGGGCGAAGACAAATCCAAACCGGGAAAGCAGCATGCCTAAAGGCGGCATCCTCTGCATCGTGGGCGCGCGTCCCAATTTCATGAAAATCGCGCCCATCATGAAGGCGCTGCGCGCAGGCGCTGCGCCCATCCCCGCGAAAATCGTGCATACCGGCCAGCATTACGACGAGGCGATGAACAAGCAATTCTTCGCCGACTTGGGCATCCCGCATCCCGACATCAATCTCGAGGCCGGCTCCGGCAGCCACGCGGTGCAAACCGCCGAAGTCATGCGCCGCTTCGAGCCGGTGCTGGATCAGGAGCAGCCGTCCGCAATTTTAGTGGTGGGCGATGTGAATTCCACCATCGCCTGCGCCCTGGTGGCGGCCAAAAAAGGCGTGGCGGTGATCCACGTCGAAGCCGGCCTGCGCAGCTTCGATCGCGGCATGCCGGAAGAAATCAACCGCGTGCTCACCGACCAGATTTCCGATTTGCTCTACACCACCGAGCGCGCCGCGCTCACCAATCTCACGCGTGAGGGCATCGACCCGGCGCGCGTGCAGTTCGTCGGCAATGTGATGATCGACACCCTGCACCACAATTTGAAACATGCCGTGCCGGCGGCGCAGACCCTGGCCGATACCGGGATGGATTTCAGCCAAGGCTTTGGCGTGTTGACCTTGCATCGCCCCTCGAATGTGGATCACGAGGAGAGTTTGCGCGGGCTGCTCGAAACAGTCGGGCAAATCAGCCAGCGCCTGCCGGTGGCGTTCCCGCTGCACCCGCGCACCAGAGGCCGCATCGAACACTTCAAGCTCGAAGGCCTGCTGGCCCAGGGGCGAATTTTTACCTTGCCGCCGGTGGGATATCTGCACATGCTGGGCTTGATGCGCGAGGCGAAACTGGTGCTCACCGATTCCGGCGGCATTCAGGAAGAAACCACCGCGCTGGGCGTGCCCTGCATCACGCTGCGCGAAAACACCGAACGCCCGGTCACCGTGGACGAGGGCACCAACATCATCGTGGGCCAATCGCGTAAAAAAATCCTGGCGGCGGCGGAAGAAATTTTCACCAGCGGCGGCAAGGCCGGACGCATCCCGGAATATTGGGACGGCCACGCCGCCGAGCGCATCGCCGCACACTTGCGTGGATGGCTCGATGCATTAGGTGCGCGGGAGGCGGCGTGATTAAAAACGCCATGACCATCGACGTGGAGGATTACTTCCAAGTCTCCGCGTTCGCGCCGCACATCCCGCGACATCAATGGGACACCCTGCCGTGCCGCGTCGAGCGCAATGTCATGCGCATCCTCGAATTGCTCGATACGCACCAAGCCAAGGGAACGTTTTTTACCCTGGGCTGGGTGGCGGAGCGCTATCCGCATTTGGTGCGCGAAATCGTCGCGGGCGGGCATGAGCTGGCGAGTCACGGATATGGCCATCTGCGCGCAAGCGACCAAACCGAGATGGAATTTCGCACCGACGTGACGCATTCCAAAAAACTGTTGGAAGACTTGTCGGGGGTACCGATCAACGGCTATCGCGCGCCCAGTTTTTCCATCGGGGCGCGCAATCTGTGGGCATTCGATGTGCTGAACGATGCGGGCTACCAATATAGTTCGAGCGTCTATCCCATCAAGCACGATCACTACGGCATGCCGGATGCGCCGCGATTTGCATTTCAGCCCAGCCAGCACGGTTTGCTGGAGTTGCCGGCGACCACGCTCAAGATGTTGGGGCGTAATTTGCCTGCCTCGGGCGGCGGCTATTTTCGCCTGCTGCCATATGGCGTATCCGCTTGGATGATGCGGCGCGTGAATGTACAAGACGGCAATGCCTGCATCTTCTATTTCCATCCGTGGGAAATCGACCCCGGCCAGCCGCGCCAGCGCGGCATCAGCCTGAAAACCCGCTTTCGTCATTACGTGAACTTGTCGCGCATGGAAGGCCGGCTCACCCGTTTGCTTAAGGATTTTCAATGGGACCGGATGGATCGAATATTCTTGAATCAGCCGGTGTGAGCGCCGCGCACGTGACGGTGCGCGCCATGCGTGCAGAGGACGCCGCGGCCTGGGATGAATTCGTTTTCGCAACGCCTTCCGCCACTTTTTTTCATCGCGCCGGCTGGCAATCGGTAATCGAGCGCGCATTCGGCCACCGCACCCATTACCTGCTGGCGGAATCCGCCGGCGCCATCGCCGGCGTATTGCCGCTCACCGAAGTGAAAAGCCGCCTGTTCGGCCATTCGCTCGTGTCCAATGTGTTCTGCGTGTATGGCGGCATCGCGGCCAGCAACGACGCAGCGCGCGCAGCGCTTGACCAAGCCGCGCAACAACTCGCGCGTGATTTGAATGTCGGCCATCTCGAATATCGCCAACTCCAATCCAGCCACGCCGATTGGCCGAAGCAGGATTTGTACTTCACCTTTCGCAAAGCCATTGATCCCGACCCGGAAGCGAATATGCTCGCCATCCCGCGCAAGCAGCGCGCCATGGTGCGCAAGGGAATTAAAAACGGCCTGGTGAGCGAGCTGGATCCGGCGGTAGACCGGTTCTTTAAATTGTTCGCCGACAACGTCAAGCGCCACGGCACCCCGGCCTTGCCCAAGCGCTATTTCGCTCTATTGCGCGAAGTGTTCGGCGCAGATTGCGAAGTGCTCGCCGTGCTGCATCAGGGCGAGGTGATCAGCAGCGTGTTGAGCTTCTATTTCCGCGACGAAGTGCTGCCCTACTACGCCGGCGATCGCGAAGATGCGCGCCATCTCGCGGCCAATGATTTCAAATATTGGGAATTGATGCGCCGCGCCTGCGAGCGCGGCTATCGTATTTTCGATTACGGCCGCAGCAAGCGCGGCACTGGCCAATTCGATTTCAAAAAAAACTGGGGCTTCGAGCCGCAGCAATTGCACTACGAATATTTCCTGGTCAACGCGCCGCGCGTGCCGGAGCACAACCCGGCCAATCCGAAATACCGCCTGTTCATCGAAATGTGGAAGCGCTTGCCGACGCCGGTGGCAAACGCGCTGGGACCGCATATTGTGAAGAATTTGGGGTAGCGTGTGATGCGGAGAGCAAATGGAATGAACCAAGAAAAATCCCCCCTGCCCCCCTTTGCTAAAGGGGGGATGCTTTCGTCGAGCGAAGTGGGAGTCTCCCCCTTTAGCAAAGGGGGGCGGGGGGGATTTGCCCTAACGCTAAGCGATAGTGTAGACCGATAAAAATGGACGAACTCCTCTACCTAGTCCACCGCATCCCTTACCCGCCCAACAAGGGCGATAAGATTCGCTCGTTCCATTTGCTCACGCACTTGGCGCAATCGTACAAGGTACACGTCGGCGCGTTCATCGACGATGCGGATGACTGGCAATATGCGCAAGCCCTGGCCAAGCTCGCGGGCGGCGAGGTGAAGCTGCTGCCGCTCAAACCGCGCCTGGCCACGCTGAAAAGCGCAATCGGCTTGCTGAGCGGCGAACCGCTGAGCATCCCCTACTACCGCGACCGCCGCATGCAAGCCTGGGTGGATGCGATGCTGGCGACAAAGCCCATCGCGCGCGCCCTGGTGTACTCCTCCAGCATGGCGCAATACCTGATGAAGTATCACACGCTGAATCGCGTGATCGATTTCGTGGATATCGATTCCGACAAATGGCGCCAATATGCCGAAAAAAAACCTTGGCCCATGAGCTGGGTGTACCGGCGCGAGGCGCGCACCTTGTTCGATTACGAACGCCGCGTCACGCATGAATTCGCCGCCGCCGCCTTCGTGTCTGAAGCAGAAGCCGCGTTATTCAAGCAGCTCGCGCCGGATTGCGCCAGCAAGGTATTCGGCTTCAGCAATGGCGTGGATACCGATTATTTCTCGCCCAACCAGGCATTTGCGTCGCCCTATCCCGCGGATGAGCGCGCTATCGTGTTTACCGGCGCCATGGATTATTGGGCCAATGTCGATGCGGTAACCTGGTTTGCGCGCGACATATTTCCCGGCATCAAGCGCGCACATCCCGCCGCGCATTTCTACATCGCCGGTTCGCGGCCCACAGCGGACGTGCAAGCGTTGGCACAGGAGAGCGGCATTCACGTCACGGGCGCCGTGCCGGATACGCGCCCCTATATCGCACATGCCGCCGTGGCGGTCGCGCCGCTGCGCATCGCGCGCGGCATTCAAAATAAAGTGCTGGAGGCGATGGCCATGGCCAAGCCCACGGTGGTCTCCGAACAAGCGCTGGAAGGGATCGAGGCCACACCCGGCAAGGAAATTTTGCTGGCTAGCGATGCCGCCGCCTTCGCTGCTCAAGTAAGCCGCGCTATCGACGGACAAGCGCCGGAGATGGGCGCCGCCGCGCGCCAGCGCGTGGTGAACGACTATTCTTGGGCGGGGCATTTGCGCATCGTCGAGCAATTGCTGCGTGGTACGTCAGCAATGCCGGTGAATGCCAACGCCCGCGCGCATGCGGCCTAGATGGATAAAAAATGAACTGGATTAGCCGCGATGTTCAGCAAGTAGCAGCCAACCGTTTTGCTCCCCTCGCCCACTTGTGGGAGAGGGGCTGGGGGAGAGGGTGCGCACAGGGAAATGAGGCTTTCTCAACGGTTCTCCCTCTCCCACGAGTGGGCGAGGGAACTGCCGAGCTTCGCGGCTAATCAGGAAAATGAATCAACCTACATCAGGAACAACTGTGAATAATTCAATCACTCCCACCGACAAACGCTTGCCGCTCTGGCTGACCGCGCTCGCACTATGCGCCCTGCTGGCCATTTTTTGGCCGACCTTCGTTTCGATAGCCGCGATCTGGGAGCGCTCCGAGACCTTCGCCCACGGCTACATCATTTTCCCCATCAGCGCCTACCTGATCTGGCAGCGCCGCGCCGAATTATTGGCGGTGGATTATCGTCCCGACTGGCGCGCTGCGTTGTTGTTGTTAGTGCTCGGCAGCGGCTGGCTCTTGGCGCACGCGGGCGGCGTGCAGGTCATCGAGCAATATGCGGCGGTCGCCGCAATTCCGCTGATGGTCTGGGGCATGCTGGGCTGGCGCGCGGTGCGCACCATACTGTTCCCGCTCGCGTTCCTCTTGCTGGCGGTTCCCTTCGGCGAGTTCCTGATTCCGCCGCTGATGAATTTCACTGCGGATTTCGTGGTCGCCGCGCTGCAGATCACGGGCATGCCGGTCTATCGCGAAGGCACCTTCTTCACCATCCCCTCCGGCCAATGGTCGGTAGTGGAAGGTTGCAGCGGGCTGCGTTATCTGATCGCCTCGTTCACCCTGGGTACGCTTTACGCTTACCTCACCTATCGCAGCGCCAAGCGGCGCATCATTTTCAGCTTACTGTCGATTTTGGTGCCGATTATCGCCAACGGCCTGCGCGCCTACATGATCGTGATGATCGCGCACCTCTCCGATATGAAGCTGGCGCTGGGCGTGGACCACTATATTTACGGCTGGGTGTTTTTTGGCTTGGTGATGCTGCTGCTATTCTGGATCGGCGCGTTTTGGCGCGAAGACGAAGCACCCGAGGCGGAAAAGAGTGCACAAGCGGAGCCGGGGCGAACGTTCGAACGCGGCGCGTTCATCAAGGCCATCGCATTGATGATCGCCGTCACCCTGCCCTGGGTGCTCTATGCGAATTTCCTGGATGCGCGCTCGGCCGCTAAGGTCGAAGTAACAGTTCCCGCACCGGTTCCGGCCAAGGGGTGGCAAGCGCAAACGGCCCCGCCGGCGGACTGGAAGCCGCACTTTAAAAATCCCAGCGCCGAGTGGCTGGGCGCTTACACGCGCGATGGCAAAACCGTTGGCGTGTATCTGGCCTATTACCACACCCAACGCCAAGACGCGGAACTCAACAACTCGCAAAACATCATGATCCATCAGAAAGACCCGGTGTGGAGCAACGTCGGTGAATCGGCGCATCCCACCGCCTTGGGCGGCGCGAGCGTGCCGGTGACGCAGACATTGCTGAAATCAAATTCCCAACGGCTATTGATCTGGGAGTGGGACCGCATCGACGGACGCCACATGAATAATGTCTATCTGGGCAAGATACGGCTGGCGCTCGCCAAAGTGCTGGGCCTGCGCGATGACGGCGCATCGATTGTCGTTTTCACCCCGTATGAGGGCAACCCGGCGCAAACGGCGCCGGTGCTGCAAGGCTTCATTGCCGACATGCTGCCGGCGATCGAAGCCAGCCTCGAGCAAGCGGCAAACAGGCATGGCCGATAACCCGCCGCTGGTTGCGCACGTGGTCGCCCACTTTGCCGTGGGCGGGCTGGAGAACGGCATGGTGAATCTGCTCAACCAGATTCCGCCGGCGCGCTACCGGCACGCCGTCATCAGCCTGGGGAGCTATAGCGATTACGCGCAGCGCGTCGTGAACCCCGCGGTGAAATTCTATGCGCTGAACAAGCAGACGGGTAAAGACCTGGCCGTGCATTGGCGGCTGGCGAAATTATTGCGCCGGCTTAAACCCGCCATCGTCCACACGCGCAACCTGTCGGCGCTGGAATGCCAATTCACGGCGGCGGCAGCGGGGGTTCATGCGCGCGTGCACGGCGAGCACGGCCGTGATGTATTCGATCTGCACGGCCAGAACCGCAAATACAACCTGCTGCGCAAAGCGGCGCGCCCCTTGGTGACGCGCTACATCGCCGTGAGCAAGGATCTGGAGCAGTGGCTGGCCGAGACCGTGGGCGTGGCGCCTGAACGCATCACCCAAATTTACAACGGGGTGGATATTTCACGCTTCAAGCCGCACGAAGGCTCCCGCGTGCGCCTCGGCCCGCCAGGGTTCATGCGCGGGAGCGAGTTCGTCATCGGCAGTGTCGGCCGTATGGCCGAAGTGAAGGATTTTCCGACACTCATCCGCGCCTTCGTGAAGCTGGTCAAGACCGTGCCGAATGGGCGCGAGCGGCTGCGCATGGTCATCGTGGGCGATGGCCCCACCCGCGCCCAATGCGAGGAATTGGTGCGCTCCAAAAAAGCCGAACGCCTCATCTGGCTGGCGGGCGAGTGTGAAGATGTGTCCGAGATGCTGCGCGCCTTCGATCTATTCGCGCTGCCCTCGCTGGGAGAGGGCATTTCCAACACGATTTTAGAGGCCATGGCGAGCGGCCTGCCGGTCATCGCCACCCACGTCGGCGGCAACCCGGAGCTGGTCGAAGAAGGCGTCACCGGCCTGCTCGTACCGCCCGCGCAGCCCGATGCGATGGCACAGGCATTGCTTAAGTATTTGGAGAATCCGGTACGCATCGATATCCAGGGCCGCACCGCGCGGCTGCGGGCGGAAACACGCTTTAGCATGGAGGCGATGGTGCGGGATTATTTGGGGGTGTATGACGGGGTGTTGGGGAGGGAGTGAGCGGGTATGGGAATTCCAAATGCTAAATCCCAAATCCCCCCTAACCCCCCTTTTTCAAAGGGGGGAACTCTCCGCTGAAACGCCCCCCTTTGAAAAAG
>JACRIU010000028.1 GCA_016235775.1 Hydrogenophilales bacterium
GAGATGGCTGTAAACATCGAATTGATGGTGGTCACCAACAATGTGGACCGGGCAAAAGGCTATATGGAGTTTGCGAGCCGGGGGTTTGGTCTGATGGATACCGTTTTAGTTCAGGGCGTAGGTGCCATGGGTCTGGCCCATCTGATTAAGGCAAGGGTTCTGGGCGCTGGGGACATCATTGCCATGGATGTATCCGATTTCCGGCTCAATCTCGCTAAGGAGTTCGGAGCAGATTACACCCTGAACGTCCGCAAAACGACCCCTAAAGAGAGGATGAAGTTAGTCAAGGATTTGACTGAGGGCCGAGGGGCCGATATGGTCATCGAGACCGCGGGGATTCCTGATGTCCTGCCTGAGGGGTTGGATCTCCTCCGGAGGGGTGGGACCTATCTCGAGGCCTCCAATTTCGTGGATGCCGGTGAGGTGACCATTAATGTCCATCGTCATCTGGCAGCCAAGAACGTTCTGCTCATCGGAAGCACAAACCACCCCAATACAGAATACTACCGGACCATGAAGATGATGATGCGCTACAGGAATCAGTTTCCATGGATGAAGTTTGTCACCCATAAGTTCCCACTCGATCAATGTACGGAAGCCATGAAAAAATCGTTCGAGGATGAAAGCCTGAAGGTATGTTTTGTCCCTAGATAATCCCTCCTCGCCCCCCTTTAAGAAAGGGGGGTTGTGGGGATTTAGGGGGAATAGTTACACCTCCCTTTGAAAAAGGGAGGCTGGGAGGGATTTGTATGACCAAGTTGGTTGTGTCATCCATTATGAAAAGTTCAATAGATTAGGGCGCGATATTATTCGTCGTCGGTGCGGGTAAATTTACGCCGACTGGCTTGCCCGTCGGATCCAACACTTTAGCGTTCTCGATACTGACTTGCGTCGCACCCGATTCCGTCAGCGCGCGCAGCACCACCACCGCCACCGCACCCGTGCCGCGCGCGCCGCCCGTCGTGCGATTGATATTGACCGTCAAGCGGTCGGCGCCTTCGACCGGGTTGCCGATGAATTCGGTCGCGGCATTACCCTGTTTCAAAAATGCGGCTTCGGTCACGCGCACCACTTCCACGTGCGCCGGGTCATACACCAAATCGAAGCCCAAGGACTTCACTTCGCCGCTCGAAGTCGCCTGGACCACCAGATTGAATTCTTGGCCACGGCCGATGCTCGGCACGGTCGTCATCGACAAAGTCAGCGGAGCGGCCACCGGCGGCGACGGGACGGTCAGTGGCTGCGCCGCGGAGGGCATCGGTGCGGGCGTGCCTTGTCCTTGCAGCGTCAGCGCCGGCGCCGCCGATGCGGGCGGGCGCAAGCTCAACGATGCCGAGCCAACCGCCCCTTCGGTGCCGGATGAAAACTCGCTCTGCGCCGCATCCAAGCGCGTGATGTTGCGCACGATGCGCGGTGTAATCAGCAGCACGATTTCCGTCTTGGTGGTTTCGTCGCGATGGGTCGAGAACAAGCGGCCGATCAGCGGCAAATCACCCAGCCCCGGAATCTTGCTCGCGCTTTGCCGGTCCTCGTCGCTGATCAGACCGGCCAGGATTTGCGTCTCGCCGTCTTTCAGACGCAGCACGGTAGACGCATTGCGCGTGCCGACTTGGTAGGTGAGCGAGCCGGTCTGACCGCGAAGCTCGCGCACGATGCTGGAGACTTCCAAGCCGACTTTGATGCCCACATCGTTGTCCAGATACACCTGCGGCTCCACGTCGAGTTTCAGGCCGACGTCGAGATAGCTGACCGATTCCGCCACGCCGACGTTGGCCGTGCTGGTGGTGGTAATCACCGGCACTTTCTCGCCGATGTGGATTTTGGCCTTCTCTTTGTTCTTCACCCGGATGCGCGGATTGGCGAGGGTTTGCACGTCGCCGTCTTCCTTTTTGAGATTGAGTTGTAGATTAGGCGAGATAGCAATGCTGCCGCCGGTAAGGTTCTTTAATGTTTGTATCGTGACGGTATTCTGCGTTTGCGCCGATGTGCTGACTACGACACCACCGGTTGTGCTTTGCGTCGTTTGATTGGCGATGTTAAGCGCGGTGAAAGTGTTGGGAAACTGAATGCCCAAATCCAGCAAGCGGCTACGCTTCACTTCCAATACCTCCACTTCCAGCATCACTTCCGGCTCGGCCCGGTCTTGCGCCACGATCAGCTTTTCGGCCAAACGGATCGCCTCCGGCGTGTCTTTCATCACCAACATACTGAGCTTTTCGTCGATGAACACGTCGCGCGTCTTGACCAGGGTCTTGATCATGTTCAGCGTCTGTTTCACATCGGCATTGGCCAGATAAAACGCGCGCACGATCAACTCTTGATAATCCTTGTTCTTGGCGGGCGTGTTGGGGTAGATCAAAACCGTGTTCTCGTTCAGCACGCGCTTATCGAGTTGATTGGTGACCATGAGCAGATTGATTACATCCTCGATGGTGGTGTTCTTGACGAAGATGGTGGATTTCAAATCCGGCCGCACGTCGCGGTCGAATATGAAATTGATTTGCGTAGCGCGTGAAATCACTTCAATAATCGCTTTCAGATTCGCATCGCGAAATTCAAGCGTAATCGGTTTTTTGAAGGCGGCGCCCAGGCCGCTACTCGCAGGCTTTTGCTGGGTAGTCTTCTCGTCCAAGGCCCTGATCATTTTGAGCGCGCCTTCGTGCTGCGGGGCTTCCGCCAGCACACTGCGCGCGATGGCCCGCGCCTCGTCGGTCTTGCCCGCCTTCAACGCCTTCTCTGCATTCGCCATCACCTCGTCGCGACGGCGGTCGTTGCGTATGCCTTCCAGGCCATCGTTCGCATGCTGGTTTTTCGGATCGAATTTAAACACGCGGCGATAGGCGGCTTCGGCGTCGCTGTATTGCTTTGTGGCGCGCATATTGTCGGCTTTCACCAAGAGATGCGCGATGTAGAGTTCTTTCTGTCGCAGGTAATAGGTCTTGTATTCGACGCTCCTGGCGTTTTCTTTCAGCGCGCGCTCCAGCTCGGCCAGACCTTCTTCGATCTTGCCCTCCTGAATCAAGCTCTGGCCGTCATCGAAAGCTTGGCGACCGGCGGTACACGCCGTCAATAAGGCCAGCACGATCAGACCAACCGATATTCTTTTTAAAGTCATCATTAGTTCGCTCCTCCCAGGGTGAGCGTCTGCTGCATATTCAAGGGTAAATAAGTCAGTATCATTTGCTGCGCGTTGACGCTTTCGACGCGATACGCGCCGTCCAGCGTATCGCCCGCTTTCACCGCATAATGCCGATCTTGCTTGGTTAAAAATACGGTCAGCTTATCTTCTTCCAGCAGCTTGCCCATGTAGATGAAGGGCAGCGGCGGCGGTGCGGGTGGTGGTGGCGGCACGGGTTTCGGCGGGGGCGGCGGAACATACCAGGACTTGGCCTGGAACACGTCCTCGACCGCCGGCTTGTCTTCTCCCTCCCGTACGCGCTGCAATTTTTCCAGCGCCACATGCGAAGCGTCCGCAGCCGTTTTGGCCGCCGATGTTTGTTTCATGGGCGCGGCGACGACAAGCGGCGCGTCTTCCGCCTGCTGGCTCACCCACGCCACTGCGGTCAGCGTGACGGTGAGCAGCCCGCCCAGCACGATCCCACGCTGGCGCCCAGACCATGCAATTCGTTTCCAAGCCATTAGTTCGCCCCCGCATACAAGGTGAACTTGATGCGCGCTTCCAATTGCGTGGCGCCGATGGCCTCGCGCTTGAAATTGATGTCATCGAGCGCGGCCACCGGTACGTCGATCAAGGTTTGATCCACGAACTGGCGGATCTGCGAATAATTGCCCTTCACCGGCAGCGTGACTTGATACCGCGCGAGCTTGCCGGCTTTATCCAGGCTCAAGCGATACTCGCCCTGCTCCAACACTAACTTTTGCGCCCCTGCCGCGGCGTACAATTTATTCAGCCACTCGGTGAGGGGCGTGCCGCTAAAAAAACCGTAGAACTTATTCAGCTCTTCCATACTGCCGGTTTCCGGAATACCGCTCTTCGCCGCACGCTCGATACGCGATTTGAGCGATGCACTCTCGCGCTTCAGCTCAGCCAGCCTTGCCGTTCTATCCTGCACCACGGTCAAATACACACTGGCCGCGCCCACCAGCAGCGCCAAACCCAGCACCCCTGGCCAGCCGAGAAAAGCCAATGCGCGCCGCGCCGCTGCCATGGCCGTGCTCACGGCTGCACCGCCCAATGCGCCACCAAGGCGAAACGCACTGGCTTCTCCGCATCTTGCAAGCGCAACTCGTGGCTGCTGAGGTATACCTGGCTCAGCATCGGACTCTGCTCCAGACGCGCAATATAGGCCAACAGCGCATCAAAGTTTTTTGCCTCGCCCGCGAGGCGCAGCACGCGCTTGCCTGCGTCGGGCTGGATCGCGAGCAGGGCGATTTCTTTATCATTCGAGGCCTCGATTACCTTGAATAAAGCACGCCAAGGCAATGCCAACTGTTGCAGGATTTCATTCGCGCGGCGAATTTCTTGCTGCCGCGCCTCGGCATCCGCCGGATTTGTTGGCTTGGCCTGGTTGCCCTTGGCCAACATTTCCAGCCGCGCATCGGCCAATTCAATTTGGCCGGCGAGTGCGCGCTCATGGTTCGCCACCTGCCCCAGCACCAAGGCGCCAACGATCAGCAGCAGTATGCCCACCCAGAGTGTGCGGCGCGGCGTTCGCAAGAAATCGAGTGTGAGTGCGCGCATAGCCATGTCAGGCGCCCACCGCCATGGCGTAAGCGTCATCGGTACGACCGGCGAAGCCGTATTTCAATTTCGGACGCAGCCAGTGAAATACCCATTTATCTCCACCTTCCAGCGCCGCTTGCTTCGCCTCCGGAGCCGAGACATACACCGTGCGCGGCGAATTGCCCATGCCTTTCAGGCGCCATTCCCGGTCGAGCAGCACCGGCAATTCTTGCTGCCAGGCTTCATCGCTCACTTGGCGGCTGCCGATCGATTGCCAATGGCCGCCGAGGATGAGCCCCAACAACAGTTTTTTATTTTCCACTTGCACGAACCAGGCATCGCTGCATTTGATTTCGCGCCGCGCGGCGTTGAAAGCGGGCATCAAGTGCGGCATCACCGACACCAATTTAGACCGGCTATTGCCGATTGCTTGATCTAGTTGCGTTAAGAGCGGACGATCGATGGCGGCGGCCAGCCACGACGCGCCACGCCCGGTTTCACTCACCGAATAGGCCCAATCCGCAATGCCCTCGCCATACACTTGGGAAAAACTCGCGCGCACATAGGCTTCGCGTTCTTCGTCGGTTTCAATTTCATCGCTCCACGCGATGAGTTGATAGCGCACAAAATAGTTCGATAGCACCACGCTCGTTTTTGCGTCCTGCCACTGGCGATTTGCCTTCTGCACCTTCGCCAACGTATCCAGCGCGGGTTTCCAGCCGCCCTCGGGGGGAACCGCCAGCACCGGCACGATGGTCTTGGCGAGCACTTTGGGGGCGAGCCCGCCACTCACCCGCACCAGCACCAAGCGGTCGGGAGCGAGTGCGATATACACTTGATCACGCCACAAAGGTGACACGATTGATCTCCTGCAAAGTGGTTTCACCGTTTGCCACGAGTTCCAATGCCGCTTCACGCAAGAAGCGCGTGCCGTTGCGGCGCGCGGCCTCCTTGATCTTACGGATCGGCTCGCGCGCCACGATCATCTCGCGGATTTCATCGTTGAGATTGAGCATTTCCGAGATGGCTTTGCGGCCTTTGAAGCCGGAGCCCCGGCACTGGCCACAGCCCTGACCTAAACGAAAATTGTAGGTAGCGGTGTCAGCGTGCGTCAGCCCTGAATCGACCAACAATTGCTCGTTGGGTGTGTAAGGAGCGCTGCAATGCGGGCAACTCACCCGCACCAAGCGCTGTGCCAGCACGCCGTTCAAAGCCGAAACGAAGCTGTAGGGATCGACCCCCATGTGCATGAAGCGGCCAATCACATCGAACGCATTATTGGCATGCACGGTAGTAAACACGAGGTGCCCGGTCAGCGCCGCTTGCACCGCGATTTGCGCCGTTTCCGGATCGCGAATCTCGCCCACCATGATTTTGTCCGGATCGTGGCGCAGGATGGAACGCAGGCCGCGCGCGAAAGTCAGGCCCTTTTTCTCGTTCACGGGAATTTGCAGCACGCCCGGCAATTGATACTCGACCGGATCTTCGATGGTGATGATTTTGTCGTGACCGTGGTTGATCTCGGTGATGGCCGCGTACAGCGTGGTGGTTTTGCCCGAGCCGGTGGGGCCGGTGACCAGCACCATGCCGTAAGGCTCGTTCGACAGGCGGCGCATCTCCTTCATGGAACGCGCATCGAAACCCAAGAAATCCAGGCGCAGGCCTTTGACTTGATCGGACAGCGCCTGCTTGTCGAGGATCCGCAGCACGGCATCCTCGCCGAAAATCGAGGGCATGATGGAGACACGGAAGTCCACTTCGCGCCCCTGCATCATGACCTTGAAGCGGCCATCCTGCGGCACGCGGCGCTCGGCAATATCCAGCTCGGACATGACTTTGACACGCGACACGACTTGCTCGGCGAATTCCATACGCTGCACGGCGCCGATTTGGCTTAACACGCCGTCGATGCGATATTTGATGACTAAACCATTACTCACGGTTTCCAGATGAACGTCGCTGGCGCCCACTTTCAGCGCGTCGTACAAGGTCGAATGCACCAGGCGCACCACCGGGCTGGTGTCCTCGCTGATGCTTTTCAGCGTGAGGTCTTCCAATTGCGCAGCCGATGCTTCGCCTTGCTCCAAGGTGAGCACGTTGTCCATGCTGCGGATCGATTCCTCGAAGCGCGCCAAAAACGCCGCCACGTCGGCAGGGTGCGCTACACACCAAGTGAAGGGGCAGGGCAGGCGATCCTCCGCCCAATCGGCCAAACCATGCGCGAACGGATCGCCTGCCACCACCAGCACGGCCCCGCTGTCGTCGCGAAACACCACGCACGCTTTTTGCGCCGCTTGCGCGAACGGCAGTAGATCGAAGGCGGGGGCTAAACGCTCCAACTGATCCATCGATAGCACCGGGTAGTGCAGGGTGATGCCCAAACCCGCGGTGAATGCAGGTGGCGGCAGGCCGAGCTTTTCCTCCAGCACCTCCACCATGCGCCGCCGCGTGCGCACCACCTCGGCGCGCGCCGATTGCAGAATATCGTTGGGAATCTTGCCCGCGTCCGCCCTCTCCGCGACGGCGTGATGCGCGTTGGTATCGGGTAGCTTGCTCATTGGATGCTCCCCGCAAGTTCAAAGATCGGCATATACATCAGCACCACGATGCCGCCGATGATCACGCCAATTAGCGCCATCAAAACCGGCTCGAACAGGCGCGTGAACCAATCGACCCAGCGCGCCATCTCCTCGTCGTAAAAACCGGCGATGCGTTCCATCATCTCGCCCATGCGCCCGGTGCGTTCACCCACGCGCAGCATGCGCAGGCTCACCGGCGTGGTGAGGCGATGGTTTTCCATCGCCTGCGAAATCGGTTTGCCCTCGCGAATCTCGCCCGCCGCGCGATGCAACAACCCACGCAGCGTCGGATGCAATAAACCTTCCACCATTTCCAGCGCGGTCACCACGGGAATGCCGCCGTTCAACAGCATGCCTACCGTGCGGTAAAAGCGCGCCAGTTGATACACTCGCATGCGCTCGCCGATGGCGGGGATGCCCCACAGCGTGCGTCCGACCCAGCGCCGGGTTTCAGGCAAGCGCGCCAAATAAAACGCGAGACCCACCAGCACCAGCGCGCCGATGCCCATTTGCGCCGCGTGCGCTTCAATTAATACGCCCCACTGGATCAGCAGTTTCGACAGCAGCGGAATGTCGCCGCCGATGCCTTCGAAAATCCGGCTGAACTTGGGCACCACATAACCCAGCAGGAACAGCGTTACCAAGCCGCCCACGCTCAACAGCAAGACCGGGTAGATCGACGCCGACAGCAGCTTCTTTTTTACCGAATCGAGCTGGGTTTGATACGCGATATAGCGCGTGAGCGCTTCCGGCAAATCGCCGGTGCGTTCCGCCGCGCGCACGGTGGAGACATACAGCGCGGGAAACGTGGCGGGAAATTGCTCCAGCGCTTGCGACAAGGTTTTGCCCTCGAAAAGGTGGCCGATCACTTGTTCGATCACCCGCTTCACTTCCGGGCGATGCTCTTTTTCCGCCAGCGTCTCGACCGCTTCCACCAGCGGCAAGCCCGCATTCAGCAACGCGAGCAGCTCATGGCTGAATAGCACCAGCGGAAAGCGCGAATTACCGCGAGCAAGCCCTGCCAAGCCCTTGCGCGTCGAAACCGCGAGCACGGTATAGCCCTGCGCCTCGGCTTGGTGCGCCGCGTCGATCTCGTTCGCCGCGTCCAGGGCCAGGGCGGTGAGCCCTTCTCCGGCGCGCAGGGCTTTGACGTTGAATTTCATTTTATAAAAACACTTTTAGCCACGAATTAACACGAATTGGCACTAATTAAAAACACTTGCCCTAACGCAGGGGCACACTCGACGCTTAAGCACGGCAGAAAAGGATGTTTCATCATCATTCGTGTCAATTCGTGTCAATTCGTGTTAATTCGTGTTAATTCGTGGCTAAAAAAGGTTTACCAACTCGTGATATCCACGTTGTCCCCCGTACCGCCCGCTGCGCCGTCCTTGCCTAAGGAGAACAAATCATAGTCGCCGTGATCGCCTGGGCTTTTGTATTGGTAGGGGCGATCCCAGGGATCCTTGGGAACGGTTTTTTCCAGATAGGGGCCTTCCCACTTCGACTCACTCGCCGGTTTCGCCACCAGCGCGCTCAAGCCTTGTTCGGTATTGGGATAGTGGCCGAGGTCCAATCGATATTGATCCAGCGCTTTGGAGAATGCGCTGATTTGCGCGCGCGCGACTTTCACTTCCGATTTACCGAGTTGCGCAAAATACTTCGGCCCCACATAACCGATCAGCAGACCGAGAATCACCAAGACCACCAACAGCTCAATCAGCGTAAAGCCGCGTTGAATCAAATTATTGCCTTGCATTCGCGACATGGGTTGTCTCCTTTTGATTTCTCAGCGATTGCAAAAGCCGGGTATCTTGACTGCCAATCATGACAATGAGACGACACTTTTAGCTGCCAGCAAGATGGCATCGATATAGGCATGGCATTGGAGAGTAAAATTTATTGCGAATTCAGGGACTAGCCAGCTAAATTTTGGGCAATCCATGATATTTGGGGTATGACGCAGCGACCCTTCCGCAGTCCCCGCACATGGGTCGAGAGGGGCGTAGGCTCGCTACGCGAGTTTCATATGCTGGCCTGGAATTTTTTATACAGCGCCAGCACGCGCGGGACGTATTGTTGGGTTTCCCGATACGGTGGGATACGTTTGCCGTAACGCAGCACCGCGTTTTCGCCCGCGTTATAAGCGGCGAGCGCGAGCGGCAAATCGTTGTTGAATTGACGCAGCAGATCGCGCAGATAGCGCGCACCGGCTGCGAGATTTTGCGTCGGATCATTCAAATCCTGCGCGCCATAACGCTTGCCGGTGCCGGGCATCACCTGCATCAAGCCGATGGCGCCCTTTTTCGACAGCGCGCCCGGCTGGTAGCCGGATTCGGTGGAGATCAACGCATGCAGCAGCGCCTCATCCAGTTGATAGGTCTGCGCGGTTTGCGCCACCAATGCGGCATAGCGCTTTTGATTCGCCCAATTGATGCGGCCGCCGACGAGCGGCGCCGCCAGCGCAGGATTTTTCGCGATCTCGGTTTGCAGCAGCAAGGCATAGCGGTTGTCTTGCTTCACATCGGAGAGCACGAGCGTGCCCGCCGCGTCGGTGTAGCCGTAAATATCGGCGTGCGCCACCAGCGGCGAGAAGATCAGGGCTGAACAAATAACCAATAGGCGCATGCTAGGGCTCGGGATTGAGTCGCCTATGCTAAGCGAGCCGTCCGGCCCATACAAGCTATTAGCGTGAAGCGCTGCGGGCATGGCCCGAATATGAAGCATTGCGTCTGACACGAAGACTACCGCCGCATCGCGCGGGCGGCGATGACCGAGATACCGGCGAGCATCATCAACCACTTCCCGGGCTCGGGCACAGGCGAGACATTGTTGATAAAGCTCTCGCTACCGCCGTTGCCAAAGTTTTGGACATGGACGCCCACGCGCAGCCCATTTTCGCCACCGGCGATCACCAGGGCATTAACCACATCCGCGAAGCTCTTGCCCGATATGAGATTAAACAGAATGCCGACTTTCTCGCCGGGGTTGACGCCATTGAGCGAGACCGGTGCATCGGAATCGGCGGAGAAACCGGCCGTGGTTTGGAACGCGGGACTCGCATTATTCGCGCCCGGCAAATTGCCCGGGATAGCTGGCGGCGTAAAGCTGACGCCGGCGCCGTTGATCACCTGCGCGATGCCAAGCAGCGTGCCGTCGTCGAAATAAATATCGGTGAGGGAAGAAGCGGCGAGGCCCGTATTGCGGAATTCGAATAGCACCTGGCTGGCGACAAGCGTATCGCTCACATCCATAAATAGCTGCGCTTGCCCGATGCCGCAGTTGGCGGCGTTGCTGTTAGTGAGGCAATTGAATGAATAGGAAGCAGTCGTAGCCGATGCCGGGGCCGCGACACAGGCGCCGAGGGCGAGGGCGATAAGGAGTTTTTTCACAGGGCTTCCAATTTCAATTCTAGTCGATCATGTCAAAGCAAGCCGACATGGCTCGCGAATGAGGCCACCTTATCAGCGCGGCATGACAAGCAATCGGGCGCCCGTGTCACTCGACATAGCCCGAGTGACTCATTTACCGTAACGATTCAAATTCCGCATGCGCTATTCAAGACGCGAAAAGCAAATAGCCCATTCGACCTATGCATTGAACAAATTCCGTCATGCAAGCTTCATAAACAAAAAATCGATTTGTCACGTTTCATCCGTAGTCTTGCCCCTTTTCCGGCATCACGACAGGGGAGACGCGGTGCAATTGGATAGCGCATTGCTTCTCGGCATAAAAACAAACACCGCATGCAAAGCATGCCACTGGCACAGCGTGTGAGGCGGGAATTGAATACCCATCTAAGTGAAATCGAGCAGACTTACTCCATGATGAACTCCGACGAGTTCGACCAAATGCTGCCCGCCGAGGTGACGCTTTCCCATGAGGAGCGGCAGTTTCTCGTGGATATCATCGATGCCTCCATGCGCGTGCTCAAGCGGCACCATTTCTTTTCCTGGACCCAGGGCGTGTTGCAGAGCCTGCTGCCGCACGAGATTCTGGTCTGCGGCGTCAGCTCGGGGTACGAGCAGAGCATGCGCATGTTCCGCTTTTCCAGCAGCCGTTACTTCAATGACGAACATTTCGCGGCGGTGTGTGAACCGGAGGCCGGCTTGCTGCGGCAGATGATGGGACACTGGGAAGCGACTTGCCATCCCTGTCTGATCGGTAGAACCAGCCAAGACATTAATTGTGATCATGCATGGTTTGAGCTGTTGCAGCGCCATGAACTGCGCAACGCCGCCGCGCACGGTATGCGCGGCGCCGACGGCACGATCAAGAGCTACTACTGCTTCGCGCGCGTGCCGGAGCCGTTTTCGCCACGACTGACTTACATTCTGAAAATCCTGATGCCGTTCATGGATGCGACCTTGAGCCGCGTTCTGGCGCAGGAAGAACGCGAAGGCCACGATATCGCGCGCACCCAGCACACCATCACCGGCCGCGAGGCGCAAATCCTGCGCCGGATTAAAGATGGCCATACCAATATTCAGATCGCCGCGCTGCTCGAAATCAGCCCGCACACCGTAAAAAATCACGTACGCAAAATCCTGTCCAAACTCGGCGTGCAGACACGCGCGCAAGCGACGGCCAGGGCGATTCAGTTAGGCGTGCTGAAGATCAGCCGGGAGTAGCGCAGTTCTCGACTGTTGAAGTTTTTAGCGCTCTATCATTCACACTTTTATCGAGGGTATTCAAATGTTGAAACGTACCGTACTTGCCTTATCCTTATTCACCACCATCGGCGCCGCGCACAGCGCGAATCAAGATGAAATACGCAAGCTGCTCACCGAGCGCATGCCCGGCGCGCAACTTGGCGCCATCACCAAAGCGCCCTACGGCGGCTTGTATGAAGTGGTGCTCAACGGCTTGAACGTTTTCTACACCGACGAAAACGCCAACGTTGCCATCATCGGCAAAGTGATTGATCTCAAAACCAATAAAGACTTGGTGGAAGCGCGCACCCAGGAATTGCAGCACGTCGATTTCGCCTCGCTGCCGCTGGATAAAGCGATTGTCAAAGTCAAAGGCAACGGCAGCCGCAAAGTCGCCGTGTTCTCCGATCCTGAGTGCCCCTTCTGCCAAGAGCTGGAGAAAGAATTGGCCAAGGTCAGCGACGTTACCATCTACACCTTCCTTTTCCCCCTCGTCGAAATTCATCCGGATGCCGAACGCAAAGCCAAGCTGGTCTGGTGCGCCGAAGATCGCGCCAAAGCCTGGGACGAGTTGATGCTCCAAGGCAAAGAACCCACCGCATCGGAAAAGCCCTGCGAGGTTCCATTCCAGGCCATTCAGGAAATCGCCAAAAAAGCCTGGATCAGCGGCACGCCGGGTTTGGTGTTCGCCGATGGCAAACTGGTGCCGGGCGTGATCAAGAGCTTTCAGATCGAGCGCAACCTCGGCGCGAGCCAACCCAAAGCAGCGGCAGTGCAAAGCAAGAATTGAGCTAGCACCTAGCGTGAGAATGGAAACGATGGTTTTGTAGCGCCGGCATCCCTGCCGGCAATGCATCGTTGATGTGCCGGCATTTAGCAGGCTTGTTTGTCCACCTCTCCCCCGACCCCTCTCCGCCAGCGTACTCCTTGCGGGTAAAAAAGGGGGGCAGGGGGGATTTGAAGCATTGACGCAACATCTAAATCCCCCTTGTTCCCCCTTTTGCAAAGGCTCTTCTGTCGAATGATAGTGATGCTCTCATACTCTGATTGCCATTTCCAAGAGCGATGCGGGATCCGGGCTGAAACCTGGCGACCGGTCGAGCGCCCTGAACCAGCCGAGGTAATTGTCGAGGTAACGGCTGGA